>NZ_JALQDC010000029.1:0-310941 GCF_023631445.1 Caballeronia sp. GAWG1-5s-s | reverse complement strand
CCACCTCCAAGATAGGTGGACACCTATGGTCCTCGCTACTGTCGCTCACTGCCAGACGTCGAAGATGGACCGCTTACATCTATTCCACACTCCCTTTCAATGCGAAAACCCAGACTGGAACACTAGGTTCTGTGTAGATCCTGTCCAGTCTCGCCAATCGAGACGCGCGTTCTTCGAAACCCACGCTGACACCGAAAGCATAATCATGCCCGCGCACTTTCCTTACCCATGTGCTGGTTCTATCCATCGCACTGGTAACGGTGCTTATGAGTTTCGATTCATCAGCGTTGACGAGATTTTGAATATTCTCTAGCAGTAGAAGGTTTCCAGAAGGCTAAGCGACTGTTGACCGGCCGACACCGACGGTTCATACAGTCGGCGGACACCCATAGTTACCCGCCCGCCCGGCATTGGCACAACTGGACTTCACCGCATGTTGAAGTGGCCTGGAATCCTGACAGAGCCGTCTTTCGGCGCATTCGGCGAGTTTGTCGACAACGAATGGCGTTCATCACGAAGTACTCAATCGGTGGGCGCAACCGAAATCGTGTTTAGTGTGCGCTTCTCCGCAGGCTTGGGCACCGGGCCTACGAGATGCTCGTGCACTTGCTTTAGTCGTCCAGCGGCATGCCTGCAACGAGGGCGACACCGTTCGCAACCTGCGTGCCGACAGCTCCAGCTACCTGTTGGATCGTCCGGTATCCTGTTGGCATCCAATAGAGCCAAGTATCCTCGTGGACGTTGAAGCTAGCGTCTCCCACGCTGACCGTTCCGGATACCCATTCCGCTCCGCCTAAAAAGTTGAACGCCATCCGCGCCGCGTCAGACTTTGATCGAACACCCGTGATGTGAATTGTTACTGGCACTCCGTTCGGATCGATTTGAAGTCCGAGTTGAGTTGCGCGAATAGCAAAAGCAGACATCATCGCGCTGCGGATCCACGGGGTTACCAAGAATCCGTTTGCGTCGATCTTCGGACTCTGTATTCCGCGTGCGATCTGAACTCTTGTCTGTGCGTTTCCGGACCGCTCCGTCTCAACGCTAGGAACCGTTGTCAAGCATCCGGAGAGAAGGATTGCGAACGCAAGGGCAGTTATTGTTTTTGTGCGGAAGGTCATGCTTTTGGCGGAGAATGGTCGTCTACCATCGCGATAACGGCCTGCACGACTATAACTTGAGCCTTTGTGCAGGTCCGGCTAGTTTGAGGCGAAGCTTCACGCATTTCGTCGAAAGCGCCGTGCTCTCGTGTGAGTCGCTCACGTGTTACCTGCGACGCCCGCATTACGCCGGACGGGGCATTGCGTCGTTCTAGGCGGTAGAGGCGGTCCGTTCCGCCCCATTACGAGGCCACAAGCGAAGCCTCGCCGACCGCCCGGTCATCGATCGGAAAATGCAGCAGCGCCGCAACGAGTCCCGCAACGGCCGTGGCGCCCCAGATCAGCGAGTAAGAGCCGGTCGTGTCGAAGACATAACCGCCGAGCCATGCGCCGAGAAACGATCCGAGCTGATGACTCAGAAACACGACGCCGAACAGCGTCCCGAGATGCCGCGTGCCGAACACCCTCGCGATCAGCCCGTTGGTGAGCGGCACCGTGCCGAGCCACGTCAGCCCCATGACCGCGGCGAAGATCACGACGGACACGCTTGTCGTCGGCAACAGGACGAAGAGAGCGATCGCGCCCCCGCGAATCAGATAGAGCCACGCGAGCACGTAATGTTGCCGCCAGCGTCCGCCGATCCACCCGCATCCCCAACTGCCGATCATGTTGAAGAAGCCGATCAGCGCGAGCGCCGTCGCGCCGAGCCCGACCGGCATGTGACAGAGCAGCAGATAGCCCGGCAGATGCGTGGCGATGAACGCAAGCTGAAATCCGCATGTGAAAAAGCCGAGCGTCAGCAGCCGATAGCCGCGATGACGCAACGCATACCCCAACGTCTCGCGCAACGGCATCGGGCGCGATTCGTTCAAGCCAGATACCGGCACCGCCATCGACGCGTTGCTCCGGCGGCTCGCGCGATGCAGCACGATGCCGAGCGGCGCAGCAAGAAGCAGCAGGAAGGCGAGGGCATATAACGACGCCGCCACGCCCGCATGCACACGGACTTCCTGCGCGAACGGCACCATCAGCACTTGCCCCAACGATCCGCCCGCGCTCGCGAGGCCCATCGCGACGCTGCGGGCTTGCGGCGACGCGACGCGTCCGACCGTCGCGAGCACGACGCCGAAGCTCGTGCAACTGATGCCGATGCCAACGAGCAATCCGAGCCCGAGGACCAGCATCCATCCGGAAGTCGCGGCGGCCGCCAGCGCGAGGCCCGCTGCGAACGTGGCCGCGCCCATCGCGACGACGGGGGCGGCGCCGTATCGGTCGGCGGCGGCCCCGGCGAACGGCTGAGCGAAGCCCCAGACGAGGTTGTGTAGCGCGATGGCGAAAGCGATCAGCGTGACGGGCAAGCCGCGATCGAAGGAGAACGGCCCGATGAAAAGCCCGAAGGTCTGGCGCACGCCCATCGCGGCGCTCAGTATCAGCGCGGCGGCGCCGATGAGCGCCCAAGTTGTGACCCGGCTCGTGCTCGTAGTGTTCGCAGTGCTTGGCAGTGACGGCATGGCGCAAATCCTCCTTGCGGCCATCGTCGCAAACGAACGCCCGTGCCGACAAACGAAAACTTTTCGCGGGCGGATGAGCGCAGTTCAACCGTCGCCGTTGCTATTGACGAACTCCGCCGCCTGCTCGGTCAGCCAGTCGCGAAACGCGGCGGTGTCCGCGCGGGCGCTGGCTTGCGGCGTCTCGCAGAGCCAGTAAGCGGTTTGCGTCTGGACGCTCGTCGCCGAGGCTTCCACGAGCGTGCCCGCCGCCAGTTCGCGATCGACGAGCGGACGACGGCCGACGACCACGCCGAGCCCGGCCGCCGCGGCATCGAAGGCGAGTTGAACGGTATCGAAACGCAGGCCGGCCTGCAGATCGAGGCCGTCGATGCCCGCGCCGTCCATCCACGCCTGCCAGTCCTCGCTCGCCGTATCGACATGAATGAGCGCGGCGCGCGCCAGATCAGGCACGCCGTCCGCGCCCGTCAGCCAAGCGCGATACGACGGACTGCACAAGGGCACGAGCCGCTCGCCGAATAGACGCTGCCACGATGCGCCATCCACGGGACCACGCGAGAGGCGCAGGCCGAAATCGAAGCCATCGACGGGAAAGCCCGCCTGACGGCGTGATGTGTCTATCGTGATGTCGATGTCGGGCCAGCGCGCGCGGAAATCCGCGAGGCGCGGGACGAGCCAGCGCGCGGCAAGCGTCGGCGCACACGTGACGGCGATCGTGCGGCGCTTATGTTTGCCGGGCAGCGTCTGCGTGCCGATCGCAATAAGCGAGAATGCTTCGGCGATGTACGGCAGATAATGTTCGCCCGCGGCGCTCAGCGACAGTCCGCGCGGCTCGCGGATGAACAACTCGACGCCGAGCATGTCTTCCAGCGCGCCGATGCCGTGACTCACCGCGCCAGGTGTCACGTTGAGTTCGGCGGCGGCGAGCTTGAAACTGCGATGTCGCGCAGCGGCTTCGAAGAGACGGAGGGCATTGAGCGGTGGCAGGCGCTGGGGCATGTCGGCGTATGGGATCGACGGCGTGTGCGTCTATATTGCCATCGTTAGGGCGCCGCTTGTCGCCGCGCTCTAAGCAGCTAGCGAGCGCCGCCAGCAACAACTCCGTCGGACTCTCGTCGATCGAGGCGAATGCCTCGACCTTCGGCGGACCAAGAGAGCGTCGGGAACGGGCATTCGAGCGCGATCGAAATGCACCTCCTTGCCCGCGTCCGACGGCGCTGGGGTGCTCAATGCACACACCGAAACGAAGCAGCGTCATTGACGTCGCCGCCTTCGTAGCGGGCCCACTTCGGATAGTCGCATAGCGGTCGCGTGCGGCCCGGAACGCCGGCCGTATCCCTTGTCACTTGCGCGACTGGCGCCTTGTCTCGCTCGACCCATTCGGCGAGCGCCGACAAAGAATCCCAAGTGGCATTGAAGGTACTGCTGGCAGCGTGTCCCATGCCGGGAATCTCGTAGAAACGCACGAACGAATCGACGCGATCATCGCCAAATCGCGCTTGCAGCCGCCGATAGTACAACTCCGTGGCGCGGGTGCTGACGAGTACATCGGATTGTCCGTGAACGAGCAGGAGCTTGCCGCCACGCCGCCGGAACGCTGAGATATCAGTGCTGGCGTCGAGTTGCTGACTCAGATCGCTGATGCGGTTGGCCCACACGCCCGGTTGTTCCGGGTCGAGCGACAGAGAATGGAAGTTCGGATCGCGCGTGACCGAATATTTGATCCACTGGTCGGTGAGAACGCTGATGTACGGCGCCGTGAGCGGCATCGGATCGGCCGGCTGCGATGTTCCGAATGCAAGGAACGTGACCACCGGCTCGACCGGCGAAGTGCGGGTCGTGATTCCGAGGTCGGCGCCCCACACGTTGTAGCCGGGATAGTAGGTTTCGCCACTAGCCGGTCGAAAGCGCAGCAGCGTTGGGGTATTAATTGTCTTCAACGCCTCGATCTGCGCGTCGGACAGGCAATGGTCGCCGCTGTCCGCGCCCTTGGGGCAGCGCAGCGGCGCACCGTTGAGCGTAGCGACCGACGGATCGAATCGCTCATTGCATTGCCGCTGGTCGCTGATCAAGCCGTCGGCCACGCCGTCGAGCGCATCGCATGCCTGCATCGCCGCGTCGTACACGGCCTGGCGTTTCGCCACCGACAGATACGCGCCCGGTTTCGCCAGGGCGCGGCTCATGCGCTGCCCTCCGAGCAGGGCGGCAGCATCGTCCCATGCCGGGTACCATGCGATGGCACCGTCCCAGTCTGACGGCCAGCGCTGAATGGCCGTCACTGCTTCGCGCCCGCCAGTCGAGCCCCCGGCAAAATAGGCCTCGCGGGGCAAATGCGCATAGCGGGCTTTGATGATCGCCAAAGCCGCGTCGTGGGTCTTCTTCAGCGCGTCGCCGCCGAAATTTTTCACCGCCTCGTCGTTCGCACCGAAGCGTCCGTCCTGAGAGCCCAACGCGTTGGCCTGATGGCCGGAGTCGCTGGCGAACGTCGCGTAGCCGCGACCAAGCGGCACAGCTGCATCGACGGGACCATTGGGTACGTTGCCTGCCACATTGGGGATAGTGCCGTCGAATCCGCCGCCGCCGAACATCAAGACCTTGCCGTTCCACTGGGCGGGAAGCGCGACTTTGAACTGGATGTCGGGCGCGAACCTGTCGACCGGCGATATCTTGCCTGTCACTTCACAGTAGTCCGGTAACGCGCTTGCACCGCTTCCGCTCGCGGTGACCGGCTTGACCGCAGTTACGCTCGCTCCGGATGTGGGCTCGCCAATTTCCGAAGCCGGCACCACGAAGCCCTGAAGACGTTGGCAGGCGGCTTCGTGTCCCGCTGGCGGCGTCGCACCGATGCTGTATGCCGAAACCGCGGAAGTGACGACAGCCGCGATCACGCGCGCGGCCCTCGCAATGCACCACTGACCTGTTGCCATAACGTCTCCTTATAGATAGCGCCTAACGTGGGCGTGGCTTGTTTAGCAGTAACGGCATTAGCCGCGAACTGGCTTGACCCGTGAAGCGCGACCGACGCATGCCACCAGTCGAAGCCATTCGATAGTAGTGGCGACATCTGGGCAGCGCGAGGTCAGATTCGGACTCGAAAAGGTGCTACGAGGACAATTTCTGCATGCTCGTCGCGAACGAGCGCGGCTAGCGATCCTGGCAAGTTCTGGCAGAACGGCGCGGAGGCGATGATCCCCGATGTCGCGCAAGGCAAGCGCTTCGCCGTCGGTGCCGGCGTGGGGCACTAGGCGGCCAGACCGCGCTGGCGATGGCCGTCAAGGGCAGCGTCAATGCGACCGTGCGGGCGCTTCGTCTAGCTGGTAAGCCCGACGACTCGCGATCGCAACGGAAGCCCAGCTAACGTCAGAAAGCACTCATCCGCATGGCCGGACGCTGACGCGGGACCGGCCATCTTCTTTCTGTCACGCGCGCGCATAACGAGAAGAATCAGTGGCCACCGCTACAGCTGCGCATGCCGCGCCGCATCCTCGATGACCGCAGCGACCTCTCGCGGACGCGACTCATACACGGCATGACTTGCGCCCGGAATCACGGTCATGTGGCTATGCGCACGCGCGTAATACCAGCGCTCGAGATCGGGATTGATGATCTTGTCATCCCCCGCGACGATGCCCCAGCTCGGTTTCGACGTCCACGCCGCAGCCGTCAACGGCGTCGAGAAAACATTCGCCGCGGTCAGCATCTGGGCATGCGATTCGAACCTGGCTTTCGCCGGGGCCAGGTCGGCCGCGAAGTATTTGGGAAACACCGCCGGATCGAGGAACGTGTAGCCGTCCGCGGTCTTCTCGATCGCGCCGGATTGCTTCGACGTGTAGCTCGGCATGCCTTTGCCGAGCGCGCTCTCATTCTCCCCCACGGCAGGCGCATGCGCCGCGACATAAACCAGTCCGACGACGTTCGAATGCGCGCCGGCTTCCGTGATGACCGAGCCGCCATAGCTATGCCCGACGAGTATCGTCGGCCCGTGCTGCAAGTCGAGCACGCGGCGGGTGGCCGCCACATCGTCCGCCAGCGATGTCAACGGTTCCTGCACCAGACTGACGTGATATCCGTCTTTCACGAGGATGTCGTAGACCGGCTTCCATCCGGAACCATCGACCCACGCGCCGTGGACCAAAACGATATTTTTGACTGGCGCGGGTTTGGGCGCTGAAACAGGCGTAGCGGCGAGCGAAGAAGCGGCGAAACCAGTAGCGAGCGCGAGCGCCACGGCTGCATGCGGAAGAACTTTCACGAGAGTCTCCATCAACGGATACGAGAGGTTGGACATGCTCCGGCCGGGCGCGAGACCCGGCCGAGACGAATCAACTTCCGAAGTAGGGCGTGCAGAAACCCGCCGGTCCGACGCACGTCGATGTCATCGACACGCGTGCCGGGCCGCCCGACGACGTGCGCTGCTGCGCGCCGCCATAAGCGGTGCTCGCCTGTTCAGCGGCGACCTTCGCTTCGGCGGCCTGGATGTCGTCGGGATAGTGCGGATCGCTCGCAAGCGCCGGGTTGTATCCCGCCTGCTCGACGCGCACCAGATCTGCACGGACATCCGCCCGGGTGACTGGATCGCTGGACTGCGCAAAGCTCAGAGCGGGCGCGGCGAGGGCACTGGCGGCAACGGCGAGGCAAACGACGAGCTTCTTCATGATTGATACTCCCTGGTTGAGTTGAACGAGTCGAATAAGGCGTTGAAGTGCCTGAAACGTACGAGGCGATGCTTCGAGCGGCTGACCGTGTCGTCGATGCAGCCGTGAGTGAAATGTAGTCGCGTGTGGCCTGCCGCCCCATCGTACGAAGGCGCGCAACCGGCCATGCAGGCGTTGGCTCCGCGTGACCTTTCGGATGGCCGCGCATGGCATTCAGACGGCGCGCGGATGACGCGCATCGACCGTACGTTCAGCGGCAGTATCCCGGGGCATGATGCCCTCATACCAACGTATGACCCGCCCCCCGTCGCAGCGAAAAGCTATACGCACATATGATGTGCGGCAGCCGGGATGCTCGCTAAGATGGCATTACACGAGCAGGACCGCATGCGCGGCTTGCGCTGACATCACATGATAGAGGACATGCACTTGGCCGCCCCTCCACTGGTCTCAGTCATCGACGACGACGAATCCGTTCGCGCCGCCACGTCGAGCCTGGTGCGCTCGCTCGGATGGGAAGTGCATCTTTACCCGTCTGCGGAATCGTTTCTGGAATCCGGGCATTTCGACGAAGTTGCGTGCATCATTAGCGACGTGCAGATGCCAGGCATGACCGGCTTGCAGTTGCAGCAGCGGCTGCGCGAACTGGGTCTCGCCTTGCCCATCATCTTCATCACCGCGTTCGCATCGGATGCGGTACGCAGGCAGGCGCTCGACGGCGGCGCGCTGTGCTTCCTCGGCAAGCCGGTGGATGGCGCGGTCGTACTAGAATGCCTGAGCACATTGCAGCAACGGTTCGATTCCGATGCCCGGTAAGCGCACGCATTCGTCAAGTCAACGCCCACTCGACTGCCCATGCACACACCGCTTGATCCGACCGATTCCCGCAACCAATCGAACGAGCCGGCCGGCATCGTGCGGTCCGATGCGCGCATCGCATGGACGCTCGCCGGTGTGCTCGCGCTCGCCGTCTTTCTGATCGATGCGCTCACGCCGCTCGACATAGCGATCGCCGTGTTTTACGTCGTCGTCGTGCTGCTCGTTGCATCGTCGGGCGGGCGCAAGGCAACGGTCCGCGCGGCGTGGGGCTGCGTGATCCTGACGCTCGCGGGCTTCGTCCTCTCTCACGACGACTCGGTGTCTACCGGGGCCATCGCCCGTTGCGCGGTAAGCCTGCTCGCGATCGCGACCACCTCCTGGCTGGCGTTGAGAAATCAGACCGCGACGGCCAATCTGCGCGAGCAGGTCGAGGAGCGCAAGCAGGCGGAACGCGCGCTCGCGCGCACCGAGGCGTTTCTCGTCGATGCGCAGCGCCTGAGCCGCACGGCGAGCATCGCGACGCGCTTGCCCGAAGGGACGATGTGGTGGTCCGACGAGGCGTATCGCATCTTCGACTACACGCGCGACGTGACTCCATCGATCGATGCCATCCTCGCGCGCACGCACCCCGACGATCTCGCGCTCGTGCGCGGCGCTTACGAAGCCGAGCAGGGCGGCGCGCCGGTCATCGACGTGCAGCATCGGCTGACGATGCCCGATGGCGGCATCAAGCATGTGCATTACGTCGCGCATGTGGTGCAGCGGACCGGTGAACTGGAATATGTCGGCGCGCTCATGGACATCACCGAGACGAAGCTCGCGCAAGAGGCGCTGGCGCGGTCGACGGCGGAACTGGCGCACGTAACCCGCGTGTCGATGCTCGGTGAGCTTGCCGCATCGATCGCGCATGAAACCACGCAGCCGATCGCGGCCATCGTGACCTGCGGCGATGCGTCGTTGCGCTGGCTGAACCGGCCGCAACCGGATCTCGCGGAGGCGAAACAGTCGATCGCGCAAATGATCCGCGATGCGAAGCGCGCGAGCGACGTGATCCGGCGCATCCGCGCGATGGCGAAGAAGCACGAAGGCTCCGCCGCGGTGCTGGCGCTGAACGAAACCGTCGAAGAGGCGCTCGAACTGGTGCGCAGCGAACTCGAACGTCACGGCGTGGCGGTGGGCGTGCAGCTCGCGCAGCCATCGCCTGTGGTGTGCTGCGATCGCGTGCAGTTGCAGCAGGTGCTCATCAACGTCATCATGAACGGCGCGCAGGCGATGGCCGGGCAGCAGGCGGCGCGGCGCCTGAGCATCACCACGCGCATGTTCGATGAACATCACGCGCAGGTCATCGTCGAGGATTCGGGACCGGGCATCAGTAACGAGAGCGCGGGCCGCATTTTCGACGCTTTCTTCACGACGAAGCACGACGGCATGGGCATGGGCTTGTCGATCTGCCGCTCGATCGTCGAGGCGCACGCGGGCCGCATCTGGGCAGAGAAGGGTGCGGAGGGTGGCGCGTCGTTGCAGTTCATCTTGCCCGTCGATAGGGGGACATGTCATGAGCAGCAGGCCGGATGATGCCGCGAGCAATGCGATGGTCTACGTCGTCGACGATGACGACTCCATGCGCGAGGCCGTCGCCATGTTATTGCGCTCGGTGGGACTCGCGGTGCAGACGTTCCCTTCGGCGCAGGAGTTCCTTGCGTGCGAGATGCAGGACGTGCCGAGCTGTCTGATCCTCGACGTGCGCCTGAAAGGGCAAAGCGGACTCGCGGTGCAGGAGCAGATTGCGGCGAGCGAACTGGGCTTGCCGATCGTCTTCATGACCGCGCACGGCGATATCGCGATGACGGTCAAAGCGATGAAGGCAGGCGCGCAGGATTTTCTTGCGAAGCCGTTCAGAGACCAGGACATGCTCGATGCCGTCGCGAACGCGCTGGCTCTGGATGAGAAACGGCGAACGTCGAGCCGCTCCGTCGCGACTCTGCGGGCGTGCTACGAATCGCTGACGCCGCGAGAACGCCAAGTGATGGCGTTCGTCGTGGCGGGGCTCATGAACAAGCAGATCGCGTCGGAAATGGACCTGAGCGAAATCACGGTGAAGATTCATCGCGGACAGGCGATGAAGAAAATGCAGGCGCGCTCGCTTGCGGATCTGGTTCGCAAGGCAGAGGCGTTGGGGGTTGGTGCGGAGCGGGGTTGAGGGCCGATGATTGCTTGGCCGGCTACGGGGCTTTTAGATCAGGCCCGCTGCGCCAATCGACTCGATAGCGGTTGGCCAGCCGCTCGACTTGCCGTCGACTCATGCCCAGGCGTTCGGCGGCACGCCCTGGCTTGAGTTGGCGCTCGGGAACGGACTGAATCACCTTGAGTCAGTCCAGTTCGCGCATCGACATCGTGATGGTCCCAGTCGAGTTCATGGTCCGTGCTCCAGAAACGCTTGTCTGGCCACGAACCTACGGCAAAGTGCGACATCTCTACTTAGCAGAAACACGACATTTGAACTTGGGACCTACAACCGGAAATGTGCTAATTGATATTATGTAAAACGGAAGAGATCGTTTGCGTCAAGGGTGGCGGTGGGTGCAGAGAGCCCGTTAGTGACGCGTCGCGCACGCTCCAAGTCACCTACGGGCGATCGCCAGAATGCCGTCGCCCCCGGGGCCGACCGAGAACGGAATGCGCGTAAGCGGTCGTCACTTCTTCCCGGCGCTGCCGCCAAGTTCCTCGACTTGCGACAGATGCACAAGGTTCCAAGGCATGCCGGGATTTCGATACATTCGTTCTTTCAGGCGAGGATAATCGCAAACGTCGTGGGAGAGCGGGCGCGAGCCCGCACAACGGGACGAACTCCTAACCCGTCACCTTGTCGAACTAATGCCGCCGGAGTTGACCTCATGACGCCCGTTCGTTCGATAGTTGCCCTCGCCATAATGACTGCGGGCTGCGCCACATGGCCGGTAGCGAATGACCAGATGGCCCAGCGAATTCCCGCCGAGTCTAATGCCTACAGCCCGCGTCCCAACGACGGTGCGGCGACCGGCGAAGCGACCGCAAAGCCACCGAGACTAAGCGTTGGCGTGAGTTATTACGATACGCAACTGTTCTTGCCTTGGTTCCTCACTTACTTCATCAACGCGGTCAACGACCCCTAGCCTGCAGCGGTTTTTATTGACCCGCTAGGTCGATCGGCAGCACGCCGACGCGGACGCCGCTCATCCGCAGTCGCCGGCACCCGCGGTTCGCTTCGGCGGTAGCGCCACCGCAGCGAACCGGCGACGCAGACACATCAGTTCGTGCGGCTCGTGTGTCCGATTCCGGTGTGCCAAAATCTCTGCGACCTGCGTTTGGGGCCAAATGAGCGTCCAAGCTGCGCACCGATTGGTCATGATTTGTGCTACAAGCGACCGATAAGGCCGCGCAAGATGTTGACCCGCAGCATCGGAGGCGGCGCGAGCTCCGGTTGAAGTATCGCGTTTCCTCATTCAATTGGGATGGGACTCCGGATTGAAGCATTCTTGCTTCGAGTAAACAGCACCAAGGAGGCGGTTATGAACGACGATCGTCGACCAGCGCGGCTGCGCGCCCCGCTTGTTGGTTTGGTCGGTGTTGCTGCGCTAAGCTTTGCCACGGCAGCCACCGCAGACAGTCAGGCACTGAAAAAGTTTGGCCAGATAACCGTGATTAACCAAACGCTTCAGCCGAAACCGGTCAAGTCGGCGCCCGCCGCTGCGCCTGCGCCGCCTGCGAATAACAATCCCAATGCGTCGAACACTGCGACGCCGAACCCAAATATCAGCCCGAACCGCGGCGCCGCCCCGTCGTATGACTGGAACAAGATCAACGCGGCGAATGCAGCGAACGCAGCGGCTGCCGCCCGCGTCAACGCGATCCCTGGCGCACCTCCGGTCAAGAAATAACGGTTCGTTCGCGGCACAGTTAGAACGACGCCTCAACGACAAAGCTCCTGAACGCAAGTGCGAACAGGGGCAGACGCGGGATTGACCTGCTCCCCGCGTTTAGTACGGTGACGGTGTAGAGTCGGTTCCAGAGAGGAACGGCAATGAAGAAGCGCTTCACCGAACAACAAATCATCGGCATCTTGAAGGCAGCCGAGGCTGGCCTGAAGCCGGCGGAACTGTGCCGCAAGTACCGCATCTCAGAAGCGACCTACTACAACTTGAAAGCGAAGTTCGGCGGGATGACCGTCTCCGAAGCGCAGCGCCTGAAGGAACGCGAGCAGGAGGCCGATTCGATGCTCGACAACGCCGCGTTGAAGGACCTGTTAGGTCGAAAGTAGCAAGCCCGCAGGCAAAGCGCCAAGCGGTTCCGGGGCCGCCGTACTCTTTCGGCCAGTGATTCGCGAGCCAGCCCTTCTCGTTGAGAATGGCATGCCATTCGACCATTTCGTCGCGCGTGAGGCGCACGCCATTGCGCGCCGTCTCGGTAAGCCGCGCGGGCAGCTTTTCATTTAGAAAGCGTATGACGCTTGCGCGAAATGCTTCGTCTTCGGGAGTGAAGTTCAGATCCTCGAATCGCTTTCCTCAATAGATTTCGAAGAGACCAGCGGCGCCCATGCCGCCGGCCATGCACATCGTGACGACCGCGTATTTCTTGGCGCGCCGCCGTCCTTCGATGACCACGTGCCCGACGAGGCGCGAGCCTGTCATACCGAACGGGTGCCCGATTGATATCGCGCCGCCGTTCACGTTGAGACGATCGTGCGGAATCTCGAGCTTCTTCTGGCAGTAGATCGCCTGCGACGCGAACGCTTCGTTCAACTCCCACAAACCGATGTCGTCGACTCTCAGGCCGTGACGCGCGAGCAGCTTCGGCACGGCGAGCATCGGACCGATGCCCATTTCATCCGGCTCACAGCCGGCCACCGCGAAGCCGCGAAACGCACCGAGCGGCGCGAGGTTCGCGCGTTCGGCGGCCTTCGCTTCCATCAACACGCAAGCCGATGCTCCATCCGCGTTCTGCGATGCGTTGCCCGCGGTGATGAACTTGTCCGGTCTTTTGACGGGTACCGGATTCGCAAGCGCGTCGTAGGTCGTGCCGGGGCGGTTGCAGGTGTCGGCGGATACCGTCACTTCGCGATAGCTGACGAGCTTCGTTTCCTTGTCGGTGACGGACATCGTCGTCGTAACGGGCACGATTTCATCGGCGTATCGGCCCGCGCGCTGGGCTTCGGCCGTGCGCCGCTGGCTTTCCACGGAAAAGCGGTCCTGCGCCTCGCGGCTGATGCCGTAACGCTTTGCGACGATATCGGCGGTATCGATCATTGCCATTTACTTAAACGCCTCAACCAAATGGCCAGGCACCATGTACGTCATCGGTTGCTTATCAAGTTCTCGGGACTTCCTCAAGCTTACTAAGCAACTGTTGGAGAAACCCGGTGCCCGCGCATACCGCCAATTGCGCAGGCAGCAGAGAGGCGCGCCGGCCGCGGCCGGCGCCAAGCGGCTGCGACGCACGAGGAAGCGCGAGCGGTGCCGCAGCGTTCGCGAATAGCGGCTCAGTGTCCAGAAAAGCGCTCTCCACACTTGTCCGTACTATCATTCACGCTGAAAGACGGACCCGAGATCGTGGCTCAGCGAATCGGGCTTCACTCCGCGCGGGCAAGTGCCGTGCGAACACATCGAGCGGTGACGACCATGGCGCGACTACTATCGGTGAATGTCGGGCTTCCGCGCGACATCGAGTGGAAGGGCCGCACGGTGCATACCGGCATCTGGAAAGAACCGGTGCGCGGCCGATGCCGCGTCGGACGGCTGAACCTTGATGGCGACGGCCAGGGCGATCTCGCGGGCCACGGCGGCGAGCAGCGCGCCGTCTTCGTCTACCAGATCGAATCGTCGCGCTACTGGCAGACGGAGCTGAAACGCAACGACCTTGCCTGCGGACAGTTCGGCGAAAATTTCACCATCGAAGGACTGCCCGATTCCGATGTGTGCATCGGCGACCGCTATCGGATCGGCAGCGCGCTGTTCGAGGTCACGCAGCCCCGCGTGACCTGCTATCGCGTCGGCATCCGCATGAACGAACCGCGGATGCCCGCCCTGCTCACATCGAGCGGACGACCCGGCTTCTACTTGCGCGTGCTGCAGGAAGGCGACGTGGGCGCGGGCGACGAGATCGTGAAGATCGGCGAAGCCGAAGAACGCATGAGCGTCGCGCAAGTCAATGCGCTGCTTTACTCGGCTCACCATCCACGCGATCAGCTGGAGCGAGCGTTACGGATCGAAGCGCTGTCGCCGGGGTGGCGGCGGTCTTTCGAGGCGCTTCTGAAAGACGGCGCGAAGGGTGGAAATCCCGGGCTCGCGGCGGCAGCGGCAGCGAATGCCGCCGCACCGGGTTTCCGGCCACTCAAGGTCTCCGCACTCAAACCGGAATCCGCCGACGTGCTCTCGATCAGCTTTACAAGCGCGGATGGTGAGCCGCTGCGCCCCGCTCTGCCAGGGCAATACCTGGTGTTGCGTCTGCAGCGAACGGCCGGCGGACCGCCGCTTTACCGCAGCTATTCGATCTCAGGCGGGCCTTCGCCGGAGAGCTACCGGATCAGCGTGAAGATCGAGCCGGATGGCGCAGCCGGGTCCTATCTCCAGCAACACGTGCGCGTGGGCGATACGATCAACGTCAGCGCGCCGCGCGGCAGCTTCGTTCTGCAGCCGGGCGACGGACCCGTCGTGCTGCTCAGCGCGGGCATCGGCGCGACGCCGGTTCTTTCGATGCTGCATGCGCTGTCGACGGCGCGCTCGACGCGGCCGGTCTTGTGGATGCACACCGCGCGCGATGGGCAGCATCATCCGTTCGCCGCCGAAGTTCGCGCTCTGGTGTCTACGCTCGCGCACGGACGAAGCCACGTCTGTTACAGCAAGCCCGCCGCGGGCGACCGCGAGGGCGTGGATTTCGATGCGACGGGGCGCCTGTCGCAAGCGGTTCTGAGCGTGGCCGGTATCACGCGCGACGCGGACATCTATCTCTGCGGACCGTCGCGCTTCATGGAGGATATGAAAGCGGCGCTCGCCGGCCTAGGCATCGCGCCGGAACGGATTCACGCCGAAATCTTCAACGGCGGGGAACCGCTGAATCCGGGCATCGTCGGCGCCGCGAAACGCAGTCCCCATTTGCCGAAAGACGATGCCGACACGGGGCCGCTGGTGTCGTTCGCGAAGAGCGGCATTGCCGCGCACTGGAATCGCTCGGTCTACCAGAGCGTTCTCGAACTGGCGGAAGCCTGCGACGTTCCCGTGCGGTGGTCGTGCCGCACGGGTGTCTGTCACAACTGCGAAAGCGGTCTGGTGTCGGGCACGGTGGCCTATGAGCCGGAGCCGCTCGACCGACCCGCCGAAGGCAACCTGCTGATCTGCTGCGCGCAGCCGGTTCGGGACATCGTCGTCGATCTCTGAGCTGGAGGCTGTTCGACCCACACGACGGAAGACTGCTAGTAGATTCAGCGCATACCAGTCGTTGCTCGACCCAGCACATTAGGATCACCGACCGATTCAGGAGTTGATGAACCATGAGGGTCGCAAGACGCCGTTCAGGCCGACAGGGTATTCGACTGACAATCGGGCTTGCTGGCGTCACTCCATCGAAGACACTGCTTCGTCTGTAGTCATCACACCGTGGGCAAGAAACGCGTAGTTGACCATCGCCGCCTTGTAGCCGTCTCCCCAAACAGGATGACGCGGTCCGGCCGTTGCATCGCTAACGACATACACCTGGAATCCCTGTTCGAGCAGATCACGAAGATGTGACTCCACGCACATGTTGGCAAGCATGCCTCCCAGTATTACTTTCCTGACGCCTCGCTTGCGCAGTTGAAGGACGAGATCGTTGGTTTGCGGTCCGAAGACCTTATGCGGACTCGCAACAACCGTCTCTCCGTCGTTGATGTAAGGCTTGAATTCGTCGAGCCAGTCGGCTCCGGAGCCTTCGAAACCTTCTAGATTGAGCTGACCGCTACGCGCGAACGTCCCGCTCGCGAATTCGTCCGACTCCAACGGCCCGTTGAAGCACCATGCGCGGTCCGTCGTAAAGAAGTAATGTGGCGATATAAAAACCGAAATCTTCGCGGACTTCGCCGCCTTGAAGATTCGCAGCATGTTCTCGACCGTTCTGTTCTCCGTCACGCTTGCTCCCACCGCGCCCCAATTCTTGCCATTCTTGCTCAACACATCGACCTGCGGGTCGATGAAAACCACGGCTGTCTCAGTTCGATCAAAGGACACTTCGGCCTCCAATAAAGTGCACGATGGCGCAGCAACTCTCCTCGCTCCAAGCCTGCCCGATCAGATTAGAAAACGAAAAGTTGAAAAGCAACGACCGTCCGGCAGATTGCGTTGCGCATGCAAGGCTCTCGCGCACGAGCGCTGGGCGACGGGGCGCTTGAAGCGCTTCGCCTGTTCAGCGCCACGTGCATGCCATTAACAAGCTAATGATTAAGACGACAATGCGACAGGGTGAATTGCGGGCTGAGCCGTTGCAAAGTGTCGCTGACGCCGGCCGGAACGTCTGCGCTGCGATACGACGATGCCGAGTTCACATCACCTCATTATGGGCGACAGTCGAAGGATGAGAGAACACCGGAGACTCTAGCGCGCGGTCGAGCGGGTCCAGTGCGCGACGAAGTTCGCTTAACCGTCTTGCAGTCGGCCGGCTGTGGTCTGAGCAGACAATCGCGAGTTGGATGACTTCGTGTCTTACCTATTCCGCTCACGATGACCAATGTCCACCAGCTTCGCGCCGCAAGCGCTTCCCCGCCTTTTTGCTAACGTAGTCGTGATTCCCTTCGAAGATCGGGCGCGCCACGGCAGCGAGCAGTTTCATCCAGCCACGGCCGGTGCGCACGCGCCAGGCGTATCGGTCGGCGGTGTGTTCATCGCTCGATGAGAACGCCCAGCGCGCGAGCCATTCCACGTGGCCGCTCGTCACGCTTTCGAGCAATGGAGCGGCTTGACCCGCGTGCCGCCCATAAGGAAGCGCACGCGATACGGCAGGCGCCGCCTGACCACGTAACGATGCAATTCGCCCACGCCATCTAGACCCGCCGTGTCTCGACGCGCGATGCCAGTTATGTGTTATGCGGCAACTCGCCAGTCCGCATCGACCAACAATAGTGCCTCAATGTGTGTAGTGAATAGGATTTGAATAACGCTGGGAAAGTGCATTCATACACCGACATTCGGCGCTGTCGCAGGCTTTTGGCTGCGAGAAGCACCGCCATGCGTAAAGTCCTTGACATCCTCTGTCCGCTGACTAACCTTTGCATAAGACACGCGCGACAGCCATGAACTCCTCGAACGACGAAACCTTGCCAATCCGCACGATCTGCGCGCTCACGGGAATCAACCCGATGACACTGCGCACCTGGGAGCGACGGTATGACCTGATTCAACCCGCGCGCACCGCAAGCGGACACCGGCTATACACGCACCGCCACGTCGAGCAGATTCGCCGCGTGCTCGCGCTGATTGAGCGCGGCGTACCGATCAGCCAGGTGCGGGAGCATATCGACGCCGAGCGGGCGATGCCTCGCGCTGGCGCCCTCGTGCGAAGGCCATGGCGGGAATACTTCGACGGCATGGTTCAGGCCTGTACGCGCTTCGACGAGCCGGAGCTGGACCGCGTGTACGACGAAGCGCTGAATCTCTACCCGATCGAGCAGGTGACGCGTCAACTGCTACTGCCGCTGCTCGCCCATCTCGGCGAACGCTGGAGAGATGTGCCGGGCGGAATTGCCGAGGAACATTTTTTCGCGACGTATCTGCGCAGCAAACTCGGCGCGCGATTGCAACGCCGGGCAGTCTATGCCCGAGGGCCCCGTCTGCTTGTCGCATGTGCGCCCGGAGAGCAGCACGAGATCGGCTTGTTGCTGTTCGCGATCGAGGCGCAGCAGGCGGGCATGCGCGCCATCGTGCTCGGTGCCAACATGCCGCTCGAAGAGTTGGCGGGGGCGGCAATGCGTGCTTGCTGCGACGCCGTGGTGATCTCCTCGTCGCTCGAGCCGGCCGAGGGTTTGATCGAACGCTCGTTGCGCAGCCTGGTCACGCAAATCAGCGTGCCAGTATTCTTCGGCGGCCCGACCGCCGTGCGCCACCGGCAATCGATCGCGTCGACGGGTAGCATTCCGGTTGGTACCGACCTCGAGGATGGCGTGCGGCTGATCGCGGCCACGCTCGCCGAACGACGCTGCGAAGCTTAATTTTAACGTCGTCATTTAGGAGTCCATCATGGACGCTTATCGCAAGTTGTTCGTCGCCCTCTTTACGATATCGGCGCTGCTCACGGGCTGCGGCGGGAGTGACAGCGGGTCGCCCAGCGCGTCGCTGCGCGTAGCCCACTTCGCGCCCGACGTGCCTGCAGTGGACGTTTTTCTCAAGGCACCAGGGGCTGCGAACTCGACAAGCAATCGGCTGCTCCAGAATGTGACTTTCCCAGCGGCGACGGCTTACTCGAGAGAGAACGCAGGCACCTACGACGTGTCGGTCGCATTGGCAGGCACGCTCACCGGCGTGCTGAACCTCAACGGCGCCAACCTCGCCGCAGGCTCCAGCACCAGCGTGTTCGCCACCGGCTTGCTCAGCGGCACCGGCACACAGGCGCTTGCCTTGCACGCCTATGCCGACGACCGCACGCCCGTGAGCGGCAAGGCGAAGGTACGGGTGATCCATCTGTCGCCCGACGCGCCGGCCGTTGACGTCGTGGTGCTGGCCGGCGGCGCAATTGCCGCACGGCCGGTGACCAACCTCGCCTACCCGAACGCCGCGCCCACGCCGCTGATGCTCGATCCGGGCACCTACACGCTGGCCGTCGTGCCGACCGGGACGACTACACCGGTGCTGCCAAGCGCCGCCGGCGTGCCGGTGACGCTGGCCGCCGGGGATGTGGACACCATCGTCGCTATTGGCGCGCTCGCGGTGCCGGGCGCGCAGCCGTTCCAGCTGAAGGTGCTCGACGACCGCTAGGCACGTGGAAAACACTGGCAAGGACCAACCACTGTTGGCCCCTAACGCGGGCGAGCGCCGCTCAGACCGCGTCCGATCGAAGTCCATATGACCACCGAAGCCAGCTACGGCGCGGGACAGGCAGTCAACTATCCAAACTTTTTTGCGGGACGCCTGGGCGGCCGATGAAGTGGCAGCCCAGGCGAGAGGTCAACGCCGAAGACGGCGCATTCACACAAGCACTTTTGTCAACATGGAGCTCAGTTATGCCAACTGCCACCTCAGAAGGAACCGTCAGTGTTCGTCGCAGCCCAGTAGACTGGCTGGCGGGCGCACTCGTCGTCATCGGCGCGCTGAATTGGGGCCTCGTCGGGCTCATGAAGCTGGACCTCGTCGCGGCGATTTTTGGCGCGGGATCTCCGGGCGCACGCATTGTTTACGTACTCGTGGGACTTGCAGCGGTATATTCGTTGGTCCGGGCGTTCATGCCGGCGCGCGAGCATCGCCTTGTGCATCACTGAACGGCGCGCCGCGCGGGTCGTGGACGCGCGGCACATCTTTCCAGAGGCGACGCGGACAAGGCGGATTCATAGCCCTTCCCTCGAATGCCCACTGGTTTCACGACCTCATGTCGTGGCCGCAAATGCATCTAAAGGCTCAGTCTTCCGACGAACGCATCGACACGTCGCCCACGACCACCCCTCTCAACCCCTCCCGCAACGCCGTGACATTGTCTACGCCGTTCAGTTGCTCGAACTTCCGTTGCGCTTCCTGCCAGAGAGGGGCCGCCCTTTCGTGCAGGCGTCGTCCTTCCTCGGTGAGCTCGATGAGGCGGCTTCGGCCGTCCGTGGGCGACGGCTTGATCGTGACGTAGCCGTCGCGTTCCAGAAAGCCAACCATTTTCCCCATCGCCGTTCGCTCGATATCGAGCCGTTCGGCAAGCGCGTTGACCGGCGTGCTTCCCACCTCGTTCAAGGCGACCAAAGTGAGGAACTGCGTGATGCGCAAACCAGCGGGCTCGAGATGGCTATCGTAGAGGCGGGAAATCTGCCTGCTCGCCTTCCTCACGGCGAAGCAGTTGCATTGATCGATTCCAAGCGGCTGGTTGACCGGCAACATCTGTTTCACTCCTGATTTCGATCACGAGACTGCACAATACTGAGCTGACCAGCTCCGCGTGAGCCGCCAGTTTACGCGAATGCGGCGCGATTCTTGGCGATAAACTCGTGGACAGAAAGCGGTGGCTTTCCGGTGATCCTCTCGATGACATCGTTGGTGCCGGAGAAGATTCCGTCGCGGTAGTTCTGGGCTACCTCGACCAGATGCTGCGTGAGAAAAGGCGGAAACTTGTAAAGTGTTTCCATCTTCGTTCGGAATTCCTCAATGGATGTGGGCGCATATTCGATGCGTGTGCCAAGCACCTCGCTCATCGCGGCGGCGATCTCCACATGGTTCATCTCCACCGGTCCGTGGAGCGTGTATGTCTTGCCCTCGTGACCTTCAGGCTTGCAGAGCAGATGCGCAATGACCCGTCCCTGATCATCTGTGGCGATGGGCGCGTGACGTCCGTTGCCAAAGGGAAATTCGATCTTCTTCGTGGCCCAGATTTCCTTCGCAAAGTGCGGATAGACGAGCCAATCGGCAAAGAATGTGGGGCGCAAATGCGTCGTCGCGACGCCTGACCAATCGAAGACCCGCTCGGAAATCCAGTGATCCTGTGCTGCATGGCTCGCGGACTCACGCCTTGCGGAAATCTGCGACATGTTGACGATTGCCTTGACGCCCGCTTCCTTCGCTGCCTGTGCAAAATAAGCCGCGGCTCCGATGATTCCTGGCGCGATCGGATGAAGGAAATAGGCCGATCGGATTCCTTCCATCGCTGCCCGAATGTCGTCGATGTCGGTGAAATCTCCAATCGCAACATCAACACCGCGCTGCCTCAGGGCGGCCGCTCGGTCGTCGTCTGTACGCACATAAGCCCGCACGCGTCTGCCCATTCTGAGCAGTTCGTTAATGGCGGTACCTCCTGTCCGTCCAGTCGCACCGCTTACAAGAATTTCAGCTTGGGTCATCGCTTCAGTCCGTTCGGTCACTTAGGAGCATATGCTCCATTGACATCCATATTATGAGCATATGCTCCTATCGTCAAGGCGTTTTTTGTTCTTGGTGTTTCCAGTGCATCTAGCGCCCAAAAGCGTCACAGTTCCGAGCTCGCTGGCTGCAACATGTCGCTGCCGGCTAGCAAACGCACTCTGACCGCGCAAGGTCGCCCGATTCTCGGCGGTCCGACCGCAATGCGACGTGGACAACCGCCACTGTTCGATCTGCGACGCGCGTTTTTTCGCCACGTCGCCTCATCAGGGACTGCTAGGCGGAAAGGTCGTGACACAGTCGGCAGCGGACGGATACGGACACGTGCAGCGGTCGCTCGAACGACGGCACAAGGCGGCCGGCCCTAGCCGACGTTAAGCCGACGTCGGTGACAACTCGACCTGTGCGTGCCTTACTTGACCCCTAACTGTCATTGGCCAACTGGAGACGTCCGCGACCCATCGAATCCTTCACCAACTGACCGTCGCTCCGGGGTTGGACCTGCTTCGAAAGATAATCGACGATGCGTTGCGCGGGAGGCTGCAGCGCTTCGAAATCCTTGAAGCACACGACGAACTGACGTTGCACCCATGAATCGGTGAGAGGGATGATCTTGATTGCAAGCACCGGTTTATATGTCTCGGCCACTTCCACCGGCACGACGCTTATGCCGAGGCCGGCCGCCACCACGCGAAAAGCCGCATCGAAGCTGGACACGATCACTCGATAAGAGACGGTTCTGCCTACGCTCGCAGCCGCCCGCCGCAGCATCGTATGGACAGCCGTGGACGGCAGCAGGCCGACGTGCTCATGTTCCAGCGTCTGCTTAAAGCTGAGCGACGCCTCTTTTGCGAGCGGATGATCCTTATGAACCGCCAACGCGAGCCGGTCCTTACGGTACGGCCGGTAATCGAGCCCCTGAAGGTCGACGTTATCCCAGCACACGCCGACGCTCGCCGCTCCTTCGCGGAGTTGCCGCACGAGATCGAACGATAGCCGCTCTTCGACATCGACCCTGATGTTCTGATACTCGGGCTCGCGCATGAAAGAGGCGATGTCGTCGAGCAGCGCCTCCGCAATGGCCGAAGCCGACGCACACACGCTTACGCGACCCTTCAGCCCGCCGCCGAACGCGATAACGTCGCTCGCAATCCGCTCCATCGTGAACAGTACGTTGCGGCCATGCTCCAGGAGCGCGTTGCCGGCCGCCGTGGGCTGTACGCCGCGCCGCGAGCGCAACAGCAGCGGAACGCCAAGCTCACTCTCCAGTTGCGCAATTCGCTTGCTGATCGCGGAAGGCTCGATATGCGCCTCCTCCGCCGCGCGCGCGATGTTGCGGTGATCACACACGGCCACGAACAATCGCAGCGTTTTCAGATCGATGTCGCGCATGCAGGTCTCCGCGCTGTGACATTCCCGTTGGGAAGCCTGACGCTTCCAAAATACCGCTTCATGGATCATCAGGCACGTCTTAACTTATCACAACGCCGACGACCTACGATCGGCAACGATAACGGAGACAGCACATGCCCACGTTCCCCGCGAACGTCGCCATCCGGGAAGTCGGTTTGCGCGACGGTCTGCAAAGCATCCGGAGCATTGTTCCTACCGAACGAAAGATCGAATGGATCGACGACGCATACGCCGCCGGTCAGCGGGAGATCGAAGTCGGCTCGTACGTTCCAGCCCGGCTTTTGCCCCAACTCGCCGATACCGCGGAACTCGTCGTTCACGCAAAAACGCTGCCGGGCCTGGTCGTCTCGGTGCTCGTGCCGAACCTGCGAGGTGCCGAGCGCGCGATCGAAACCCGCGCCGATGTATTGCTCGTGCCGCTTTCCGCGAGCCACGAACACAGTCTGGCGAACCTGCGCAAAACGCCCGATGAAGTTATCGCCGAAGTGGCGCGCATCCGCGCGGCTCGCGACGCGTCCGGTTCGAAAACGTTGATCGAAGGCGGTATCGGCACGGCTTTCGGCTGCACCATCCAGGGTCGCGTCGAGCAAAGCGAAGTGCTCCGCTGCATGCAGGCGCTGCTCGATGCGGGCGCCGACCGCGTCAGCATCGCCGATACGGTCGGCTATGCCGGTCCTGCCGCCGTGCGCGAGTTGTTTGAGAAGGCGCGCAAGATCGCCGGCGAACGCTTCTGGTGCGGCCATTTCCACGACACGCGCGGCCTCGCGCTCACCAACGTCTACGCGGCGCTTGAAGCTGGCGTCGCGCGCTTCGACGCGAGCCTCGCTGGCATCGGCGGCTGTCCGCATGCGCCGGGCGCGAGCGGCAACGCATCGAGCGAAGACCTTGCCTTCATGCTCGCCGACATGGGCATCGAAACCGGTATCGACATTCCCGCATTGCTGACGTTGCGCGCGAAAGTTGCGGGCTGGCTCGAAGGCGAATCGCTGCACGGCGCGCTGTGGCTCGCGGGTCTCCCCAAAACCTTCGCTGCTCCGGCTGCGCTCGACGCTTGAGGTCAACATGATGAATACTCCCGCAAGACTTCCCTTAGACGGCGTGCGCGTCATCGAATTCACGCACATGGTCATGGGGCCGACGTGCGGCATGATCCTCGCGGATCTTGGCGCCGAAGTGATCAAGATAGAGCCGCCCGGCGGCGACAAGACCCGCAAGCTGCCGGGTCTCGGCATCGGGTTCTTTCGCTCGTTCAATCGCAACAAGAAGAGCGTCGTGCTCGACATCAACACGGTGGAGGGCAAGGAAGCCGCGATCGAACTGATTGGCACGTGCGACGCGATGCTCGAGAATTTTCGACCGGGCCTGATGGCGAAACTCGGCCTCGACTACGACACGCTGTCGAAGCGCTATCCCGGTTTGATCTACGTGTCGCACAAGGGCTTTCTGCCGGGACCGTACGAGAAGCGTCTCGCGCTCGACGAGGTCGTGCAGATGATGGGCGGTCTTTCCTACATGACGGGTCCGGTCGGCCGGCCGCTGCGCGCGGGAACTTCGGTCAACGACATCATGGGCGGCATGTTCGGCGCGATCGGCGTGCTGGCCGCGCTGCGCGAACGCGAGCAGACCGGGCGCGGCCAGGAAGTGCAGAGCGCGCTCTTCGAGAACTGCGTGTTTCTCTCGGCCCAGCACATGCAGCAATACGCGATGACGCGCGAAGCACCGCCGCCGATGCCCTCGCGTGTATCGGCGTGGAGCGTCTACGACGTCTTCACGCTCGCCGATGGCGAGCAGCTTTTCATCGGCGCCGTCAGCGACAAGCAGTTCGTCACGCTATGCGACGTCCTCGATCGCCCCGACCTGCCGGCCGAGCCGCGTTTCCAGACGAACGCGCTGCGCGTTGCGATCCGCTCCGAACTGCTCGAAGTGCTCGGCGCAATCCTCAAGGAGCATCGCGTTGAAGAGCTATCGCCGAAGCTCGAAGCGGCCGGCATTCCTTATGCGCCGATCGTGCGGCCCGAGCAACTGTTCGACGATCCGCATCTGAAGACGAGCGGCGGGCTCGCGCCGATGGAGACGGATGATGGCAGCGTGACCGAAGTCGTGCTCCTGCCGCTGACCATGGGCGGTCGTCGTCCCGGCGTGCGCCATGCGCTCGCGCGAGTCGGCGAGCATACGCACGAAGTGCTGGCGCGCCTCAAGAGTCGGGTGATCGCATGAATTTCGCCGCCATTGCATCGAATAACGGAGCGAATCAAATGGAATCTCTTTTCGACAACCCGATGGGTCTCATGGGATTCGAATTCGTCGAATTCGCGTCGCCCACGCCGAATACGCTCGAACCCGTGTTCGAGAAGCTCGGCTTCACGCTGGTCGCGCATCACCGATCCAAGGACGTCGTGCTGTACCGGCAAGGCGGGATCAATTTCATCGTGAATCGCGAGCCGAAAAGCCCAGCTGCTTACTTTGCGGCCGAGCACGGACCGTCCGCGTGCGGCCTCGCGTTTCGCGTCAAGGATGCCCATGCCGCTTTCGCGCGCGCCATCGACCTCGGCGCGCAGCCTCTTGAGATGCCAACCGGCCCAATGGAGTTGCGCCTGCCCGCCATCAGAGGAATCGGCGGCGCGCCGCTCTATCTCATCGACCGCTTCGAAGACGGCGAGTCGATCTACGACATCGACTTCAAATTCCTCGAAGGCGTCGACCGGCGGCCCGAGGGTTATGGACTGAAGCTCATCGATCATTTGACCCATAACGTCTATCGCGGACGCATGGCTTTCTGGGCCGGCTACTACGAGAAGCTCTTTAACTTCCGCGAGATTCGCTACTTCGACATCTCCGGCGAGTACACCGGCCTTACCTCGAAGGCGATGACCGCGCCCGACGGCAAGATTCGCATTCCGCTAAACGAGGAATCGTCGAAGGGAGCAGGACAAATCGAAGAATTCCTGATGAAGTTCAACGGCGAAGGCATCCAGTTGTGGCCTTGCTGTCAGACGATCTGCTTAGCACCATCGACAAGCTCGCGATGGCGGGCGTCCCGCTAATGACTGCGCCGAGCGAGACCTACTACGAGATGCTCGAAGAGCGTTTGCCGGGGCACGGGCAGCCGGTGTCCGAGTTGCGCACGCGCGGCATTCTGATTGACGGCAACACGAGCGGCGGTAATCCGAGGCTATTGCTGCAGATCTTCTCCGATACGCTGCTCGGACCCGTGTTCTTCGAATTCATTCAGCGCAAGGGCGATGACGGCTTCGGCGAAGGCAACTTCAAGGCGCTCTTTCAGTCGATCGAACGCGATCAGGTTCGACGAGGTGTCATCGGGCAGCAATAGTTCTCGATACGCGGATCATCACTTTCATGTCGGCAGGCGTTCGCCCAAAAGAGACGCCGCCGATGCAAAGAACAGGAGACATAGACATGCAGCAGACCGTCACCGCGGACAGCCCCCCGCTCTTCGCGCCGAACGCTCGCGTCGGTATCAATCCGGGTGCTGAAATCTCAGCGCGGATGGACCGATTGCCGATTACCCGGCATCTTTGGATGCTCGTGTTGCTCATCTCCCTCGGCGGGTTCTTTGAAGTCTACGACCTGATCTTCACTGGCTATATCGCGCCGGGCATGGCCAAAAGCGGCCTCCTGCGAACCACTACACATTCATTCTTCGGTTTCAACGGAATAGCGGCGTTCATCGCGGCAACGTTCGCCGGCCTGTTCGTCGGCACCTTCGGTTTCGGCTGGATGCCGGATCGCTACGGGCGCCGCACCGTCTTTACGTTCTCTCTGCTGTGGTACTCGGTCGGCTCGGCGGTCATGGCCTTCCAGACGACGCCCGAAGGCGTGCTGCTGTGGCGCTTCATCACAGGCATCGGCGTGGGCATCGAGATCATCACCATCGACAGCTACGTGACCGAACTCGTGCCGCAGTATATGCGCGGCCGTGCCATGGCGTTCAACCAGATGGTGATGTTCGCTGCTGCCCCGGTCGCCGCGATTCTCTCGTACTGGCTCGTGCCGACGACGCTGTTTGGCATCGACGGATGGCGAATCGTGGTGCTCGCCGGATCGGTGGGCGCGGTGCTCGTGTGGTTCATCCGCCGGGCGGTGCCGGAAAGCCCGCGCTGGCTCGCGACGCATGGCCGCGTCGAGGACGGCGAGCGGATCGTAGCGAAGATGGAGAGAATCATCGCGAGTCAAAGCGGTGAACCGCTGCCGCCGCCGCTCGCGGTGATCGAGCAGCCAGTGCATCGCCGGGCTTCGTTTTCGGAACTGCTGCAGCCGCCGTACCGTTCGCGCCTCATCATGCTGATCGTCTTCAACTTCTGTCAGGCAATCGGCTATTACGGGTTCGTGAACTGGGTTCCGACGTTGCTGATCGGACAGGGCATCACCGTGACGAAGAGTCTGTTGTACTCGTTCATCATCGCCTTCGCCATGCCGGCGGGTCCGATGCTCGCGATGCTTTACGCCGACAAGATCCAGCGCAAATGGTTGATCGTGGGCGGCGCGCTCGCAGTGGCCGCTTGCGGATTGACCTTTGGACAAATGAAAGAGGCCACGCCGCTGATCGTGCTGGGCGTCCTGATCAGTCTGGCCGGGCAGACGATTTCCGTCGCGTTCCATGCTTATCAGGCGGAACTCTTCCCGACAGCGGTGCGGTGCCGTGCAAGCGGCTTCGTTTTCTCCATCAGCCGCATCGGCGCGATGTTTTCAGGGTTTTTCATTGCCTTCCTCCTACGCAATTTCGGGGTCGTGGGCGTCTTCACGGGCATCACCGGTTGCATGCTGGTGGTTGCAATAGCGATTGGCGTCTTCGGACCCCGGACCAATGGTGTCCGACTCGAGGAACTCAATCACTAAGTCGTACGACCGCCCCAGTTCTCTGCACCATTTCAGTATCGGAGACAGACATGTCCCAATCACCTTCCTGGCGGTCTGAACCGTCGAAGACCGTGCGCTTCGATGGTCGTGTGTTGTTTCTGTCGCAAAGCGCAAGCGTCATCGAGCGCCAGTTGCTCGGTGAAGACGTCACGCTCGAAGATGCAGGGCCGCTGCGCAACGACATCTCCACCGATGAGATTACGCCCGCCTACATCTGCTACTACTACGACGAGAAGCTGGGCGAGTACCCTTACCTTGGCCTCGACTGCATGGCCGCTCGGCCAGTCAGACAAGGCAGCGTCAAGGCGGGCGGCTTCGCAGTCACTGTGGCAGGTCGCCGCTATGGAAAAGGATCATCGCGCGAGGCCAGTCCGTTCGCCGAGTGGTGCGCGGGTATCCGTCTGGTCATTGCCGAGAGCTTCGAGCGGATCTACCGGCAGAACTGCCATAACCTTGGCATTTTCACTTCGACGGACTTTGGCCTGATTGCGCGGATCCGTCGAGGCGAGAACATTCCGGTGGAGGAATTCACCCGCGGAGAAGATGCGCTCACGGTGGAACTGATTCGGAGGGGCGGATTGTTCCGCTTGACGGAGGCCAGGCGGAATGGATGGCGGCCTTCGGAGCAACCTCTCGGGTCACGGCCCATGACCTACGCCGAGAAGATTATCAGCCGAGCGGGCGGCTGCTCGGGCGTCGCGCCGGGTCAGAGCTTGTTCGCGAAGACCGACTGGCGTTACGCGCACGAGTACGTTTCTCCGATGTCTATCAGCTTCCTGCGCCGGGAGTGCGGCGACAAGATCGAACTGCGCGACCCCAGCAGCATCGTGTGCTTCTCCGACCATCTGACATTCATCCACCGCAGCATGCCACCTGAGCGTCGCGCGCTTGGCCTGCTGGACATTGCGCAAGCGATGGGGCAGGTGCAACAGCGCTTCTGTGAACAATACGGGCTGCGCCATCATGGGCTGTTGACTGACCGGGAAGGCTCGGAGGGAATCAGCCACTCCATCATGGCCGAGCGGTATGTCAAACCGGGGCAGCTTGCCGTCGGCACCGATTCTCATACTCCGCATTGCGGCGCATTGGGCGCACTTGCGTTCGGGATTGGCGCCACTGAAATGGCCAACGCGTGGCTCACCGGCGACGTCCGTGTGAAAGTACCCGAGACGTGCCGAATAAACTTCAATGGAACCTTGCCGGCTGGAGTGGAAGCGAAAGACATCGTCCTGCACCTGCTTCGCTTGCCCTATTTTCGTGAGGGTAATGCGATCGGGCAGATATTCGAATATCGTGGGGAGACCCTCACGTCTCTATCTACCGACGAGCGGGCGACCTTGACGAACATGGTCGCGGAAATGGGTGGCTTCAGCGGCATCATCGCTCCTGACGATGAAACGCAGCGCTTTCTGCGCGAGCGCCGGGGGATTGATTTCGAGATCGAGCCGTGGATGCGCAGCGACGACGATGCGGTGTTTGCGCATACCATCGACGTCGACTGCTCCCGACTGGAGCCCATGCTTGCGCGCCCGGGCGACCCTGGCCAAGGAATCGCCCTGTCCGAGGTTCGCGACTCGATACCGGTGGATATCGCTTACGGCGGCTCCTGCACGGGTGGCAAACGCGAGGATTTGCAGCGCTGCTACGAGGTGTTGAACTGGGCGTTGAGCCGCGGCTTGAGGGTTGCCGAGTCGACTCGCTTCTTTTTGCAGTTCGGCAGTCAGGACGTGCGCGACTACTGCAGCCGCGCAGGAATGCTCGATGTTTTCACGCGTGCCGGAGTCGAGCTCATCGAACCCGGGTGCGGTGCATGCGTCAACGCGGGTCCCGGAGTTTCGGAACGGCCCGACCAGGTGACGGTCAGCGCCATCAATCGAAATTTTCCCGGCCGATCTGGACCCGGGATGGTGTGGCTAGCCAGCCCTTCGACCGTTGCCGCAAGCGCGGTAGCCGGGCGGATTATCAGCTTCGAACGACTGCGAGCATCGGTCGGCGAACCATGACAATGCCCTCACACATTCCATCCCTCGCTCGGCTCTCACCTGCTGACGAACCTGGCGCGATGGCCGTGCGACGGATCCCAAGCGCGGTCGACTCTTGGTCACACAGGTTGAATCCTCCGCAGTGCAACGCCGTGCTGCTGATTAACGGAATGAGGAATGACATGCCGAAGAGCGGACCCGGCATGCTCGATGTCGAATCGCAGGAGATCGCGGTGATTCCGCGCGGCGTGCGCGTCACGGTCGCGCTGCCCGACGGGCGCGCGCGTGGTTACGTCTGCGAGAACTTCGGCGCATAGTGAGATCGATTCACAGAATCGCGTGCGCGGATTCTCGTATTGGCTTGGCGAGGCGACAGCCGTCGATCGAGCTTTAGGCAGGTACAGCTCGCCCCGCTGCGACGCGGCGCGAGCTCGTGCCTGGCCGCGCCGTTCAGTGTCGGGCAATACCACGGCCGCCATGGAGTTAGCGTTGACGATCGCTGAATGCTTACGGTTGCATCCTTATCCATAGAAAACTCAACCGCTAGCCGCAAGCCGCGCGGGCTCCCTGCCGGCGCAGGTTACCACTTAGACGCTGTTTTTCATCTCACGCAGATGCTTGTAAACGGTCGCGCGTCCCATGCCGAGCACTTTGGCCACGTAGTTCGCCGAACTCTTGCCCTTGAACGCGCCCTGCGCGTGCAGCGCCTCGACAAGCTCACGCCGATGTTCGCGCGTGAGCGAATTGAACGCGATCTGCCGCTCGCGCAGCCAGCCGTGCAGAAACGTGTTGATGCGCTCCTGCCAGTCGTCTTTGAATAGCTCGACGGGCTGCTCGACGACGCCCGCACCGCGCAGGAAGAGATCGAGCGTCGAACGCATTTCCTCGAAAGCCGCGATGTTGAAGTTGATGCACATGACGCCGGCGGCGTTCCCTGCGTCGTCAAACAGCGCCGTGCTCACGCAGCGCATGCGGCGGCCATCCCAGTTCAGCTTCTCGTAGGGACCGACGAGCCGGTCGCGCGCGGTGTCCTCGACATCCTCGAGCGCGGAGTCGTCGCCGATCTCGCGCTTCGACAGATTGTTCGACAGATACGCGACAGTCTGATCTGACAGGTCGTGGATTACGACTTCCGCATAGGGAAAGAACAGCGTCGTGATGCTGTCCGCAATGTGCGCATAGCGCGCGAGGAGCGCCTCCCGCGCGATGGCACCGGGCTTCGGCGTCTTGCGTCGTGACATTGACTGGGATTGGGGCATGAGTTCCAAAACGTTGAAGGCCGATGATACTGCTTAATCCGCGGCGCGCGGCTTCGCGAGATGAACGTAGAGCGCGTGCGCGATCGCAATGTCTTCGAGGCCGAGGCCAATAGAGCGGAAGAACACGCTGCGCTCGAAAGAAGGCGCCGGGCACGCGCCGCGCACGAGTTCCGCGAGATCTCCGCGAATCGTATTGGGCGACCAGCCGTGACACTCTTGCGCGATCACCATTTCGCCCGCGCTCGACGGCGTCGTCTGCCGATAGTCGCAGTAGACGTCGAGAGCATTCAGCGCGGCCGGATCGATCTCGTGCGCTCGAGCGACGTTCGTGCTGATCGAGGTGATGAGCGCGGGCTTCGTGAGCGCATCGAGCGAGAGCACCGGCGTACCCGACGACGTGCACAGCAGCACGACATCCGCATCGCGCACGCACTCGGCGACCGATGCCGCGACGTGCACGCGTGCGTCGAGCGCCCGCGCTTCGTCGGCGCGTTCGTGGTCGTTCACCAGGCGCGGCGAATGGATGCGGATCTCCGACCATGCGCGCAACGGTGCAACGTGCCGCAGATGCGCAAGCGCGACGCTCCCCGAGCCGATGATCGCGAGACGCTCGCTCGACTCGCGCGCGAGCCGCGCGACCGCGAGCGCCGTCGTGCCCGCCGTGCGCTCGGTGGTGAGGAGCGCGGCATCGCACCACATGAGCGGCGCGCCGGTGTGCATCGACATCAGCGCGGTCCAGGCGGTGACGATCGGCGCGCCGGGATGCACGATATACGGCGAGAGCTTTGCGCCGAAGACGCCGTGTTTCGCGAGCGCGCCGAGATAAGTGATGAAATCGCCAGCGCCGCCCGGAAAAGGCGTGAGCGTCTGCGGTGGCTGCACGGCACCGCCGCCGCCGAGCGCGTCGAACATGTCTTCGAGCGCCCCGTTGATGTTCAGCGACGGCAGGGCTCGCCGCACGTCGTCTTCGTGAACGATGAAAGGCGTCTTATCGCGCGTGGTTTCGGACAGCGAATTCATGCGGAAGCCTCCGGTTCGCGCGGCCATGGTCTCGCCATACAGCCGCTCTAGGTTGAGTAGACATTTTTGTCTATTCTAGACTTTTATTCTGATTTTCGACTATATTTCCCATGGGCGCTCGGCGAAGCCTGGGCGGCGGACTACACACGAACTTGGGTGGCGACAATGAACTGGAAGATGATTTGCTTCGCGGGCGCGGCGAGTTTCGCATTCGCATTCGGCGTGGCGCACGCGGATTCGCAGACCTTGCGCTTCGGGGTCGAGGCGTCGTATCCCCCGTTCGAGAGCAAGACCCCGGCAGGTACGCTTGAAGGCTTCGACATCGACATCGGCAATGCCGTGTGCGAGCGGGTGAAAATGAAGTGCGTGTGGGTGGAGAACAGCTTCGACGGACTGATTGCCGCGCTGCAGGCCCGCAAGTTCGACGCGATCAATTCGGCGATGAACATCACGGCCAAGCGCAAACAGGCCATCGACTTCACGCCGCCCGTCTACGTGATGCCGATCGAGATGGTCGCGAAGCGCGGCTCGCATCTGGAGCCGACGCCCGCAAGCCTGAAAGACAAGCGGGTCGGCGTGCTGCAAGGCTCGACGCAGGAGGACTACGTGCGCAAGCACTGGGCGGGCGCAGGCGTGCAAGTCGTGACGTACCAGAGCCAGGACCAGATTTTCGCGGATCTCTCGGCCGGGCGGCTCGACGGCGCGGTGCAGGAAGTGCAGACGGCGATCGACGGCTTTCTCGCGAAGCCCGAGGGCAAGGCCTTCGATTTCGCGGGCGGCCCGCTGACCGATCCGTCCACGCTTGGCGAAGGCACGGGCATCGGCTTGCGAAAGGACGACGCCGCGTTGAAAGCGAAGGTCGTCGCCGCGCTCGATTCGCTGAAGAAGGACGGAACCCTCAGCCAGCTCTCGCAAAAGTACTTCAAACGCGACATCATCGCGAAATAACCATTTCACCAGGCTCTGCACATGGCTCATGACGTGATCGTGCTCGGCGCGGGTATCGTGGGAGTGAGCGTCGCGCTGCATCTGCAGCAGCGCGGATGGGAGGTGACGCTCGTCGACCGGCGCGCGCCCGGCGAAGCGACGAGCTTCGGCAATGCGGGGCTGATCGAGGCGTCGGCAGTCGTGCCTTATGCGTTTCCGCGAGACCTGCGCACCGTGTTCAAGTTCGCGATGAACCGTTCCACCGCCCTGCGCTACGACCTGCGTTCCCTGCCCGCCTATGGGCCGTGGCTCGCGCGCTACTGGTGGGAGTCGGCGCCGGCGCGTCTCGCCGCCGCCGCGCGCGACATGCTTCCGCTCATCCGCAACAGCGTAGCCGAGCATGAGAAGCTGATCGCGCGCGCAGGTCTCTCCGATCTCGTGCGGCCCACGGGCTGGCTCGAAGCCTATCGCTCGCGTGAGCAGTTCGAGCGCGAGGCGAGCGGCGCCGAGCGCATCGCGAGCGAGCACGGCCTGGGCATGAAGGTGCTCGATGCGGCCGCGCTGCATCGGCTGGAGGGATCGCTCGCAGACGGATACGCGGGCGCAATCCACTGGACCGACCCACGCAGTGTCATCGATCCCGGGGCGCTGACGAAAGGATATGCGGCCCTGTTCGAGCGCCAGGGCGGACGCATCCTGAGCGGGGACGCCGCGACGCTCCAACGGTCGGGCAGCGGCTGGCGCGTCATGACGTCGAGCGGGCTTGTGGAGGCGCAGGCGGCGGTCATCGCGCTCGGCGTCTGGTCCGGGGATCTCGCGCGCAAGCTTGGCTACCGCATTCCGCTGGTGGCGAAGCGCGGCTATCACATGCACTACGCGAGCGACGGCCGCGCTGCCCTATCCCGGCCTGTCGTCGATATCGAGCACGGCTATGTGGTCGCCCCAATGCGGCGCGGGCTGCGACTCACGACCGGCGTCGAACTGGCGTGCCGTGATAGGCCGCCGAGTCCAGTGCAACTCGAACGAGCGGAGCGCGTTGCTCGTCCGATGTTCGGCCTCGGGGCGCGAATCGACGACGCGCCGTGGGTCGGGATGCGACCCTGCACGCCGGATATGCGGCCGGTGATCGGACCGGCGGACCGTCATCCGGGTCTCTGGTTTGCGTTCGGACATGCGCATCACGGACTGACGCTCGGGCCAGTGACGGGCAGGCTGCTGAGCGAGTTAATGGACGGAGAAGCGGGGTTCACCAGTCCACATCCCTACCGCGCGGGGAGGTTCTAGCACTGCCCAGCTGGTGATGTGGACTCGGGGTACCCTCTGACCGCCGACAACTCGGCGTGATGCCTCATCCGATACCCCTGCGGCGTCACACCATAGACGCGACGAAATTGTCGCCCCATATGGGAGGCATCGAAAAAGCCGCAGTGGCCGGCAATGTCGCTAACCGTTCGATGCGTACCGGCGAGCAGCCACGCCGCCGTTTTCAATCGAATGCGAAGCGCATACGCCAGCGGTGACTCGCCGGTTCCCTCTTTGAAAAGGCGCTGAAGCTGCCTTGGCGATGTATCGAGACGAGTTGCTAATGCTTCGACACGCAGCGGTGCGCCTATGTGCTGCTCGATCAAATGAACCGCGCGCCGCAAACGCGGATGGCACAGCAAGTCCCGTTGCAAACGACAGGACTCGAACGCATTTGCCGGCGCCATGACGTGTCGCTGGCTACTGCTGCCCTGCTTTTTCCGCTGCGGCGTCCGGTGATAAGCACGATCGTTTTCGGTGCGACGACCCAGACGAATTCAATGAGTCTGTCGCGCGTCTCTGTAAAACCTCGTCCGACCAGTTCTGGAAGGAACTGGACGCATTCCTAGTCGAGGCAAAGGATTGGGAGAAGTATGATTAAGTAATTATTGCTTTACGCAGGACTCCGCCATCCGTGCTTTCGCGTTTGAACACAACATAAGCAGCCATCGCGCTGTGCGCCTGATATGCGCGTTTAGGACAACTCAATAGTTCAATGGCACGAATAAAACCTCGATCAACAACGTCGGCGGAAATGAAATCGCTGAGCACTTTCCCAGCACGGATCAACGTTGCCGGAGGCGCTTCGAAAGTTGCCGGCGGATGATCTATAAAACGCTTATCGGCGTGGCGCGGTCCGCGCTCGCGGCCATCTTCCACGACCTTCAGTCGACTCACGATGCTTCGCTCGGTACGGAATTGCTGACGATCTGCTTGATGACCGCCTCCATCAAGCCGGGAAAGCGGGCATCCAACTCCGCGCGCCGCAGTGAATTCTGATGCACGGTGCCGGCAACGCGCGTGCGCACCAGGCCCGCTTCGCGGAGGATCCGAAAATGATGGGAGACACTCGACTTCGGTCGGCCGCCGTCGAGCTCGCCACAGGTCGCCTCGTCTACCGTCGATAGTTGACGAACGATCTCGAGGCGCACCGGGTCGCTAAGAGCGTGGAAAAGCCGCCCGAGCGTGAAGTCCTCGGCGACAGGATGGGTATAGGCGCGCATTGTGCAAACAGTAATGGGTTCTGCGATACTCGCAAGTTCGATATTTATCGAAATAACGTACAAGCCTCACAACGGGAGTTTAGCCTGATGTCCGCATTATTTCAGCCGTACCAGCTCAAAGACGTTTCCTTGCGCAACCGCATTGCAATTCCGCCGATGTGCCAGTACACCGCCGAAGACGGTTTGATCAACGACTGGCACCGCGTGCACCTGGCCGGTCTCGCTCGTGGGGGCGCGGGGCTGGTGATCGTCGAGGCAACGGCGGTGTCGCCCGAGGGCCGGATTACGCCGGGCTGCGCGGGCATCTGGACCGACGAGCAGGCGCAGGCGTTCGCGCCCGTGGTCGCATCCATCAAGGCGGCGGGCGCGGTGCCGGGCATTCAGATCGGTCACGCGGGCCGCAAAGCCAGCGCCAATAGGCCCTGGGAAGGCGACGATCACATCGCCGACAGCGATCCTCGAGGCTGGCAAACTCTTGCGCCCTCGGCAATCCCGTTCGGCGGCGGTCTGTCGAAAGTACCCAAAGCGATGACGCTCGACGACATCGCGCGCGTTCGCGAAGATTTCGTCGCCGCCGCGAAGCGTGCGCGCGACGCGGGCTTCGAGTGGCTCGAATTGCACTTCGCGCACGGCTACCTCGGCCAAAGCTTCTTCTCAACGCACTCCAATCAACGCGACGACGCGTACGGCGGCAGCCTCGAGAACCGCAGCCGCTTCCTGCTGGGGACGCTGGCCGCCGTACGCAAGGTGTGGCCGGAGCACCTGCCATTGACGGCGCGCTTCGGCGTGATCGAATACGACGGCCGCGACGAAGAAACGCTCGCTGAGTCGATCGAACTCGCGAAGAATTTCAAGCGCGAGGGACTGGACATGCTGAGCGTCAGCGTGGGCTTCTCCACCCCGACCGCGGCGATTCCGTGGGCGCCGGCGTTTCTCGCGCCGATCGCGGAGCGCGTGCGCCGTGAGGCCGGCATTCCGGTTTCGTCGGCATGGGGCATCGACACGCCCGAACTGGCGGACCGTTCGGTGAAGAACGGGCAACTGGACCTGGTGATGGTTGGCCGCGCGCACTTGGCCGATCCGCACTGGCCGTACTATGCGGCGAAGAAGCTGGGTATCGAGCGTCCGTCGTGGACGCTGCCTGCGCCGTACGCGCATTGGCTCGAACGCTATGCGGTTGCGTGAGTTTACGCGTCGGTCGTGATGTGCTGATGTGCTGATGTGTCGTTTGCCTTGAGCTTGGAGCGTCAGGGCAGACGGCACATTGGCTTGCTTCCTCGTGTGCGCCCAACGCTCAATCCTTTTTCCTAAGCACGGCGGGGCTTTTTCACTCCTCGCCTGCATTAACTCCATACCTTCTTGTTCGTGCAGCAAACGAGCGAATTTAATATCACGCCAGTGCCTTACAGCTTGCGCACGGCGCTCGAGTCGCTCGGCGAGATGGATCACAACTCGCTCGCTATCGAAGCCGGGACTGGAGCGATCCAGCGTCGCGGAAGTGATTCCGCGACTCAACGCGCGCCGGCTCGTCAGCCGCACGCAGGCGGAACACGACAAGCGGCTGCGGCTTGTCAGGCTCACGCCCGCTGGCAAACGCCCGGTCAGGAGACGGCCCCCGCAGTGCAGCGCGCGCACGAGCGCACGATCGAACATCTGTCGCCCGTCGAGCGTGATTTCTTCATCTGCAAACGATCCGGCTGGTGAAAGCCAACAACGCGGATAACCTCGTACCCTTCCGGCTGCCCGATAGCCAGTTGCTCGCGCAGGACAAAAGGGAAGCCGACGCCACGTGAACATTGCGCGCCGCCAACATGCAGCCTGCAGGTAGTCGAACTTGGTTGGCTGAAGCCGCAAAACCACAACGGCCGAGACTGCATGCCAGTCCACGCGCTAGGAACGGTTCATGCATGCGCTCGATGAAAACGCCCGCGAGTGTCTCATGTTCATTCCTCATAACAAGCCGACAACGGACAGCGACATACGAGGAAGCGCGCGCCGCGCGCATTCATGGTCGGCGCATGTCGGCCCGGGACTCGTCACGATCGCCTCGGACAACGATCCGAGCGGCATAGCCACTTACACGCTCGCGGGCGCGTGGTATGGCTTCGACCAGCTCTGGGTGTGCGTGCTCTCGTACCCGTCGACCGTCGCATTGCAACTCATTGCGGCACGCGTCGCCGCTATTACGGGGCGCGGCCTGACTGCGAACATGCGCAAGCACGACTGGCCTCCGTTCTTTTACTTCGCCGTCGCGCGCTTCCTGATCGCCAATACCTTGAACATTGCCGTCGATGTGCTCGCTATGGGCGCCGCTCTGCGCGCATTGACCGGCGGGTCCCTCGTCTGGCTCACGCTGCTATCCGGCTGCGCAGCGCTCGTTCTGCAATGGAGCATCGCTTACGCAAGCTACGCGAGGTTCCTCAAATGGCTGACGCTCGCGATGTTCGCGTATGCAGGCGTCCTTCTGCTCGTCGATGTGCCCTGGCATGCAGTCGCAAGGCGAATGATCATTCCGCGCGTCGTCTGGTCGGAACACTATGTGACGACGTTGATCGCCGTGCTGGGCACGACGGTCAGCCCCTACCTGATGTTCGCGCAAGCCGAACAGGAAGCGCGGGACATCAAGAAGAGCGAGGTTTCCCGGCGGCAGGCATTGGATCGAAAGATGGGCGGCATGCGGCGCGAGGTAGTGATCCGGACCTTGCTGTCCAATGCAGTCTCGGTCTGTGTCATGATCGCGGCGGCCGCGACGCTGCATCTCATGCAGTCGACGCCTCCGGGCGAGTTCGTGCAACTGGATCGCGTGCTCGAGCCGCTCGCGCATGGTCATGCGGGGCACGTGCTCGCGCTTGCACTTCTCGGATCGGCCCTTCTTGCGCTTCCGCCGCTGGCGGGCTCGGCTGCGCAGGCGGCCGCGAGTTCATTCAACTGGGAGAACGGCGAGCGGCGCGATACCCGTATTGCGTGGCTGCTCGCCGGGACGATCGCGCTCGGCATCGCGGTCGCCGTGAGTCTGACGTTCTTTCATGTCGAGCCTGCGCGAGCGCTCTACTGGAGCGCGGTGCTCAACGGTATGACCGTCACGCCCGTTCTCGTTCTGCTCGTCTTGCTCAGTTCGAGCCGTAAAGCCGTAGGCGATCTCGCTGCGCACTGGGCTTTGCGCGCGCTCAGCTGGCTTGCGGCGCTAGCGACCGCAGCGGCGCTCGTCGCGCATTTCGTGCTGGAGTTCGTGTCACGATGAATCCGCGCGCCCCGTCGAAGACGGGACACGGTGGCATCGGCGCCGCGGCGTTAGTCGTCAACCGTTCGAGAACTTCTGACTTGGCTCGCGGGAAGGCCGATAGTCGGCTCTTATCTGCGCGGACGAGCAGACGCGGGAGGTGCCTCGTTCGATGTTCGCCGAATCAAATTCCGGTCGATGCACCTGAACGGCGCTGTGCATCACGTCGCTGGAAAAGAGCGCCGTTTCGCCGCGCGAGCACATCTGCAGGCAGCCGCTCCGCCGATGCGCGAATGATCGAGTTCGCTCCGATACATCAACAAGCTAAATAGGGTCGCGCTGCTGCGCTGTCTCGGCCAACGCGCCCTATCGCAGTTGTGCTAGCAAGGTTCGCCACGGCGCCCTTCTCCGCCAAGCCCTAATCGCCGTGTCGCCATGCGCAGTCAGCCATCCGCCCGCCGTGCTATAACCGACACCCACGCGGACGGTGCCGTCGGCGTCCTGTTGCATCGGCCTACCAACACGAGATCGAGGCTATGTTCCGGAAGCGAGCCATTTCCTTAGCTGCTTTATTGCTGATGCACGCCGCGGCTGTCACCGCACAGGCCGAGCAAACCCCCGCCCGCGACGAGTTCTACTGGCTGGGCGAAATCAACAAGGCTACCGCCGTCATCAACACCGACGAGGGCTTGCTGGACAAGTCGCTTGCGCCGCGCATCGCGGCCGGCGTCGCCAAGGTGATTCACGACGGAAACCAGCCGGGGGCGAAGCGTCCATCCACCGTCATCACGTTCGAACCGCTGATGATCCAGGCCGCCGGCATGGATGTGACGCTGCTTCACGCTGGGCGCTCGAGCCAGGACATGCACGCGACCTACCGCGCGGCGATCCTGCGCGACGACATGCTCCGTCTGGCCGACCAGCTGAACACGACCGCGACGACGATCGTAAAGCTCGCGCAACAGCACGAACATACCATCGTACCGAACTACACCAACGGCGTGGCGGCGCAGCCCAACAGCTACGGACACTACCTGCTAGGCTACGCGGCCGCGCTCGACCGAGACGCGCAGCGCATCCGCGAGGCGTATGCGCGCGTCGACCTGAGTCCGATGGGCACCACGGTCCTCAATGGCACGAGCTGGCCGCTGGACCGCGCGCGCATGGCGAAGTATCTGGGCTTCCCGGGCATTGTCGACAACGCCTATGACGCGCATCAGATTGCGGCGGTCGATCATCCCGTGGAAGTCGCCTCGATCGTAACGAGCATCGCGTTGCATGCGGGCAGCTTCATCGAGGATGTCATGACGCAGTACGCGGAGCCGAGACCGTGGATTCTGCTGCTAGAGGGCGGCAGCAATACCTACGTGTCGAGCGCCATGCCGCAGAAGCGCAATCCTGGATTGCTGAACTCCACGCGCGCCGACGCGTCGAGCGCTATCACGCTCGCGATGGGTCCAGTCATCCGCGCGCATAACATCCCGCCGGGCATGCCCGACGCCAAGGACGTGCGCGACAACAAGGAGATGATCGACAGCGCGATCACTGTGCTGAAGAAGTGGGACAAGATCATGAACGCGCTGGTCATCGACCAGAAGCGCGCGCTGGAAGAACTGGACAGCGACTGGACGGCGTCTCAGGAAGTCGCAGATGTACTCATGCGCAAGTACAAACTGCCTTTCCGCCTCGGACACCACTTTGCGTCGGAGGTCGTCGAGTACGCGCGCGCCAACAACATCAAGCCGAGCGACTTCCCGTACGACCAGGCCCAGCGGATTCTACGCCGAGACGACGAAGGCTTATGCCGAGAGCAACGGCGTGCTGCCCATGAGCGAAGCGGAGTTCCGCGCGACGCTGGACCCGGTTGCGATCGTCAACGACCGGCGTACCACAGGCGGGCCGCAGCCTGTGGAGATGGAGCGCATGCTGAAAGAGGCAAACGGGAAACTTGCGCAACGAAGCGACTGGATCGCGGACCAGCGGAGGACCATCGATTCGTCGTTGGCCAAGCTCGATCGCGATTTCGACAAGCTCCTGCCGAAGCAATAAGCGAAACGAGCGTCGATCCTGTCGTCTTCGCCTACTGTTGTCTGGATCAGTTCGCGGAATAGCCACTCTCTCGATCTCTCGACCTCGCTCGGCTTCTGCCGGATTCACCGTTGCGACGAACGGGGGAGCCTATCGGCTTCGGAAACGAGCCGAGATCGGTCTACCTCCAGACGTGCGTAGAACACCCTGCGAAAGGGGGACTATTTTCTTTCGGCCGAAGGTCTATCGTTTTGGATGTCACCCGCTTTCGTTCTTGGCCGTCGTAGGCGCGTGCCTTTAAGCGAGTCACTGGACGATGAGTGGCATGCGTGAATCGGCGACGACGTCGGCCTCGCCGCGCCTGGACTGGCTGTTCGATCCCGGAATACGGCAATTGTCCGAATTGCCCGATTAGCGCGTCGCGCGCCAGGGATCCTTGAAGGAACCAGCCATGCACGAGGAGCGACCTCCGACAAGGCGACAGCAGCAACGACGGGAAGGCGTTGCAGCGAGCACTAGCGGAATACGGATTCAGCCGGGGCCCGCTCGACAGCGACTACCGGAAAGGACGGGTTGCGGCAGTCATCGCATTTCAGAGAACTGGCGGATCAGTGTTCGACGGCGAGCGGGACCGCGCACCTTATTCGCACTCGGCCACGCCGGCCCAGAGAGATTTCCGTCCGGCATTGCCGCCTCGCTCGCTGCAAAGAGGCCTGCCGGCGCAGCGCGTCGTCGATTCGCGATTCGCGATTCGCAGTGCGACCGAAACATCTATCGGAGGGATAAGCCATGAACTCCATACCTGTGAATCCGGTACCGGAAGACAACAGCGCCTCTTCTTCATCGGTAACGCCGATCAAGCCCGCAACGGAGCCTGCGCCGTCGACCACGTTCGAGCAGTCCAGATTCCCAGCGGAGCAACTGATTCTTCAGCGCGACCTCAATGAAGTCCTGCTGTTGCTGGATTTCATTTCGGGACGTCCGGATGTGCACATCTGGGATATCGGAGACATCAAGTATCCGGTTCGCCAAAACGCCGAGGCCAACGCGAACGCTGAGAACGGCAATCGCGTAACGAGTCCGCCGTCCGTGCTGCCGCCAATCGAAGTGATCAGAAGAATATGCGCCTTGCGTTATCCGCCGGAGCCGAACCAAAGCCTGAACGATCGCGCCGACGACGCCGCCTTGCTTCTGTGCGTGAAGGACAAAGTCAACTCGATTGCCTATCCCGCGAACGGGGTCACGATTGCCTACACCTACATGTTTCTCGAAGAGAGGTCTAGGGCGAAGCGCAACTCGCCGGCGCCGCTGGAGAACGGCGTTACGCTCGACAGAGAGACTCGCGCGGTCGTCGCGAGGTCGGCTTATCCGGGGCTCATTCCGAGCGCAAAGCGCTTCCGCTGCTTTCACAGGAACGTTTCGCGTGTCGGCGCGGCGGTCACGTTTTTCTCCGCGATCCTGCTTTGGCTCGTCGTGTACGGCTTGCAACTGACGTCCCGCTTCGAGGACGATCAGAAGAGCACCGCAGACCTGACCAGCCAGATCTACGCGGCAGTAGACAAAGAGAATTCGTCGCTCGCACAAGACAAGCAGAAGCACGACAGCGTACCGGTGCGTTGCGACTCGAAAATCGATCAGCAGAGCAGCCAGATCCGGCTGCTGTGCAACCGCTGGTCGTACTATCAGGCGCGTTACGAGAAATCCATCAACGATGCGGCGGCATTCGCCGAAACGTCGCCGTCGTCATGGCTCACCATGCCGTTTCCGATTTCCTCGATGCTGCTTACGAAGAACAAAGGCGGCAACACTGTAGCGGCGCAGGAAAACATCCAGTCCATCACGCTGGTTCTGTCAGCCTACGCGAGCTATGTATTGCCGGTGCTGTTCGGCCTCGTCGGCACCATTGCCTCGTTTTTGCGCGATATCAGCGACCGGATCACGCGAAGCATTCTGGCGCCGCGCGATGAAACGCTCGCCATCATTCGCCTGATCCTCGGCGCCATCGCAGGGCTCGCCGTCGGACTGTTCTTCACGCCCGGGTCAGTGGCGCAGACGGTGAGTTCAGGCTCGGGCGCGCTCACGCTTTCCGCGTCGGGAATCGCTTTTATTGCGGGTTATGGCGCGGACGGCTTCTTTCGGATGATCGATGCGATGATCGTGCGTGTTTTCAGCCTCGATCGCCCGGACAAGCCGTCGCAAGCGAAGTAACGACCGGAAGCCGCCAGCGGCTACCTAACAGCCGAGGGGTCCCCCCGCGCCGTGACCTAAGCGCTCCACTTCTGGCTAATACGCTGCCGTGTCTGATCGAGCAAGGCACGGATGGCGTCGAGCTTCGAGAGGTGCGCCACCGCGACGCCACCTGAGTGGCGCCGGGCTCGAACATCCGGCGCGCGTCGTGCGCATCGTAGCGGGCCATAATCGGAGCGCACATCGCAGTTGCTTCAAGATGCCGGTGGCTTTGCAACAGCAACGGAAATGCATAATCCACGCGCCATCCCGCGCGTTAAGACACCGTGCCGGCGGCGGTCTCGAGTACGCGTGACGGGTTGAGCCCGCTTGCTCGCGGCGCCTGCCGCGTCGGTGCATTGGGGCACAGAGAGGCCATTTCCAGAGTAGTCGATCGCGCCGTTTGTACGCGTCGGCGAGGACCGCTTCGAAAGTCGCCTATATGCACGCCTTAGTGCTTGCAAAGCGCGAATGGCGCTCTTGCCAAAACGGGGGCATCCATTAGCACGCTCACGGTGAGTTCGAACTGCGCAGCCGAAGGCGGCATGGCGTGGCGGCGCAACGATTTGTCTGCGAGCGATGATGCCGGTGTCCGGCAACTGATGCGCGGATACATCCACAGACATGCAGAGATTGCTGGCTCACGCGCGACGCCAAAGTCCGAGCCCGCGAGCCCGCAACGCATGTCGCTGGTCCACGTAAATGAGTCGACGAGTCGCCTGACTTACTGAGACGCAGCGTGACCGCATTTAGCCTTCACTTTCGGACGACGCGCCCTTGGCTGAAACCTACGGCAAGCGCTATCGGGCATATTCGCAATCACCGAGCGCGCCCTTTGCACGCCTCGCCGTTGGCTCAAACGAAGCAACACGGACCAATCATTGTCCCGCCTCATGCGCGAATCGCTGCGGCGCCCAACACGCGCGTTTACCTATACTGCCATTGCTCATTGGCCGTCGCGCAGGGTCTCCTATGACTCCGTTCTACGCCCGGGCCATATATTAGAAACAGCGGCGCGCATCGTTGCGTTCCCGCGTAACAGTGTGAGGCGATGGTATGTGCAGACAGCGCAATAATAAGCACATCTATGTAATTAACACTGTCCCTGTCCGCCCTCTGGCCGCGGCGATCCTCATCGGGCTTCCGTTCCCCCTTCACGCGCTGACGGTAATTACATCGAGCGACACGTCGCAGACGCTTTCGACTGATTCCGTTTATCAAATCGAAGCAGGAACGGTCATCACGACCACGTATCAGAATGCGATCAATGTCGACGGCATCGCTCCCGTCACGATGACAAACGGGGGCTCGATAACCAGCTCGGTCGACAACCTGGCCGCCGCCGTGCGATTCAACGTGCCCGGCACGCTTTCCAACCTTTCATCGGGGCGCTTGCTCGGCAACACCTTTGGCGTCGTCTTCACCTCGGGAGATAACAACGCGCTCTCCAATCAGGGCGACATCAGTGCGCGCACGAGTCACGCCGTTGCCTATCAGTCGGGAGCGGGCGGCGTCGTCGACAATTTCGGTACGTTGAAGGTAGTCCGTCGATAGGCACGACACCCAACGGCGTCTATGTGCAGACGTCCGGTCATGTGGTGGTGAACAATCACGCTGGCGGCGTCATCAAAAGCGGCACCTCGGACGGTACGTATGGATCCGGCGTACTGGCCGATGCAGGCTCGATCACCGTCAACAACGACGGGCTGATCGACGGATATCACGAAGGCGTCGGTGTGAAAGGAGCCAGTTCGGCGAGCGTAACCAACAGCACCACCGGCACCATACGCGGCCATATCGACCCGGGCGTGACGCTCGGGCCCGGCGGCACGCTCGACAACCGTGGCGTTATCTCGAGCGCGTCGCAATCGGCGGTGTTGATGAGCGGCGCAAACGGTACGGTGACGCTTGGAACAGGATCGCTCTTGAACGGCGGCAACGGTACGGACGTGCTCAGCCTCGCGCCCGGCAACGCCATCATCCTGAGCGGCTCGGGCACGGAGACAGGCAGCTTCGATACCAATTCGCCGTCCAATGGATTCGCCGCCTTGAGCGCGGTTGCAGGCAGCAATTGGACGCTCAACGGCTTCGTCAAGATGTCGAATCAATCGTCGGCGGCTGTCGTTGTGGACGGAACGCTGACACTCGCCAACACATTGACCAACGACGTCGGTAGCACGACGGTATCTCCTGGCGGCGTGCTCACGCTGGGCACGGGCGGTAGTAGCGGCAACGTGACAGGCAACATCGTCAACAACGGATTGCTGCGCTTCGATCGCGGCGACCTTTTCAGGTTCGACGGCACGCTATCCGGCGGCGGCACGCTCATGCAGATCGGCAACGGCACGACGTTGCTGTCGGCCGCCGGTTCGTCGCAAGGCGCTGTGAGCGTGAACTCCGGGGCGTTCTGGCTGGCCCAGCCGGGCGCGTTTTCCGCAAACACCTATACGACGCAGACGGGCGCGCTGACCGTCATGTCCGCCGATTCGACATTGGCCGTCGCCAACAGCTTCAATCAGCAGCCGGGTTCTACGCTCATCGTGGGACTGCGCACGGCCGAGCCGGTCATCACTGCGTCGAGCGGCACCCTGGACGGTGCGCTGCTGATCAACGGCTTCGCCCCTTCGGTGCCCGTGTCAGCGACTGGTCTTTTGAGTACCGTATTTAACGTCGTGCACACGTCGAGCCAGGCCGGCCTGTCCGGGGATTTCACCAGCGTACGTTTCGGAGGATCCATTCCCGTCGACTATCTGATACCGGCAGGCGCAAAGACGCCCGACGCACGAGATTACGACGTCCGCCTCGGCCTGACGTGGCGCGCGGGTGCAGCGCAGGGCAACGGCACGTTCACGCTTGCCAGCGCCGCCGATACTTTCGACGTCGACGTCCCGCTCATCGATCAATCGGGATCGTTCGCCAGCGGTTGGGATGGTCGCACGCTGACGAAGAACGGCGCGGGCCTGCTGATTCTCTCGGCTGCGAATGCCTACACCGGCGCAACGCTCGTCAACGATGGCATTTTGCGAACCGGCGTGGCAAACGCCCTCTTCAACAGCGGGAGTGTCAACCTCGGCAGCGGCGCGACGCTCGACCTCGCCAGCCTGCCGCAGCAGATCAACAACCTTAGCGGCAGCGGCCGCGTCCTGCTCGGCAACGCGAACCTGACCGCCCAGAACTCCGCCGACTCCGCTTTCGACGGGGCAATCGTCGGCAGCGGCCGCCTCATCAAGAGCGGCGCGGGTGCACTGGCGCTCGGTGGCATCGACACTTACAGCGGCGGCACGGATGTGCTGGCGGGCACGCTCGTCGCGCAACGCAGCGGGGCGCTCGGGACCGGCCCGGTCAGTAACGGCGCAACGCTGCGCCTCGATTTCGCGAGCGCGGGCATCGTGCCTAACGTGCTGTCGGGGCCGGGCGCGCTCGTCAAGACCGGCAGCGGCGCGGTCGCGCTCCTGGCGGCGGGATCGCAGCAAGGCAGCGTATCGGTCGATGCAGGCACATTGAGCTTCCTGCGCAGCGGCGTCTTCACGACCACCGGCGATTTCGTCACGGCACCCGGCGCGACGACGCTGGTCTCGTCGCAATCGCAACTGGCCGTCGGCGGCAGTTTCTCGATGAACGGCACGCTGGACGGCATAGCCGGCCCGGCTGACGCGGTCGTCGCAGCGAATACTGCATCCATCGCACCGAATGCAATATTCAATCTGGCGGGCTATTCGGCGCCCGCGTCGGCGAGCGCGCACGAACTTGCCAACAGCGTGTTCACGGTGATTCGGGTCGCGTCGCCCAGCGGTCTCACCGGAACGTTCGGTGCCACGCGCATCGGGGGATCGGTCAGCGCGCCGGATTTCCTGACCCTGACGAGCGGTTACACGCCGCAGACCTTCGTGGTCGCCGTCGCGCCGACGTGGTACGCCGGGCTCGGCACAACGCCTCAATTAGCCAACGGCGTGTTCACGTTGCCGGACGCGGGCGATTCTTTCGACATGGACATCGTCCTGGCCGATCAGGCCGCCAACGCCGCGACGGGCTGGGACGGCAAGACGCTTACCAAGGCCGGCTCCGGCACGCTCCAGTTGTCGAAGGCGAACACCTATACCGGCGCCACTTCGGTGACTGGCGGAACGCTCGTCGCGGGCGCGCCGGACATCATCGCCCGCAGTTCGCAACTGAGCGTGGCCTCGGGCGCCACCTTCGACCTGGGCGGCTTCGCCCAGCACGTCAATCATCTCACCGGTTCGGGCAGTGTCGCGCTCGGCGGCGCGGCACTGAACGTGAACAGCGCGGCCGATTCCACATTCAGCGGCGTCATCAGCGGCGAGGGAAGTCTCACGAAAACCGGCGCAGGCACACTGACGCTCGCGGGCGACAACACCTTCGCGGGCGTCACGACCATCGCCGCCGGAAGGCTGCAGTTGGGCGCCGGGGGCGCAAGCGGGAGCGTCGCGGGTGATATCGTCGATGACGGCACGCTCGTATTCGATCGCAGCGGCAACGTCGCGTACGGCGGCGCGATCACCGGATCGGGCGACGTCGTCCAGCAAGGCAGCGGCACGGTGACGCTCACGCGCACGCACACCTACGGCGGCAACACGGCGGTTAACAGCGGCGCGCTGGTGCTCGCGGGCGGCGCGCAACTTGCGAATACCCGGCAAGTGACCATCGCGCCGGGAGCGACCTTCGGCGGCTACGGCGCGGTAGGCGGCAACATCGTCAACAACGGAATCTTCGCGGTCGCCGATGCCGCGCCTGGCTTCGCAAGCGGGCCGGCCGGTCAGTTCGCGGTAGAAGGAGTGCTAGTCAATAATGGCGAGATCCGCATGGCCAGTCCGGCGCCCGCGAGCGTGCTGACCGTGAACGGCAACTATGCGAGCAATAGCGGAACGCTCGCGCTGTCCACCGTGCTCGCCGGCGACGGATCGGCCACGGACCGGCTGATCGTGCGCGGCGACACGTCCGGTCAGACGCGCGTCAAGGTGACGAACGCGGGCGGCGCGGGGGCGGCGACGACCAAGGGCATCGACATCGTAGAAGTCGATGGCCAGTCGAGCGGCGTCTTCAAGCTCGACGGCCGCCTCGTCGCAGGCCCGTACGAATACGTATTGCAGCAAGCCGGCGGCGACTGGTATCTGCGTTCGCTGTCGGACGGCCCCTCCCCCGCGCCGCGTCCCGAGCCCGGCGCATACCTGGGCAATCAACAGGCGGCGGCCAGCATGTTCAGGATGACGCTGCATGACCGCGCCGGTTTCGCCGATCCCTTGGCCGCGCAGCACGAGGGCGGCGGCGCATCGACCGCATGGGCGCGCACCCGCGGCGCGCATGTCGACGGCGAAGCGGCGGGCGGAAGAATCGGCGAATCGACTGATACGGCCATCGTCCAGGCCGGCATCGACGTGCTCAACCGCGTGCGCGACGGACATCGCTGGCAAGTAGGCGTCATGGCAGGCTACGGCTCGTCGACGACGGATGCAACAACGCGCAACGGCGGCGCGCAAGCACGAGGCAACACGAATGGTCTGAGCGGCGGGCTGTACGCGACATGGCACGGCAAGGCGTACTCCCTAGCCGGTCCTTACGTCGATACGTGGCTGCAGTACGGCCACTTCGACAACAGCGTGAAGGGCGATGCGCTCGCCGGCGAAAGCTACTCGAGTCACGTGTGGTCGGCATCGGTGGAAGGCGGCTGGGCGCTGCCCCTCGGCCAGACGTCGACTGGTCCGGTATTGCTCGAACCGCAGGCGCAACTGGTCTACAGTTATTATGACGCGGACGATCACACCGAGTCCGGCGGAACAGTCGTCAGCACTCCGAACGGTAGCAACTGGACGACGCGGCTCGGCATGCGGCTCTTTCATGCGCCGGGGTCGACGTCCGCACCAGGATGGCTGCCCTTCGTCGAAGTGAACTGGCTGCACGACACGCGAGTGGCGAGCGCGGCGTTCAACGGCTTCACGGTGTCGCAAGACGGCCCCAGGAACCGCTTCGAAGCCAAGATCGGTGCGCAAGGGTTGATTGGCCGGCAGTGGCGGGTGTGGGGCAACCTCGGATATCAGCAAGGCGCGGGCGGCTTTCACGCATATGAAGGCTTGCTCGGCGCGCGCTACGTCTGGTGAACGCCCGGCGTTCGTCATAACGAAGCTCCGCCGTGCCTGCCACGGCCCTACTATCCTTCCCCAACGACATGGGCTTCGCGGAAAAAAATGCCTGTTCCTTCGACCCTCAGGTCTTTTATCGTCGCGGGTAAACGATAGTGACATCGGCCGATGTGTGGTCCATATTTACTTCGTTTTCCTGATGTAATTAACACGAACGAATACGGAGGGACACATGGTGGACAGATTCTTTACACGGGCCTCCAGCCGTGCGCTGGCTGCATGCAGTGCGACCTTGTTGATGCTCGTCGCGCCACTGGCATCGGCGGACAGACCGGATGCCGAAGCACGAGACGGCTGGGTCGCCACCTGGACCGCCAGTCCGGATCGCAACAACAACATCACGACGCCGCAGAACTTCCCCGCCGCGACCACCATTCGTCAGATCGAGCATGTGAGCGTCGGCGGCGATCGCGTGCGCGTGAGGCTCAGCAACGAGTTCGGGACCGCGCCCGTGACCGTGGGCCCGGTCCATATCGCGCTATCGGCCGGCGGCGCGAAGATCGCGCCCAACACCGACCGCACGCTGACGTTCGGCGGCAAGACCACGGTGACGCTGTATGCGGGCGCGCCGATTCTGAGCGATCCCATCGAGATGCGGCTCGCGCCTTTGTCGGATGTCGCGATCAGCTTCTTCCTGCCCGACGCCACGCCCGCCTATACCGTGCATCAGCTCGCCGTGCAGAACGCTTATGTGTCGAGCGGCGACAACACCGCCGCGCCCGACCAGCCGTCTCCTCACAAATACACCAATCGCTTCTTTTTATCTGCGATCCTAACGGATACGGATCGCCCGACGCGCGCGGTCGTCACCTTCGGCGATTCGATCACGGACGGCTTTGCGTCGACCGTGGATGCGAACCGCCGCTGGCCCGACAATCTCTCCGCGCGCCTCAACAGCGCGGGGCCGCGGCGCGGCTACGCGGTGCTGAATCAGGGCATCAGCGGCAATCGCGTGGTGAGCGACGGCGCAGGCGTGAGCGCGCTCGCGCGGTACGACCGCGACGTGCTGAGTCAGTCGGACGTCAAATGGGTCGTGTTCCTCGAAGGCATCAACGATATCGGCTGGCCGAACACCGCGCTGGACCCATCGGGCCGCGTCGTGTCGGCGGGAGAGATCATCGACGGATACCGGCAGATCATCGCGCGTACGCACCTGCGCGGCATCAAGATCATCGGCGGCACGCTGACGCCCTTCCGCAACGCGCTGCAAGGCACCGCCAACGAAGGCTACTGGACGCCGCAAAAAGAAGCCATCCGTCATGCGGTGAACCACTGGATTCGCACGAGCGGCGCATTCGACGCAGTGGTCGATTTCGATGCGGTGCTGCGCGATCCGGCGCATCCCAACGACATGCAGGCCGTGTACGACAGCGGCGACCATCTGCATCCGAACGACGCCGGCTATGTGGCGATGGCCAACGCCATCGACCTGTCCTTGCTATTGCGCGGCAACGGCGACCGGAACGGTGATCGAGGCGACTGACTCGCATGAAAGCGCGATCGTCGCGGTGGCGTGCGCGCTGCTGCGACGATCGCGCGGCATCTGCCAAGCATGCTTTCCCCAATTCCCCGCAATCACACTCTCCTGCCCTGCGCTTCCGGCAAGAACTCACGCGGCCCGACATACTATCGAGCCTGACATCGCCCTTGCGGCTTGTCATACCATCGTCCTCGTGATCGGCGACGATCATGGCCTGCGCCCTCCGCACGACGGATGGGCGTTCCTCGACCCTTCACGGAAACCGAATATGACCATTCTCGTCACAGGCAGCACCGGCGTCGTCGGCAGTCAGATACTCGATCATCTCAAGGCGAGCGGCGCGCAAGTGCGTGCATTGACGCGTACGCCCGAGAAGGCGCGGTTGCCCGAAGGCGTCGTGGCGGTGCGTGGCGAGCTGTCCGACATCGACGGCTTGCGCGACGCGCTGAAAGACGTGAGCACGCTGTTTCTGCTCGCGCCGAACGCGCCCGACGAATTGACGCAAGCCATTCAGGCGCTGTGCATCGCGCGCGATACGGGCGTAAAAGGCATCGTCTATTTGTCGGTGTTCAAGGCGATGGAATACGCGGACGTGCCCCACTTCACGAGCAAGTTCGCGGCGGAAAGAATGATCGAGCAGTCCGGCCTGCCCGCGACCATTCTGCGCCCCGCGTACTTCATGCAGAACGACGTCCGCCAGAAAGAGCCGCTCATGACGCAAGGCGTCTATGCCATGCCCATCGGCGCGAAAGGCATTTCGATGGTCGATGTACGCGACATCGGCGATGCCGCGGCACGCGAGTTATTGCGCCGCGAAGAAGCGAGCGAGCCGCTGCCGCGCGAGCTGTACGAACTCGTCGGCCCGGACGCGGTGAACGCGGACTTCGTGACGGCGGCCTGGAGCGACGCGCTCGCGCGGCCCGTTCGCTACGGCGGCGACGACATCGACGCGCTCGAAGCGCGGCTCAAGGGCGCAGCACCCGCATGGCTCGCGTTCGACATGCGTCTGATGATGCAGCGTTACTTGGCGGACGGCGCGGTCGCGACGCCGCAGCAGATCGAGCGCATGACGTCGCTCCTCGGGCGTGCGCCGCGGTCGTATCGCGACTTCGCGGCCGAGACCGCGAGTGAATGGGCGAGCCGATAGCGCGTTTTCGCCGATGTGCACGACGCGACGCGCAAGCCGCCGCGCTGCGGCACAAGGATTGCATTACACGGCACCGGCCTGCATGACTTCCTGCGGGTGACCATCCTATTTCCGAGAGGACCTATGAAGACGGCAAAGATGAGCATTCTCGTTTCCGCACTGGTGCTGGCCGTATCGAGCGGCGCGTTCGCGCAAGGTTCGGGCGGCGGCCTGCCGGGCGGCAACGGCGCGGGCCAGGGCGGCGTCGGCGTCGGAACGCCGAACGGCAACGGTGAAACCGGCTCGCCGGCCGGCCCGACGGGCAAGCACGCGACGCGCAAGCACTCGAAGAGCAAGAAAGCGCACGCCTCGGGCGACGGCTCCACGGGGTCGAGCGGCTCGACCGGCTCGACCACGACGACGCAATAAGCGAAAAGCCGCGAGCCGCCTGCGCTGGCGTTATCCGCGGCGCAGCGGTGCGGCGTCTCCAGCGTGAGCGCAGCATCGGCGCACGTGGGCGGCGGCATGCAGCGTCGCAGCAACTGCGACTCGCGCACTGGTCCGGAGCCGACAGAGGCGCGTTACAACCCGCCACCCAGCGGCCATGCGAGCGCATAAGATCGATTCCAGCGCAGCGCAGACTCCCCCGGAACATGCCCACAATAACAACATGGTAGACACCGCCTCGACAGCACCGAACCTGTCATCGCGTCATGCGCGCCGCTTAGACGCCCATCGCCCGATCACTTCGCCCGTCACCGGCTGCAACTGACCGCAAAGCACTGCACGCCGACGCCGTCAGCGTCCGCTTCGCGCAATGTCGTTGCGTATCCGCCCCATACATAGCACAGTAACGAAGCCGGCCGGTGCCCGGTCAGTGCGGAGGCCAGACAATGGAAGCAAAGGCAACAGACCACCCGAAAGGCTCGGGCCTCGACTTCTCGGTCGTGGGAATCGGCGCGTCGGCCGGTGGCGTTCAGGCGCTGTTGCGGCTCTTCGAGGCGGCGCCCGCGTCGCCCGGCGTGGCTTTCGTGGTCGTGCTGCATTTGTCGCCGAATCATGCGAGCCATGCGCACGAAGTCATTCAGCGCGTGACGCCCTTGCGCGTGCGCCAGGTGAACCAACCGGTCCTTCTGGAGCCGGACACGGTCTATGTCATCCCGCCCGGCAAGTTTCTTTCGATGATTGACGGCCACCTGCGCCTGAGCGAGCCGGACCTGCCGCGCACGCCGCCGACGTCCATCGACGTCTTCTTCCGCAGCCTGGCCGACGCGCACGGCTCGCGCGCGTTCGCGGTCGTGCTCTCGGGATCGGGCGCGGACGGCTCGGTCGGCATCTCGCGCGTGCGCGAGCGCGGCGGCGTCACCATCGCGCAGCAACCGGACGAAGCGGAGTACGGCGAAATGCCGCGCAGCGCCATCGGCACCGGCGATGTCGACCTGGTCCTGCCGCTCGACGAAATCATCCCGAAGGTGCTCGCGCTTTCGCTGAACGCGAAGAAGATCGAACTGCCCGCGCCGTCAGACGACGAGTCCGCGCAGGACGACCTCATGCCGGACGCGCGGATCGACGCCATCAACGACGTCCTCGATCTGCTGCGCGCGCGGACCCGGCATGATTTCGCGAGCTACAAGCGCGGCACCATCGTGCGACGCATCGAGCGCCGCATGCAGGTGAACGGACTCGCGACCGCGGCCGCGTATCGCGACTATCTTGCGCGGCATAGCGAAGAAACGCCGAAGCTGCTCGCCGACCTTCTCATCGGCGTCACGAATTTTTTTCGCGACGCGGACGCCTTCGCCGCGCTCGAAAACACGATCATTCCCGACCTAATGCACACGCTTCACGGCCGCGACAAGGTGCGCGCGTGGGTTCCGGCGTGCGCGACGGGCGAAGAGGCTTTCTCGATCGCGATTCTCCTCGACGAAGCCGTCCGCCGTTTGCCGCATCGCGTTCAAGTGACCGTCTATGCGAGCGATATCGACGAGCGCGCCATCGCGGTCGCCCGTTCGGCAAGTTATCCGCTCGCCATCGAGAACGACGTCGGCCCGGCCCGCCTCAGCCAGTATTTCACGCGAGACGGCAACCGCTACCGGCTCGTGAAGTCCCTGCGGGATACGGTGATCTTCGCCGCTCACAACCTGTTGCGCGATCCGCCGTTCTCGCGCATCGATCTGGTCTCGTGCCGCAACGTGCTCATCTACATGGAACGCCGCGCGCAAAAACAGGTGCTCGACACCTTCTTCTACGCGTTGCGTCCGCATGAAGGCTTCCTTTTTCTCGGCACCGCCGAATCGGCCGACTTCGCACAGGAACTGTTCCGCCCCATCGACAAACAAAGGCGGATCTACCGCGCGCGGCCCACCTCGGCGGAGCCGGTCGCCACGGCCACGAGCGGACTGCTCGCCGACAAGGACGAAAGCGCAGGCCACGCTTTCCGCGGTACGACCTTCTTCCACGATGCGACGGACGTGCACCGCGTCTATCCGCGCCTACCGAGCCAGGCGCGCGCGCTCGACATGTTCGGCCCCGCCGTCATCGTGATGCGCGCCGACGGCACCATCGTGCATCGCTCGGCGCGCGCCGACACGTTCACCGAAAGCGTCCGGCACACGCGCGTGACGAACCTCTTCGACATCGTGCGCCGGGATGCCGAGGAGCGCGTGCGGCAGGCGGCAGAGCGTTGCATCGCCGGCAAGCAGCGCGAAGACGAGCGCTCCGTTCCCTTCGTGACCGCGGCGGGCGAGATCCAGGCGGATCTCTCGCTGCGGCCGTATCGCGATTTCGCGTACCGGCAGCAGCTCGTGTCGGTGATCTGCGACTTCGCCTCGCCCGGCGACGCGACGGATACGCCGCGCGCGTCGACAGGCGTGGACACGCTGGACTCGCTGAGACAGGCGCTCGAAGGAAGCGAAGAACGGCTGCGCACGTCGATCGATCATCAGCAGTCCTCGAGCGAGCAGTTGCGAGCCTCCAACGAGGAACTTCAGGCGATGAACGAGGAACTGCGTTCGGCGACTGAAGAACTGGAAGCGAGCCGTGAAGAATTGCAGTCGCTTAACGAGGAACTCCTGACGGTCAACGCCGAATTGATGTCGAAGGTGCAGGAATCGTCGCGCGTCAGCGACGACCTCCAGAATCTGATCGCGCTCGTCGGCGTGGCGACCGTGTTCGTCGACCGGACGCTGAGAATCAAGCGCTACACGGCGCCTGCCGATTCGTTCTTCAACATCCGTCCGATCGATCAGGGACGGCCGCTCGAACATTTGACGCACCAGCTCGATTATCCGGACATGCTCAAGGACCTTCGCGAGGCGTTCGAACAGTTGAAGCGTTCGGAGAAAGAGGTCAAGAGCAAGGACGGCCGCACGCTGCTTGCCCGCGTGCGGCCTTACCGCACCGACGACGACCGCATCGACGGCGCGGTGCTCGCGCTCATCGACATCACGGAACAGAAGGCCGCGCAGGATCAGGCGCAAGCGAGCGAAGAGAAGCTGAGGCTCGCGGCGCACGGCACGCATGACTGCGCGATCATCGTGATGGACGAGGACGGCACCATCGTGAGCTGGAACGTCGGGGCCACGCGCATTTTCGGATTCGACAGCGCGGAAATGGTCGGCAAGCATCTGGACCCCATCTTCACGCCGGAGGACCTCGCCGACGGCGTGCCCGCGCGCGAACGCAGGAAGGCGCGCGAGCGCGGGCGCGCCGAGGACGAACGCTGGCACGCCACCAAACGCGGCACGCCTGTGTTTTGCAGCGGCTTTTTGAGCCGCATCGACGCATCGGGCTTTTCCGGCTATGCGAAGATCGTTCACGACGCGACCCAGCGCCGCCTCGCCGAAGGCCGCAAGGACAACGTGATCGAGCAGGAGCGCGCGAACAACATCGAGATACGCAAGTTGAGCCGCCTGAAGGACGAGTTCATCGCGGTGCTGTCGCACGAGCTCAAGAATCCGTTCAATCTCATTCACATGAAGGCGGAGATTCTCGCGCGCATTCCGGAAGCGCGTCATATCGGCCGCGTTCAGGAAGTGTCGGATGCCATTCAGAAGTCGGTGCTCGCGCAGGCGCAGATCATTGACGACCTGCTCGACTTCTCGCGCATCCAGACGGGCAAGCTCTCGTTGCGCTTCGCCCCGACCGACGTGGCGGCCATCGTCCGCTCGGTCACCGATGCGATGCAGCGCGATTTCGACGAAGGCGGCATCGACCTGAGGCTTTCGCTCGCCGAGTCGCCGATGCTGATTCGCGGCGATGCGATCCGCGTCGAGCAGATCGCCTGGAACCTTCTGAGCAACGCGCTCAAGTTCACGCCGCGAGGCGGGTGTGTCACCGTGACGCTCGAACAGCGCGACGATATCGTGCGGCTGCACGTGATGGATACCGGCTGCGGCATCGCGCCTGCCGCGATCACGTCCATCTTCGACATGTTCCAGCAGACGCCCAACGTGCCCTACCGCGCGCGGCCCGGCGGACTGGGCATCGGCCTGTCGCTCGTGCGGCAACTGGCGCAACTGCACGGCGGCAACGCCGAGGCGTTCTCGGATGGCGAAGGACGCGGCACGCGCTTCGTGGTGTCGCTTCCCGCCGATGCGTCGTTCGCCCACCGGCAGGCCGGCGACATGCCCGCCGATCTCACCGTGTTCAAGGACTTGCGCATTCTGCTCATCGAGGACTCGGAAGAGTCGCTGACCGCGATGGCCGACCTTCTGTCGCTCTACGACGCGCACGTCGTTTCGTCGGCGAACGCGGCCGATGCGCTGCAAAGGGCGTCGGAAATGCAGTTCGATCTCGTCGTTACGGATGTCGGCCTGCCGGACATGGACGGCTATCGGCTCGTCAGCGCGCTCAGGAAGCTGCCCTTGTGCGCGGCGATTCCCATTGCGGCGCTGACGGGCCGTCCCGTCACGCAGGAAGAAGCGTTCGCGCAAGAGGCCGGATGCGACGCGTGTCTTGCGAAGCCGTTCAATTTGCAGGCCCTTGCGGATGTCGTCCACCGGCTCAGTCCTCGTCGATGAGGCCAACGGTTCGCTCGCGCGAACGCAGCCTCTGCTTGCAAGAATTGCCCGAATTCGCCGCGAAAAGCGCGGGTTTCCACCGGCTTGGAGAGCCCCGAGCCCTGTAATGCTCGGGCTTTTGGGCATCACGAACAACAGGCCCGATCCTTGCTCATACAAAAGCGTGGTCACCCCCACGTAACCGATAGGAGAAACACCATGAACAAGGACCAGGTCAAGGGTACCGCCGAGAAGGTGAAGGGGAACGTCAACGAAGCCGTCGGCAACATGACAGGCGACACCAGCCAGGAAGTGAAGGGCCAGGTGCAGCAGGGCGTAGGCGAAGCCCGCAAGCAGTACGGCGACGTGAAGGAAGACATCAAGAAGGACCAGCGCTAGCCGCAGCCCCGCAGCCATGCGGGCTTAAACCACGAGCCGCGTGCCGGACAGACGCGGCTTTCGCACATATGGGCCGCGGCGTAATGCGCGATGACTTTGAAGTTTCTCCCAAGTGTGCGATCTGGACGCGCCGCCGATGTCATGGCGCGCTGCCGCCTCGCGTGCTTGTCGTCGACGACTATGTCGATACGGCCGACGCCATCGGGATGGTGCTGGCCCTCGATGGCTTTCCGACCGAAGTCGTTTATAGTGGCCAGCAGGCCATCGAGGCATCGGAACGCTGGCGGCCCGACATCGTGCTGCTGGATATCTGGATGCCCGATTTGTCGGGATTGCAGGTCGCCGCCAGCCTGCGCGCATCGGCCACGCTTGCGCAACCGGTACTCGTCGGCCATTCGGCGCTTTCGACACCGAGCGATCTGCAGGCAGCGAGGCAAGCCGGTTTCGATGCTTACTGCGCCAAGCCGACGGACGCGGACAAACTCGCTCCGTTACTGCGATATCTGTGCGACGCCGACCGTGCTTGCAGTGCGCCGCCCTCGTGACACATTGAACAGGACTCCATGCAAACCGTGAAGGCCCGAGCGATATGAAACCAACGCACATTCACTCCGAGCCCGTTGCAATACAAGGAGCCGCCGACCGGGCCGGCCCCTGCCCTGCATAATGCGCGAGGCAAGCGTTGGCGTGCGACGCGGCCTCTGGCGCAAGATGGCGGCACTCGTAGCCGCTTCGTTGACGTTCGCCTGCGCGCGCGCGGATGACTCGACGTCCCCGCCTTCCATCGCATTGTTCTATGGCGCGCCGGTGCCGGTCGGGCAGCTCGCTTCGTTCGATCACGTCGTCGTCGAACCGGACAGCGGCTTCGATCCCGCCGCGCACGCGCCGGCTTCCGGCTCGTCGAAGTGGCTCGCCTATGTGAGCGTCGGCGAAGTGACGCCCTCGCGCGCGTACTTCAAGGACATGCCGCCGGCGTGGCTCAAGGGCAGCAATGCGGCGTGGGCGTCGCGCGTCATCGACCAGACCGCGCCCGGATGGCCGCAGTTCTTCGTTCAGCACGTCATCGCGCCGTTGTGGGACAAGGGCTATCGCGGCTTCTTTCTGGACACGCTGGACTCGTACCAGATTATCGCCACGACCGACGCCGAGCGTTCCCGCCAGCAAACAGGACTCGTCGCCGTCATTCGCACGCTGAAGGCGCGTTATCCCGAGGCGCGGCTCATCTTCAACCGCGGCTTCGAACTGATGCCCGACGTGCACGATCTGGCCTATGCAGTCGCGTTCGAATCGCTGTATCGCGGGTGGGATCAGGCAAGGAAGCGTTACGTCGCGGTCCCCGAAGCGGAACGCGACTGGCTGCTGGCTCAAGCCCGGACGCTGCGCGAGCGATACGGCCTGCCGGTGCTGTCGATCGACTACTGCCCGCCCGCGGACCGCGCCTGCACCAACGGCGCGATCCGCAACATCACCGCGCAAGGCATCGTTCCGTATGTCACCGACAGCGCTTTGTTGACCGTTGGTGCCGGCCCGGCACGCGCGCCTTCGGTCACGAGCGAGGTCGCCGCGCCGTTGTCCGCCGCGCCGCTTTCCACCGCGCTGTCCGCATCCGATATCGCCGCCCGGCGCGACGTCCCGCGCACGATCCTCGTCGTGCAGAACGTGCAGCCCGGCGCGAGCCTCAACGTGACCGCCGGCGTGCGTTACGTGTCGATGCCGCTCAACTGGCTCGGCTACCGCGTCGAGTTCGCGGATATCGCGAAGCCGCTGCCCGAGGGCGACTTGTCGAGCCGGTACGCCGGCATCGTCATGTGGCTGGACTCGCCCGCGCCGGATCGCACGGCGTTTCACGACTGGCTCGAAACGCAGGTCGATCATCACGTGCCCGTCGCGATGCTGACGACATTCGGCATCGACATTCAGGGCGACCTCGCGCAAAAGCTCGATCTCGTGCCCGTCGCGGGCCGGCCGGGCAATCGTTTGCGCGTCGAGTCGATGGACGCGTCGATGATGGGCTTCGAGATGAAGCCGCAGCCCGATCCGCACGACACGACCAACGTGCGCGCCGGCCCGCGCAGCCATTCGCTGCTCAGGCTCGCATCGGCGGATGCGGGCAACGACTTCGCGATCGACGCCGCCGCGATCACGCCGTGGGGCGGCTACGCGATGCGCCCGTTCGCCGTGTTCGACATGCCGATGGCGAACGAAGCGCGCTGGGTGCTGCAACCGATACGCTTCTTTCGCGCGGCGCTGCGCCTGCCCGACGACATGCCCGCGCCCGATCCCACGACGGAGAACGGCCGGCGTCTTCTGATGACGCATATCGACGGCGACGGCCTCGCCTCGCGCGCCGAATTCGACGTGAACGGCGGCCCGATGAAGGTCTCGACATCCGCCCCGCCGCAGTATTCCGGCGATGCGCTCTACAAGGTCATCCGTCAGTTCGGCCTGCCAACGACCGTGTCCGTCATCGAAGGCGAGATCTCCGACGACGGCCCGTATCCAAAGGATGCGCCGCGCCTGCGCGCGATCGCGCGGGACATCTTCGCGCTGCCGAACGTCGAGATGGCGAGCCACACGTACACGCATCCGTTGCAGTGGATGCGCGTGACCGGCCTCGGCAAGTCCGGCGGCGACACCGACACGGCCGAGGGCGGCAGCCGCGCGAACTACAACGGCCTGTCCATCGACATTCCCGGCTACCGCTACGACACCGATCGCGAGATCGGCGGGTCGATCCGCTATATCGACCGGCTCGCGCCCGCCGGCAAGCGCGTGAAAGTGCTGCTGTGGAGCGGCGACTGTCAGGTGCCCGCCCCGGTCATCGAGGCAGCGGACAACGCGGGCGTCTACAACATAAACGGCGGGGACACGCTCATCACGAAACGCTATCCGAGCTGGGCCGCCATTGCGCCGCTCGGCGTGGACAAGAACGGCTTCTTCCAGGTGTTCGCGCCGAATCAGAACGAGGAGGCGTACACCGCGCTCTGGCAAGGTCCGTACTACGGTTACGAACGCGTGCTGGAAACCTTCGACATGACCGAGCGCCCTATCCGCTTCAAGCCGGTCGATGTCTATTACCACATGTTCTCGGGCACCAAGTACGCGTCGGTGAAGGCGTTGTCGGACGTGTATCGCACGCTGTCGGCGCAACCGCTGATGCCTGTCTACGTCTCCGAATACGCGCAAAAGGTGCTCGACTTCGAGCGCATGAACATTTCGCGCGATGGCGACTTCTGGCGCATTCACGGCAGCGGCGCGCTGCGCACCGTGCGGCTGCCCGAGGGACGCGCGCCCGATCTCGCGAGTGCCGAGGGCGTGGCGGGCTATCTGCCGGGACCGGGCGGCGTGTATGTGCATCTGACGGGTGCCGACGCCCGCTTTCGCGTGATCGATGCCGCGCGCGCCGCGAAGATGCCGTATCTCGCGGAAGCCAACGGCGTGATCGATCACTTCGCGCGCACGCCGCGAGGCTTCTCGTTCGATCTCGCGTCGCACGCCGCGCCGCGCTTCGCCATCGGCGGCGAGGCGCGCGCGAACGCCTGTATCGTGAAGGCGGATGGCCGCCCGCTCGCGCCCGGCATGTCTCAGGGGCGGCGCGTGTATTCCCCGTCCGGCCCTGCTCACGCAACGAATTCCGTTCATGTCGATGTCGTCTGCGCAACCTGACCGCCAGCGGCTTTTCTCGCCGTTCGTCGTCGCGGCTTTCGGGCTGCTGGTCGGGCTCATGCTCGTGCTCGCGTTTCCTCGCGAGCGGCTCGAAGAGCGGCTGCTGGAAGGCCGCCAGGTCGATACGCTGACCGTCGCGTATCTCGAAGCGTGGCTGCGCATCGAGCCGGACAACGCCGAAGTGCTGACCGAGCTGACGCAGGAGTATCTGAAAGCGCAGCGCATCGCGGACGCGCAGAAGATGCTGCGCCGCCTGTCCGTTTCGTCCGATCCGCAGGCGCAGTCGAGCGCGTTGCGCACGCGCATCAACCTCGCCGAGACGCAGGCGTATGCGCTGAAGCCGGGCGATCCGGCCCGCGCGACGCGGCTTGCCGAACTCGATGCCCTGCTCGCCGAGGCGCTCGACAAGCCGTGGGATGCGGCGCAGATGCAAACCTTCGCGAAGAAGGCGCGCGCGTTGAACGACAGCGCGCTCGCCGGGCAGTACTACGAGCGGCTCGCGCGGATGGAGCCGGCGCAGGCGCCGCGCTGGCTCGCAGAGGGCGCGCGACTGAAGCTCGCCGCGAGCGACTACGCCGGTGCCGCCGATGCGTTCTTCGCGGCGCAGGCTCACGCCGCGACGCGCGAGGACGAGCGACGCCTCTTCCTGTCGGCGTTGCAGGCGTTGCAGTCGGCCAACCGTCCCGCCGATGCGTTGGCCGCCGCCGACGCGCATCTCGGTTCGCTCGCGCGCGACCGGGAGACGCTGCGCTATCTGACGCGGCTCGCGCTCTCGGCGGGCCGGCCGGATATCGCGGACCGCTACGCGCGACGCCTGCTCGACATGTCGTCGCGCGAGCGTCGCGACGGCGGGCCGAGGCTCGCGGGGTGGCGTCGGGGGCGCGAAGCGGGGCTGTCGCGCGAGGGGGTGAGCAGCGCGGCGAGCGCGGAGAATGCGGTGTACGCGTCGAAGGCTTCGCCCGTTGTAGTCCCGGCGGGCGCCGTGAGCATGGCGAGCGTGGTGAACGCGAGGACTGTCGGGAGCGCGGCCAGTGCCGCGAGCGCAGTTAGCGCTACGAGGGTAGCGAACGCGAACAGCAAAGAAGACGCAGCGATTGAGGGGAGCGCTGCGCCCGCGGCAATCCCAGCGGGCGTGGCAAGCGCGGCGAACGCGGGGACTGTCGAGAACGCGGCGATCGCGGGGAGTGCCGCGAGCGCAGGGAGCGCTCGGAGCGTAGTGAACGCGAAGAGCATAGAGAATGCAGTGATCGCGTCTAACGCTGCGCGCACGGTAAATCCGGCGGGCGCGGTAAGCATGGCGAGCGTGGTGAAGGCGGGAACGGCGGGCAACGCCGCGAACGCTGCGACCGTGGTGAAGGCGGCGAGCGCGGCGAGCGCGGAAAGCGCAGTGCGCGCAAGCTACGTGGTGAGCGCAGCGCCTGCGATAAGCGCAGCAAGAAACACGACGAACGCAACAAAGCCTAAGACCGCTGCATCGCAAGCGCCGTTTCTGTGCACACGCGCCTGCATGACCGGCCGCGCCCACGCGATGCCCGCCGTCCTCCGCGCCCGCGACGCCTTCTCGATCCTCCGCATAGCAAATCAGGAACCGTCCGCGCCCATCGAAGCGTCGGACTACGAACTCGGCTTCAAAGTGTTCCTGGCCAACGGCGATCTCGCGAGCGCGCAGCGCGTCGCGCAGGACGCGGTGAAGCGCGACCCCGCATCGACCGAATGGCGCGAGCGGCTCGCGCAGGTCGCCGAGTGGAACCACGCGCCCGATGTCGCGCTCGCCAACTATCTCGCGCTCGCCCGCACGCGCAACGACGAGCGCGACTGGAAGCAGGTCGAGCGCCTCGCGCCCGCGCTCGGCGACAACGACGCGATGCTCGCCGCCGCCATCCACGAAGCGGACCGCGCGCCGGGCGACATGAAACAGCTCGACCGCGTGGTGAGCGCGTACGAAGCGCAGGCCGATCCCGACGCCGCCCTGCGCTTCCTGCAAGCCCGCGCGAACGGCGCCTATCGTCGGCCGGTACTGGAACGCTACGCCCGGCTCGCCGAACGCAAGGGCGACGACGACCTCGCCATCGCGACCTACGAGCGCCTGATGCGCGAGTTCGGACCCGATCCGGCATACGCGCTGAAACTGAGCCTGATGTACTACACGCGCACGCAGTTCGACCGCTCCCTCGCCGTGCTCGATTCCGCAAAGCGCGACGCTCCCGCATCGGATGCCGACTTCTGGCGCTTCTATGCGATGCTCGCGACGGTGGATCAGCAGGAAGGCAAGGCGCGCGAAGGCTACGGCAAGCTCGTGCAGGCGGGCGTCGCGACGCCCGACGATCTCTCCGCGATGGTGTCGCTGTACGACAATCAGCCGCTCGAAGCGGGACGCATCGCGGAGTTCGCGTATCGCAAGACGGGCAACGAGCGCCTGCTGGAACTCGCCGTCTACGACTATCTGCGGGCGCGCGCGACGGGTCGCATCCGCGCGTTGCTCGCCTCGCTCGATCCGGCCTCGCTCGCCGCGGCCGAGCGCTCGCCGCGCTTCTTGCTCGCTCGCGCGCAATACCTGCGTCGCGCGGGCGATCCCGACGGCGCGCTCGCCGACACGCGCGCGGCCGCCGCGCTTGCTCCGGGCGACGACGAGGCCCGCGCCGCGCTCATCTGGGCGCTCAACGAACGCGGCAGCAACGCGGAACTGCGCGCGACGCTCGCCCGCCACGCCCGCGACGCCGAGCGCGACAGCACGCTCTGGGCGCCGTACGCGGCGTCGTATCTGCGTCTGGGCGACGCACGCGGCGCGCTCTCCATGATGCACAAGGAAGCCGCCTTGCGCCGCGACGACCCGCTGTGGGCGCTCGGCTATGCGGACGCGCTGGAATTGAACGGCCGCATCGACGATGCCTGGCGCGTGCGCAACGCCGTGTGGAAAAAGCAGATGGCGCAGCGCGCGGAAGGCAAACAGCCGGTGACGCTCGACGACGAGCAGCGCGAAGACCTGCGCGCGCGCATGGTCGGCCTCACGGACCAGTTCGCGGGCGGCGACGCGTCGCGGCAAGTGCTGATCGAACTGCTGCGCGCCGATGGCGGCGATCATGCGGACGAAGAACCTGCGCAACCGCCGTTCGCCTCCACCGGCGACGCGATGCAAAGCGTCGCGCATCGCGACGACAAGCGGCGGCGCGTGTACTCAGCGGTGGCGCGCGAGGCCGCGCTCGGCTGGCTGCAATCGCACGACGCCTACGACGCCGAAAGCCTCTGGCTGCTGCGCCAGTACATCGACAGCGCGACGCGTCCCGTGTATGCGGAGGTGACCATCGCGCTGGCCGAGCACGACCGCGCGACGCTCAATCGCCTGCTCGATACCGAAGCCGACTGGATTCCGCGCCAGAATCGCCTCGACGCCGAAGCGACGACCGGACGTTTTGGCGACGTGCAGACGCATGCGTACGAGCAGCAGTTCGCGCTGCCCGACGACGAAATCGTCAATCAGATTCTGCGCGAGCAGTTGCTGCGCAACGCGCAGGCCATCGCGCCGCGCTTTCGCGTGGTGGAGCAAGGCGGGCTGTCGTATACGGAGGCGGGCATCGGCGCGGGCTTGCGGCTTTCGCCGACGCAATCGCTCGCGCTCGATTACGCCGAGCGCAATCAGCACGGCGACGCGTCTTTGCCGAACGTGCCGCGCCACGACCGCCAGTTGTCGCTCGCGTGGCGGCATCTCGGACTCGACGACACCGAGCGCGTGAGAGTCGGCCGGCGCAACGCGCTCGACGACTTCACCACCTTCCGCCTCGACGGCACGCTTTTTGAGCAGCAGAACCTGAGCTTCAACTACGCGCTCGGCTTCAATCAGATGGCGACCGAAACGAGCCAGCTGATCGTCGGCGGCGTGAAGCATCTGGCGAGCGTGGGCGTGAATTATCGGCCGGACCCGCATGTGTTCGCGGGCGGGCGCGTGGAATATGCGCGTTTCTACGGACAGGACAAGTCGTTCCTCGGCACCGGCGCCGTCGCGGACTTCAACGCGGGCTACAAGCTGCGCGTCGATTATCCGGACTACACCGTTCGCGCCGTGCTCACGCACGGGCAGTACAGCGCGTCGGGCAATCCGGGCGGACAACTCGCGCGTCTGTTGCCCGCGGGCGCGCCGCTCATCGCGCAGCAGTTCATGCCGCAGACCTTCACGCAGGAAGGCCTGCTGTTTTCGTTCGGCGACGATCTGGAAGAAGGCTACACGCGGGCGTGGCGGCCGTTCTTCGCCGCCGGGCCGATTCACGATTCGAATCAGGGCTGGACGGCGCAGGTGCGCGTGGGACTGGCGGGCAGCGTCTTCGGCAACGATCAGGCGACGATGTATTACGAGCACGCCGGCGTCACGTCCGGCCGCACGCAGGCTTTCACGGAGTACGGCGTGCGCTATCGCTGGCTGTATTAGCCGCGGTCGCGTCACGGGCATCGAAAACGAGGCAAGCGGAGCACACATGAAAACGACACGACAATTCGAACGATGGGCGGGCCTGTTGAGCAGCGTGTGGGTCGCGCTCGCGTTGAACGCCTGCGCGGTGGTGGATCGCAGCGACAACGCAAGCGCCGCGCTCGACAAGAACGCAAGCTGGACCGTGCTGCCGATCACCAATCGCACGGAAACGCCGCAGGCGGGACTGCGCGCGTCGGCCATCGCGCAGAGTCTGCTGACGTCGGGCGGCGTGGCGCTCACGCGCTATCCGGATAGCGGCGACGAGGAGACGCTCTTCGATACCGCGAAGCCCGGCATCGACACGAAAGCGCTCGCGTGGGCGCGCTCGCAGAACGTGCGCTATGCGTTGACCGGCACGGTGACGGAATGGCGCTACAAGGTCGGCGTGGATGGCGAGCCCGCCGTGGGCCTGACCTTCGAGGTCGTCGATGTCGCGAGCGGCAAGGTCGTCTGGAGCGCGGCGGGCAGCCGCACCGGCTGGAGCCGCGACGCGCTCTCGGGCGTGGCGCAAAAGCTCGAGAAAGAGCTGCTCGGCGCGTTGACGAAGTAACGCCATGGGTACCGTCGACGGCAAACCGCAGGCATCGGCCAAGCCGGGCGGCGCGGCGCGCCCGCGACGGCAACGCGCGGCGCAAAGCGGGCAGTCGGTCTCGCGCGACATGCCGTGGGCGCGCGTCATCGCGCCTTCGGGTATTTCCGGCAGGCGGGCGGCGTTCATCGCGATGGAAGTCGCCGTCGCGACCGTCGTCATGGCCGGCGTCTGCTGGTTCATCGATCCCGCCGATCCGCTGCTGTTGCGCACGGGCTTCGGCTGGGTGTGGCTCCTGCCGGTCGTCTTCGCTCTGCGCTACGGCACGCTCGCCGGCATGGCGAGCGCGCTCATGCTGCTGCTCGCGTGGTATGTGTCGGACGCAGCCGGCCCGCCGCACCCGCACGCTGTCTTTCCCGGCAGCTTCTTCTTCGGCGGATTCGTGCTGACGCTTCTATGCGGCCAGTTCGGCGATATCTGGATCGGCCGACAGCGGCAGGCGCGCATCGCCAACGACTATCTCGCCGAGCGTCTCTCCATTCTCACGAAGAACCAGTTCCTGCTGCGCCTGTCGCATGAACGGCTCGAACAGGACGTGCTCGCGCGCCCCGCCACGCTGCGCGATTCGCTCGCCCGCCTGCGCACGCTCGCGCTCAACGACGAGGACGACGGCCCGCTCATCGGCGCGGCGCGCTTTCTGAAGACGGCCGCGCAGGCGTGTCAGCTGGAAACCGCGAGCCTCTTCGTCTGGAACGGCAACACGGTGCAGACGACGCCGGTCGCGAGCGTCGGCGAGCCGTTCGCGCTCGATCTCGCCGATCCGCTCGTCGCCGAGGCGCGCGAAACGCTCGCGCTCACGCATCCGGAATCCAGCTCGGCCTCGGGTGTGGCGGGCGCGGAAGCGAGCACGCGATACCGCGCCGTCGCGCCGCTCCTCGATGCAGGCGGCCGGCACGTCGCGCTGCTCGTCGTCGAGCGCATGCCGTTTCTCGCGATGACCCGCGACAACCTTCAGTTCCTGCTCGTGCTCGGCGGCTATTACGCGGATAGCGTGCGCCACGCCGAGATCAGCCGTTCGGTGTTGCAGGCGTTTCCCCGCTGTCCGTACGACTTCGCGCTGGATTACGCGCGCCTCGTGCGTCTGTTGCGCGATACGGGCGTGGAGTCGTCGCTCGTCGCGCTCGTCTTCGATGCCAGCGAGTTCGGCGTCTCGCTGCACGAACACGTGCTGCGGCTGCGGCGCTCGCTGGATGCGCAATGGCCCATCGTCACGCCGACACAGCGCGTCGTGCTCACGCTGATGCCGCTCTCCGGCGAAAGCGCGGTCGCGGGTTATCTGCTGCGCATCGAGGAAAACCTGCGCGCGCAGTTCGGCACGGACTTCGAATCGGCCGGCGTCGCGACGCATTCGATGCGTGTTTCCGCCGATTCGCCGATCGACGCGCTGCATCAGTTCCTGAGGCTGTGTCATGCCGACGCGTGAACGCCCGATCCATCGCGCGACGGCATGGCTCGCGTGGCTCGCGGCGCTACTCGGCGTCGCGGTGCAAATCGGCATGTTCGTGCTCGCCTCGCGCGCCGGGCCGCCGACGCGCGTGCTGCTCGTCTGCCTCGCCGCGCAGGCCGTGGCGGCCACGCTGCTCGCGTTCGCGTGCTGGCGGACGCTGCCCGCGCGCTATCGCTCGAAGGGCGCGTGGTGCTATCTGTGGATGTTCGTGTTCGCGGTGCCGGTGGGCGGCGCGCTCGTGTCCGTCGGCGCGATGGTGCTCGCGCTCGCGTTGCCGCGCCGCGTGACGGCAAAAGGCATCGCCTATATCGAAGAACCGGAGTTCGCGACGCATCTGATCCCGCATGTGTCGTACGGACGCGGCGCGCGCCTCAAGGCCGAGTTGCAGAACGCGGAAGCGGCGACGTCCCTGCGCATGACGGCGCTGCTCGCCATGCAGTCGATGCCCGCGCACACCATCAGTCCGCTGTTGCGCGGCATGCTCGCCGATCCGCTCGACGATATTCGCCTGCTCGCCTACGGCATGCTCGACAGCCAGGAGAAGCGCCTCACGCAGCGCATCCTCGCCCAACGCCCTCGCCTGTCTGAACCGCTCACGCCGCGCGAGCGTTACGAAGTGAACAAGACGCTCGCCGAGCTATACGGCGAACTGATCTACGCGCATCTCGTGCAGGGCGACGTGTATCGCAACGCGGCGGAACAAGCCGATGCCTACGCCGCCGCCGCGCTCGATATCGAACCGGCTGACGCGGCGCTGTGGCGCATGCGCGGACGGCTCGCGCTCGATCGCGGCGACCTCGACGCCGCGGACATGCTGCTCGAACGCGCGATTCAACACGGCTTCGCGCGCGACCGCATGCTGCCTTATCTGGCCGAAGCCGCGTATCTGCGCGGCGACTTCGCCCGCGTCAAGACGCTTCTCGGACAGATGAGCCCGTCCGCGGTCCTGCCCGTCATGAAGCCCGTACTCGATTACTGGCGCGGCTCGCTCGCCACGCTGCGCAAAGGCGCCTCATGAACGCAAACATCGCCGATATTCCGCACACATCGTGGCCCGCGTTGACGACGACGCTGCCGAAAGCGCCGCGTGCCGACGTCGTGCTGCTGCTCGAAGGCACGTTCCCGTATGTGAGCGGCGGCGTGTCGAGCTGGGTGAATCAGATGATCCGCGCGTTCCCGGACCTGAGCTTCGCGCTGTGCTTTCTCGGCAGCCGTCCGCAGGACTATCCGAAGGCTTCGTATGCGCTGCCGGAGAACGTCGTGCATCAGGAGAATCACTTTCTCTACGACTTCGCCGCGAACCCCGAAGTGGCGAAGCGCCGCGGCGATCGGGCGGCCTTCGCGCAATCGGCGGATCTGCACGAAGCCATGCGCAATCCGGCGATGCGCGCCGCGGCCGGCTCCATGCTGCGCGACATGCTGAAAGACCTGGCGCCGGACGGCCGTCTCTCCGAGAGCGAATTCCTCTACTCGCGCGAGGCGTGGAACTACGTGACGGAGCAGTATCGCGAGCGATGCACCGACCCTTCGTTCGTCGATTATTTCTGGACCGTGCGCGTGATGCACAAGCCGCTCTGGCTGCTCGCGCGCATCGCGGACGGTCTGCCGGATGCGGGCGTCTATCACACGGTGTCCACCGGCTATGCGGGCTTTCTCGGCGCGCTCGCGCACTATCGCACGGGCCGGCCGCTGCTCGTGTCGGAGCACGGCATCTATACGAAGGAACGCAAGATCGACCTGTTTCAGAGCCAGTGGATACGCGACAACCGCAGCATCTTCGAGCGCGACGTGTCGCAAGTCGGCTACTTCCGCGATCTGTGGGTGCGCTTCTTCGAAACGCTCGGGCGCGTGTGCTACGACGCGGCCCACGACATCATCGCGCTCTATGAAGGCAATCGCCAGCGGCAAGTGGCCGACGGCGCGCCCGCGCAAAGGACGGCGAGCATTCCGAACGGCGTCAACCTGCCGCGACTCGCGCCGCTGCGCGAAAAGCGCGCGCCGGGCGTGCCGAAGACGCTGTGCCTGATCGGGCGCGTGGTGCCGATCAAGGACATCAAAACCTTCATTCGGGCGATGCTGACCGTCGTGCGCAAGGAACCGCTCGCGGAGGCGTGGATCGCCGGTCCGGAGGACGAGGATGTCGAATACGCGAAGGAATGCCGCAGTCTGGTCGACAGTCTCGGGCTCGAAGGCAAGGTGAAGTTTCTCGGCTTCCAGAAGATCGAAGAACTGCTGCCGAAATGCGGCGTGCTGGTGCTCAGTTCCATCTCCGAGGCGCTGCCGCTCGTGGTGCTCGAAGGCTTCGCGGCGGGCGTGCCTTCCGTGACGACGGACGTCGGCTCCTGCCGACAACTGATCTACGGTCTGCCCGGCGAAGACGCCGCGCTCGGCGCAGCGGGCCGCGTCGTGCAGATCGCCGATCCGCGCGCGCTCGCCGACGCCGCGCTCGATCTGCTCGACGAGAACAACTGGCGCGCGGCGCAGGCGGCGGGCATCGCGCGAGTGGAACGCTTCTATACGCAGGAGCGGATGGTGGGCGCGTATCGCGTGCTGTACGAGCGGCTCATCGCCGACGAAACGCGCGACAAACAATAGAGGATACCTAAACTTCATGGCGGGAATCGGCTTCGAACTGCGCAAGATGCTTCGGCGCGACACGCTCGTCGGGCTGATGCAGGCGTATGCCTACGCGGGCCTCATCAGCGCGGGACCGTGGATTCTGTCGATCATCGGCATGCTGCTGATCGGCATTCTGAGCCTGCCGTTCGTGCTGCCGACCGGACTAATCACGCAGTTTCAGGTGTCGGTGACGTACCTCATTTCGCTGTCGCTCGTGCTCACCGGGCCGCTGCAACTCGGCTTCACGCGCTTCACCTCCGACCGCCTCTTCGAAAAACGCGCCGACATGGTGCTGCCGAACTATCACGGCGCGGCGCTCGTTTCGACCGTCGCCGCGACGCTGCTCGGCGGCATCGCAGTCGTCTTCCTGTTTCGCGATCAGTCAGCGGCGTACCGTCTGCTGATGCTCGCCGGCTTCGTCGTGATGAGCAACATCTGGCTCGCGACCATCTTTCTCTCCGGCATGAAGCAGTACATGTCGATCCTGTGGGTCTTTTTCATCGGCTATACGCTGACGGCGGGCGCGGCGATCACGCTGAACGTGTTCGGCCTGACGGGGCTGCTCGGCGGGTTCGTGTTCGGGCAGACGGTGCTGCTCGCGGGCTTGCTCACGCTCATTTATCGCGATTACACGAGCGACCGCTTCATCGCGTATGACTTCTTCTCGCGGCGTTACCGCTATCCGACGCTGATGGCGACGGGCTTTCTCTACAACCTCGGCATCTGGGTCGACAAGTACATGTTCTGGTACGCGCCGGGCACGGGGCAGACGGTGATCGGACCGCTGCGCGCGTCGATCATCTACGACATTCCCGTGTTCCTCGCCTACCTCGCGATCATTCCCGGCATGGCCGTGTTTCTGATGCGCATCGAGACGGACTTCGTCGAGTACTACGACGCGTTCTACGGCGCGGTGCGCGAAGGCGCATCGCTGCAACACATCGAGCGCATGCGCAACGCAATGGTCGAGGCGCTGCGCAATGGGCTCTACGAGATCGTCAAGGTGCAGGCGACGGCCGCCCTGCTGCTTTTTGCGATCAGCGCGACGCTGCTCAGCTGGCTGCGCATTTCGACGCTCTACTCGCCGCTGCTTTATGTCGATGTGATCGCCGCGAGCCTGCAGGTGCTCTTCATGGGCGTCATCAACGTGTTCTTCTATCTGGACAAGCGGCGCGTGGTGCTGGCGCTCGTCGCATTGTTCGTCGCGTCGAACGTGGTGCTGACGGGACTGACGCTCATGGCGAATCCCGGCTGGTACGGCTTCGGATTCGCGGGATCGCTGCTCGTCGTGGTGCTCGCGAGTCTCGTCTGGCTGGATCGAAAGCTCGATTCGCTCGAATACGAGACCTTCATGATTCAGTGAGCGCGGCTAGCGCGAGTCGAGGCGCGCGTTGATCCGCCCGGAGCGAAAAGCGTCCACCACGAAATCGACGAACACGCGCGTTTTCGGCGGCAAGAGCTTCTTGCTCGGATAGTACAGACTGATCGCGCCGAGCTCGGCGAACCAGCCCGGCAACAGACGCATGAGGCTGCCTTGCTGGAGCCAGCGCGCGGCGTGCGGCATCGGAATCAGCGCGATGCCGAGTCCTTGCATGGCGGCGGCGGCCATCGCTTCGGGGTCGTCGAAGATCAGGCGCGTGCGATGCCGGACGAGACACTGTTCGCCCACGGCGTTGCGCAGCTTCCATGCGAAGACGCGGCCCGACGACACCGAACGGCGCGCGATGCCGTCGAACGCTTCGAGTTCGGACGGATGCGCGGGCATCGGCTTGTCCGCCATGTACGCGGGCGACGCCACCACGATCACATGCGCCGGCGCGAGTTCGCGCGCCACGACGCCTTCGTTCAGTTCGATGCCGCCGCCGATCGCGGCGTCGTAGCCCTCGCCGATGAGATCGACAGGCCGGTTGTCGAAATGCACGTCCGGGACGATGGCCGGGTAACGGTCCAGAAATTCCCCGAGGATCGGCACCAGATACTCGCGCCCGAAACCGACGCCGACGCTCACTTTCAGCGTGCCGGACGGCGCGCCGTTTTGCTCCGCCGCGTGCGAGACGGCGTCGCGCAGCGCGTCGAACGGCGCGCGCACTTCCTGATAGAAGCTCTCGCCGCTGTCGGTCAGCGTCAGGCTGCGCGTGCTTCGATGAAAGAGCCGCAGCCCGAGTTGCTGCTCCAGCCGCGCGACGTTCTTGCTGACGCCGGCCGGCGTCATGCCGAGCCTGCGGGCCGCCGCCGAGAAACTGCCGGTCTGCGCCGTGACGACGAACGACTCCAAAAAGTTGAACGATTCCACGGCGCCCTCGCCTGATACTGCCGGTTGAAACTGCTTGCCCTCATTATGCGCTACCGGGCGATGAATCCGACGGCCATACTGGCTTCACTTTCACTCAACCAGCAGGAGCAGATCATGGCAAACAGTCTCAGCGGCAAGATTGCTTTCGTCACGGGCGGCGCGCGCGGCATCGGCGCGGCGGTCGTCAGCCGGCTCGCGGCCGAAGGCGCGGCAGTCGCGTTCACGTATCGCGGATCGACGGCGCAGGCATCGGCGCTCGCCGCGAAGATCGAAGAAACCGGTGGCCGCGTGCTCGCGATCCAGTCCGACGCCGCCGACGCCGACGCGCTGACTCTCGCGATCGATCAGGCCGCGCGCCACTTCGGCAAGATCGACGTTCTGGTCAACAACGCAGGCGTGCTGTATCTCGGCCCGGTCGATGCGTTCTCGCTCGACGACTTCGACAAGACCGTGGCCGTGAACGTGCGCGCCGTGTTCGTCGCGACGAAAGCGGTGCTGCCGTACATGCCGGCTGGCGGACGAATCGTGAACATCGGCAGCACGAACGCGGATCGCATGCCGTTCCCGGGCGGCGCGGCCTACGCGATGAGCAAGGCGGCGCTGCAAGGTCTCGTGAAGGGTCTCGCGCGCGATCTCGGCCCGAAAGGCATCACCGTGAACAACGTGCAGCCCGGTCCGGTCGACACCGACATGAACCCGGAGCAAGGCGAGTTCGGCTCCGCGCTGCACGCGCTGATGGCCGTGCAACGGCACGCCAGGGCCGATGAAATCGCCGCGATGGTGGCGTACGTCGCGGGGCCGGAAGCGTCGTTCGTGACGGGCGCGAGCCTGATGATCGATGGAGGCTTCAGCGCGTGACATGCAGCTTCGCCGGCAGCGTTACGTACGGGCTCCGTAGCGAATTGTCGGCGTTGCGTCGGCGTTGCGTCGGGCGGACGGAATCTTCGCGTAAGCCTCGCGCGAAGCGGTGGTTGGACGGAAGAAGGTGGCAGCTTACGGGCACGCGCCGTGCGTGGCGGCATGGCGCTTCTCGCCCGTTCCGTTCAACTACAAAGAGGCTCGTTCATGAAACCGATTCGCCCGCGCTACCGCTCGCGCCTGGCCACGGCGCTTTTCGAGTGGCTCAATCCGATTCCATATGGTCTCTTCGTCGGCACGCTGATCTTCGACATCATCTATGCGATCAACGCCGTCATCTTCTGGGCGAAGGGCGCGGCGTGGCTCGTCACCGTGGGCCTGCTCTTCGCGATTATTCCGCGGTTCATCAATCTCGGTCACGTCTGGTTCGGCGGGCGAGGCACGGTCACGAGCCTGGAACGCACCGACTTCTGGCTCAATCTGCTCGGCATCATCGCGGCGGTGGTGAACGCATTCGTTCACTCGCGCGACGCCTACGCGATGGTCCCGCTCAGCGTCATCCTCTCGGTCGTCACGGTCGTCCTGCTGAGCGCCGGACAAGTGATGCTCGCCTTCGACAAGTTCAACCGCTTCAACCTGCCGGAGGCCGTCCGTGAATAACATCATGCGCACAAGCCTCGTTTCGATGGCCGTTGCGGCCTGCCTCGCCGGATGCGACGAACACGCGTCCTACGAATCGCAGCAGCAGGCCGGCGCGAATCCGCCGCTGCCGAACGCGCGCAACTTCCTCGCCCCGCCGATGCAGGTGCCGAAGCACGTCGGCTGGAAAAGCGGCGAGACACCCAAGGTTGCGGACGGGCTGAAGATAGAAGGCATCGCGTCGGGACTGGAGCATCCGCGTCAGGTGTACGCGCTGCCGAACGGCGACATCCTCGTGGCGGAATCCAGCAGTCCTGACGAAGAGCCGGTCACGACGCCGAAGCAGCTCATCGCGGGCATGGTGCAGACGCGCTCGGGCAAGGAAGCGAAAGGCGGCAACCGCATCACGCTGCTGCGCAAGCCCGCGAACGGCAGCGGCGAATGGGAGAAGCACGTCTTCATCGACCATCTGCATTCGCCGTTCGGCATGCAACTGGTCGGCAATACGCTCTTCGTCGCCGATACCGACGCGATTCTCGCGTTCCCGTATCAGACCGGCGCGACGCATATCGACGGCACGGGCGTCGAGCTTACCGATCTGCCGAGCACCATCAACCATCACTGGACGAAGGCGCTGCTTGCGAGCCCCGATGGCAAGAAGCTCTACGTGGGCGTCGGCTCGAACAGCAATGTCGGCGAGAACGGACTGGAAGTGGAATACCGCCGCGCGGCCGTGCTGGAAGTCGACATTGCGACGGGCGGCAGCCGCGTGTTCGCCTCCGGCATCCGCAATCCGACCTCGCTGCAATGGGAGCCGAAGACGGGCAAGCTGTGGGCGGTAGCGAACGAACGCGACGAGATCGGCGCCGATCTCGTTCCTGACTATCTGACTTCGGTGAAGGAGCACGCTTTCTACGGCTGGCCGTATAGCTACTATGGACAGCACGTGGACGAGCGCGTGCATCAGCAAAGACCCGATCTCGTCCAGAAAGCCATCAAGCCGGATTACGCCATCGGGTCGCACGTCGCGCCGCTCGGGCTGCTGTTCTATACCGGCGGCAATCTCCCCGAGCAGTATCGCGGCGGCGCGTTCATCGGCGAGCACGGCAGCTGGGACCGTTCGCCGCTCGCGGGCTATGCGGTCGCGTACGTCGCGTTCCAGGACGGCCAGCCGGTCGGCGCGCCGAAGCCCGTCGTCACCGGATTCGTGTCGGCCGACGAGAAGCAGTTGCGCGGCGCGCCGGTCGGACTGGCACAGGACAAGGACGGCGCGCTCCTGATCGCCGACGACGCCGGGAACGCCGTCTGGCGCGTGACCAAGGCAGGCGGCTAGCGCGTCTTTCGTGCGGAAGCGAACACGGCGGGCCTTCGTTTCGAGGGCCCGCTGTGTTTTGCGGTCGTTACCGCCCGTTATCGTTCGTTATTGCGTCAGGTTCTGTTCGGGTACGCGATATCGCGATCACGCGACACCGCGCCCGGATGACCTCGCTCGCAACGAGCGGCCATGCGGTGTTGAAGCCAGTCGCGCGCGAGCACGATGCGCAAGGTGCTCATTGCGACCAGCCAGATGAAGCCCGATGCGAGCGCATCGAACAGGCGTATCAGCGTCGTCCTTTTCATTCACGATCCCCGAGAAACGTGCGGTCTTTCGCATCTTTGCCGGCGTGCTTCGTTTTTGTATGGCATGTGATCGCGCGGCTGTGCGTTTGTGCTGACGAGTCTAGCCCGGTTGTGGTGTTCGCCGTTATCTCTTTGTCAAGTTGTGAGCGGTCGCGAACGATTCAGCGCCGGGCGCGGGGGTCGGCGCGGATCTGCATTTTGAATGCGGGTTCGCACACGCATATGTTCGAAGACACGTGCTAGTGCAGTCGCGCGGTTTGGTGAAGCGCGGCGCCATCTATTGGCAGTTACCGCTTCGTTTCTTCCCGGCCACTTCGAGAACCTGACTTCGGCGCTCCAGGAGCGGCCGCTTCGAGCGCGTTCGCACTCTCGCATGTCTTTCGCACTTCGAACGATGACCATGCGAAGAAGATGCGAATTGTCCTACCTCATTCTGAATTCACGTTAAGATAAATCCGAGTTTCGCGTCGAGCTATTGCTTGCTTTTAGGCAGCTGTATCGATCGAAACATCGACACTTCGGATTGCTTGCCGACGAGCAGCAAAGACGCTCAAGACGATCGGCTCGCGACCACTTGCGATATCGATAGCTCGTCGTTGCTGCGATTCGCAGCAACCCGGCTTTACAGATGCATAAAAAATACACGAGGGGAAAATTGAACAATAACGACGCATCTGCCACGCCCTTTTTCAAGCTGTTCCGCCAGATGCGAAGCTGCGTCTGCGCGATCGTTTTTTGCAGCGTCCTGCCCGGATGCAGCGGAAGCAATAACGCCAGCGATGCGACCGTCTCCGCAACGACGGCAGCGCCCGTTGCATCGCCCGCGCCTGCTTCACAAGTCACCACCGCCGATACCGGCTACTTGCCCATTTCGATCGAAAGCCTCAGCTATCCGATCAACTTCCTGCAAGCCTTCGGCCCGACGACGCAAGCGGCGCAACAGCGTCTCGTCGGCCAGGTCGGCGCGATGTGGTCGTCGGGTTACAGCGCGCAGCTCGGCATCTACTCGATGTCCTACGCGCCCGCGTACCGCCTCTACTTCATGCCCGCCGGATGGACAGGCGCCGGCGCCGACTATCCCGCGACGCAACTCGGCTGGCTGTACTACCACCATCCGGACTGGATCGAATACGGCTCGGACGGCAACGTGCTCTACGAATTCGGCGACACGCGCTATCCGGTCGTCGATATCGCGAATCCCGCCGTCCGTCAGCACCTGTTCCAGTCGATGGCGGCGCTCGCGAGCGGCTATCAGGCGCTTTCCCTCGACAACGTGAGCACTGCGAACATCAGAAACGGAGCCGTCTATCAAGCCGGGCACTATAGCGGCACCGTTTCCCCGTGTCCGGCTTCGTTGCGTCCTGCATGTGGCGGAACGTTCGTCACGCAATACACATCGGCCGACGATGCCAACTGGAGCGCAGCGAACCTCGACTACATCAAGTATCTCAGCGCGCAAGCGAAAACAATGGGCCTTGCGACGGTGGCCAACGTAAGCTATCAAGGCGGCGTCAAGTGGACCGACATCGCCGATGCAGTGAGCGGCGTGATCGAAGAAAACGTTCCGCAGCATCAAGGCACGACCTTGGCGAACCGGTGGTACAACGGCTTCATGATCGACGATCTCTTCGCCGCGCATCTCTACAACGCCGAACGCGCGAGCCAGAAGTTCTACGGCGCGATCAGCTATCTCGACGGACACGACACCGGCGGCATGACGCGCGCCGAAGAGACGTGGGCGACGGCATGGCTGCTGCTCGTCACGCAGGGCACGCAGAACTACCTCTCGGCCGGACAAATCTCGTCGCGCGCGGCGCAAGCGTATCCGCCGTCGATGGGCGGCTACGTCGACCTTGCGCTGACCGGGACATTGGCGCGCGGCAGCGCGACTGTCACTGGCCTTTCCGGCACGCGCGGCCTCGCGGCGGGACTTCACGTGAACGGCGCGGGCATCGCGCCGGGTTCGACCATCGCAACCGTGGACTCATCGACGAGCGTCACGCTCGACACCGCGGCCACCGCAAGCGCCACGAGCGAGAGCCTCGCGTTCAGCGGTTTCCCGCGGCTGCCAGTCGGCCGGCCGGTTGCGCCGCCGCCTTCGGTCGATCCGTACGGGTCGCCGCCTTCCGGCGCATGCGGCTGGGTGAACGGCGCCAATGCCGGCGTCTGCGCGCGGCAATATTCGAACGGATGGGTCTACGTAAATCCGGTGTGTCAGTACGACGGCACCGCATGCGCGGTTGCATCGACCTCGGTCACGATACCGCCAGCCGCGTCCGGAGGCAGTTGGTACGACCAATACTGCAACGTGGTGCCTGACGGACGCTATGCGCTCGCCGCTGCAACGGCGCTCGTGATCGCGCGCGGTTCCGCAGACGTGTGTCCGTGGCCGCAATGACGTGCGCGCAACGCATCGCCACTACCGTATTCGTATGCCGAAAGCCGCCGTATTGTCTGCTCATGCCGCCCGCCAAAAGTCAGCCGTTTCTCGCCACGATCCCGTTCCTTAAGGGTTTCGTCAGTTACGGCCGGTAGGCTCTGTTGCTCGATAAAGTCAAACAACAAAACTCAGTCAGAGCGGAACCACCATGCCCGCACCGTACGTCGAAAGCCTCGTCAAGATCTCGTGGAAGAACCTCTCGCAACATCGCTTTCATCGGAAGCATGCGCGGGAGGCGCGCGAGGTGCTGCGTAGCATCGAGAGCAGGCAGGGCAAAACGAATGCCGCGCAACTGCGGCTCGCGGATGCGTACGCACGCGACGTGCTCGGCGACGCCTGCTATGCGCCGTGGCTCCACGTCTACACGGCGCTGAACGGCGAGTTCAAGGAAGGCTGGATTCCGGACAACTACTACGGCTGGATCGTCGTTCCGAAGATGAAGGGCCTCTACGGGCAGATGTCGCACTTGAAGCCAGTGTCGCGGCTGCTCTTTCAGGACGACGCGTTCCCCGATCTCGGCTACTACGTGAACGGCATCTTCTACACGGCCGATCACACCGCCATCCACAAGTCTCAGGTCGCGAACTTCGTTTTCAGCACGACGGACCGGATCGCGTTCAAGCTCGATCACTCGATGCAGGGCAAGGGCGTCTTTCTGATGGACCGCAAGGACTTCGATGCCGAGCGCATCAGCCAGCTCGGCAACGGCGTGCTGCAACGCTTCATCGTCCAGCACGCGACGTTCGACCAGTTCGCGTCGAAGGCGGTCGCGACGGTGCGCCTGACCACCGTCGTCGACGATGCGGGCCATATCTCGCTGCGCGCCTGTTTTCTGCGCCTCGGCCGGTCCGCGGACACGTACATTCGCCCCGACAGCGAAGTGTGCGTGCCGGTGCATCTGGAAAGCGGGCGACTCTTCAGCACGGGCTATCTGAGCGACTGGACCCGCGTCGACGCGCACCCCGATTCGAAAATCCGCTTCGACGGCGTGACCTTGCCCGCGTTTTCAAAGTGCGTGGAGAAAGTGATCGCGCTGCATGCGAAGGCGCCGTTCGCGCGCTGCGTCGGCTGGGACCTGACCGTCGATATCGATGAAAACGTGCTCGTGATGGAGTGGAACGCCGAGCATAACGACGTGAAGTTCAGCGAGGCCACGCAAGGGCCGTGCTTCACCGATCTGAAGTGGGAAACGTTGCGGCCGATGGCATAAGCGTCTTTGCGTTATGGTCTGAGCGAATGCGTGGTTCATAGTCCATTGCGCCACCGCTTTCGCACCGATCGCCCGTACAATCGTCGCAACGGAGGTCGCACATGCACACATCCACCCGGCATCCCGTCCTGGGATGCATCGCCGACGACTTCACCGGCGCCACCGATCTCGCGAGCATGCTCGTGCGCGGCGGCATGCGCACGGTTCAGACCATCGGCGTGCCCGCCTCGAACACGCGCCTCGACGCCGACGCCGTGGTCGTCGCGCTCAAATCGCGCACGATCGAAGCGGCCGATGCGGTCGCCCAATCGCTCGCGGCGCTCGACTGGCTGCGCGCGCAGGGTTGCCGCCAGTTCTTCTTCAAATACTGTTCGACGTTCGATTCCACCGATGCGGGCAACATCGGCCCGGTCGCCGAGGCGCTGCTCGATGCGCTCGCCGGGCAAAGCGGCGCGGACTTCACGATAGCCTGCCCTGCGTTTCCCGAGAACAAGCGCACGGTCTATCGCGGGCACCTCTTTGTCGGTGACGCGCTGCTCAGCGAATCGGGCATGGAGCACCATCCGCTCACGCCGATGCGCGACCCCAACCTCGTTCGCGTCCTCCAACGGCAAAGCAAATCGAAGGTCGGTCTGATCGCGAGCGATACGGTCGCCGCGGGCGCCGATGCCGTGCGCGGCGCGATTGCCGCCTTGCGTGCCGACGGCGTGCGTCTCGCCATTGCCGACGCGCTCACCGACGCCGACCTGCGCACGCTCGGCGCGGCCTGTGCCGATCTCGCGCTCATCACGGGCGGCTCGGGCGTCGCCATCGGCTTGCCGGAGAACTTCCGGCGCGCCGGACTCATCGAGCCGAACGACAAGGCAGCGGACCTGCCCGCCGTCGAGGGCGCGGCGCTTGTCTTGGCGGGCAGCGCATCGAACGCGACCAACGCGCAAGTAGCCGAATGGATCGCGACGCGGCCGGCGTTTCGCGTCGATCCGCGCGCGCTCGCACGGCGCGAGGCGGTCGTCGACGAGGCGCTCGCCTTCATCGACGCGCACGCGCCGCAGCCGGTGCTGGTCTACGCCACGGCTTCACCCGACGAAGTCAAAGCGGTGCAGCAAGAGCTCGGCAGCGCGGCGGCGGGTCAGCTCGTCGAGGATGCGCTCGCCGCCATCGCCCGTGAAGCCCGCGCGCGCGGCGTGCGCAAGTTCGTCGTCGCGGGCGGCGAGACATCGGGCGCGGTGGTGCAGGCGCTCGGCGTGCAGATGTTGCAGATCGGGCCGCCCATCGATCCGGGCGTGCCGGTGACCGTCAGTGTCGGCGACACGCCGCTGGCGCTCGCGTTGAAGTCCGGCAATTTCGGCGCGCGCGATTTCTTCGACAAGGCGTTGCGTTACATAGAAGGAGAGCGCGCGTGAGCGACACCGTCATCGCATCGGCCAGCGACGCGAAGCTGCGCGAGGAAATCTGCACGGTCGGCGAAAGTCTGTACGCGCGCGGCTACACCGTGGGCACGGCGGGCAACATCAGCGCGCGCTGCGACGACGGCTGGCTTATCACGCCGACGGATGCCTGTCTCGGCCGGCTCGATCCCGCGCAGATCGCCAAAGTGGATGCGCAGGGACGGCACGTTTCCGGCGCGCGGCCTTCGAAGACACTGGAGTTGCATCGGCGCATCTACGAGGGCAGCGTCGAGACGCGCGGCATCGTGCATACGCATTCGACGTCGCTGGTTGCGCTGACGCTCGCAGGCGTCTGGAGCGACGAGGACGTGCTGCCGCCGATCACGCCTTACTACGTAATGAAGGTCGGCCACGTACCGCTCGTGCGCTACCGCCGCCCCGGCGACCCGCAGGCGGCGGCCGAGATCGCGGCGCGCGCGGCCGACGTGCGCGCCGTGCTGCTGGAGCGGCTCGGGCCCGTGGTGTGGGAGCGCAGTGTCTCGCATGCGTCGTATGCGCTCGAGGAACTCGAAGAAACCGCCCGCCTCTGGCTGATGACCACGCCGCGGCCCGCGCCGCTCGACGACGCCGCCATCGACGAACTGCGGCAGAGCTTCGGCGCGCGCTGGTAGCCCGCGACTAAAGCGCCTATACCGAGCCGTCCGCGGCGGCGTGTCCGTCCGATGCCGCTTCGGAAAACTGCGCGAGCACCGCGTTCAGGCTCGCGAGCGTATAAGGCTTCGCCAACACCGTGCCGCTGCTGTCGGCGCCCGCTTCGATCGCCTCGCCGTAGCCCGTCGCATAGATGACGCGCAGGCCGGGCTGCTCTGCCTTGAGCCTTCGCGACAGCGCGACGCCGTCCATGCCGGGCAACCCGACATCGGTAAAGAGAATGTCGAAGTCGTCCTTGGCGAACGACGCGAGCGCTTCCTCCGCGCTGGCGGCCGCCGTCACCCGATGCCCCAACGCCCGAATGAGTTCGACCGCCATCTCGCGCAATTCCGGGTGATCCTCGACGACGAGCACGCCGAAGCGCTGCGGCAACGGCGCGACCGGAGCCACCGTCTGCCTCGCCGGCTGTGAACGCGCAAGCGCGACCTGCTTTCGGTTCGACAGCATGTGCCGGATCTTGCGCGCGAGTTGTTCGCGCCGATAAGGCTTCGTCAACAATTGCACGCCGGCGTCGAGCCGTCCGCCATGCACGATCGCGTTTTGCGTGTACCCGGAAGTGAACAGCACTTCGATGTTCGGCAAGAGCGCCTTCGCGCCTCGCGCGAGCTCGGGACTGCGCAGCTTGCCGGGCATCACGACATCGGTGAACAACAGGTCGATGGCCAAGCCGCTCTGCAAGATGCCGAGCGCGCTCTCGGCGTTGTCGGCCTTGAGCACCTGATACCCGAGCTCGCGCAGCATTTCGACGACGGTGGTCTGCACGGCGCGATCGTCTTCCACGACGAGAATCGTCTCCGTGCCGCCGACGACTGGCGCCGCCGCGAGCGACGTGGTCTGCACCACGGCTTCATGCGAGCGCGGAAGATAGATCTTGATCGTGGTGCCGTGCCCTATTTCGCTGTAGATCTTGAAGTGCCCGCCGCTTTGCTTGACGAAGCCATACGCCATCGAGAGGCCAAGCCCGGTGCCGACGCCTTCCGGCTTCGTCGTGAAGAACGGATCGCATGCGCGTTCCATCACTTCGCGCGTCATGCCGGTGCCGGTATCGGAGATGGCGAGCATCACGTACTGGCCCGGTTCGAGATCGGCGTCCGATGCGACGTAGTCGTCGTCCAGCATCGAATTGCTCAGTTCGATGGTGAGCTTGCCGCCGTCGGGCATGGCGTCGCGGGCGTTGATCGCGAGATTCAGCACGACGTTTTCGAGCTGATGCGGGTCGACCTGCACGTTCCATAGCCCGCCCGCCAGAACCGTCTCCATGACCACCGACTCGCCCAGCGCGCGCCGAAGCATGTCGTCCATGCCCGCGACCACGGGCGCGAGATTCGTGACGACCGGCTGCAATGGCTGACGCCGCGCGAACGCCAGCAGTTGCGAAGACAGTTTAGCGCCGCGCTCCACCGCGCTCGCCGCAGTGTCCACGCGCTTGATCGCCGTCTCGTTGCCGGCAACAGAAGCGGACAACAGTTGCAGATTGCCGCCGATCACCTGCAGGATGTTGTTGAAGTCATGCGCGATGCCGCCGGTGAGCTTGCCGATCGCCTCCAGCTTTTGCGAACGCTGCAACGCGGCTTGCGTCTGTTCGAGTTCGCGCGTGCGCTCTTCGACCAGCGCTTCGAGGCTCGTTTGATAGCGCTCCACTTCGTCCTGCGCGAGCTTCTGCACCGTGACGTCCTGGCCCTGAACGAAGATGCCGACCACTTCGCCGTCGTTGCCTGCAATGGGCTGATAAACGAAGTCGAGAAAGCGCGTTTCGAGCGGCGCGCCGTCGCGCGGGCGGATCATGACCGGCACGGCCTTGCCGACGTAAGGCTCGCCGGTGTCGAAGACGCCCGACAGCACCTCGATGAAGCCTTGTTCGACCACTTCGGGCAACGCATCCCGCACGCGCTTTCCGACGAGATCGCGATCGCCCGTCAGGCTGCGATACGCCGCGTTCGCCAGTTCGAATATGTGCTCGCGCGTGCGCAACACGCAGACGAAACCTGGCGCCTGCTCGAAAAGCCGCAGGAGGCGCGCGTTGTCGACGTGCAGTTCCTTCGCCAGTTCCAGCGCCCGGCTCGTGCTTTCCAGCGCCTCGGTGCGCTCGACGATGACCTGTTCCAGTTCCCCTTGCTTGCGCCTGAGCGCCTCTTGCGCCGCGACCTGATCGGTGACGTCGTTGCCTTGCGAGAAGATACCGACGACCACGCCCGCGTCATCGACGATAGGCTGGTACACGAAGTCGATGAAGCGCACTTCGCTCTCGCCGCCCGCGAGCGGATCGACACGCAACGGCACGGCGCGGCCGACATACGGGCGGCCCGTTCGATACACCTCGTCGAGCAGTTCGAAGAAGCCTTGCCCTGCGAGTTCGGGCAACGCCTCTCTCACAGGCTTGCCGATAATCGGCCTGAATCCCGCAAGCCGATGATGCGCTCCGTTCTGTAGCTGGTAGACATGATTCGCACCCCGAAAGAAACACACGAAGCCGGGCGCCTGCTCGAAGAGCCGCAGCAACTCGTGATATTCGCGCGTGCGGGCATCGAGCGCCAAGGCTTTCTGACGTTCGGCGATCTGCCTCGCTTCGTGTTGGGCAGTGATGTCGCGCGTGATCTTGGCGTAGCCGACATGATGCCCCGAATCGTCGAACAGGGAATCGAGCACGACATGTGCCCAGAAACGCGAACCGTCCTTGCGCACGCGCCAGCCTTCCGATTCGAATTTGCCTTCGCGGACCGCAATCTCCAGCGCGCGCAAAGGCAGGTCCGTCGCGCGGTCCTCTTCGGTATAAAACCGTGAGAAGTGCTGACCAATGATTTCCTCGGGCGCATAGCCTTTGATGCGCTCGGCACCGACGTTCCAGCTCGTGACCAGACCGGTCGGAGAAAGAAGATAGATCGCGTAGTCCCTGACCCCCGCGATCATGCGCTCGAAGTGTCCGCTGCCCGAACCGGCAGAACCGACGAGACCTTGATCCTTGACATCCATTTGGCGATACCCTGGCACTTCGGCGTTTTTCGAGTGCTGCATTTTACTGCGCCTGGGGAGCGATCGCGCATGGCTGACGGCGTTGCGCGAGACGATGGCGTTCCGGCGTCGCGCGTCGAGTAGTTCTTACATCGGCGATGCAGGCAACAGGACGGTTTTGCCGCCCGCGTCTCATGTCCCCGGCGAAAAGCGCAGCGTTCAGCAAGGATCATCGCTATCCGTCACACTGGTACATCGATCAATCGACTCGCAAGGCTGCAATGAACAAACAAGCACTCATCATCGGCGCGACCGGCGTCATCGGACGCAATCTCGCCGAGCATCTTCAAACGCGTGGAGACTGGTCCATCACCGGCGTGTCGCGCGGCCGCACGCCTGCGCCCGCCGGCGTCGAATCGATCGTCGCGGATCTCACGTCGGCGTCATCGGTCGCGCAGGCATTGAGCGGACGCGACTTCACTCACGTCTTCTTCACCGCATGGTCGCGGCAGGCAACCGAAGCGGAAAACATCCGCGTCAACGGCGCAATGGTCGCCAATGTCCTCGCGGCATTGGGCCCGTCGGGCGCGCTCGAACATGCGGCGCTCGTCACGGGCCTCAAGCATTATCTCGGGCCCTTCGAGGCCTACGCCAAAGGCGAGATTCCGGCCACGCCCTTCCGCGAGGAACAAGGCCGGCAGCCCGTCGACAACTTCTACTACGAGCAGGAAGACCGCTTGTTCGATGCCGCGCGGCAGTTCGGCTTCGGATGGAGCGTGCATCGGCCGCATAGCATCATCGGTTTCGCCATCGGCAATGCAATGAACATGGGCGTCACCCTCGCCGTCTATGCGAACTTGTGCAAGGCGACCGGCGAACCGTTCCTGTTTCCCGGTTCGGCCGCGCAATGGAACGGCCTGACCGACATGACGGACGCGCGTCTTCTCGCGCGCCATCTCGAATGGGCCGCGACGTGGCCGGAAGCGCGCAACGAAGACTTCAACGTCGTGAATGGCGACGTGTTCCGCTGGAAGTGGATGTGGGAGCGCATCGCCAATTACTTCGGTATCGAGCCCGCGCCTTTCGACGGCGAAATCCAACCACTGGAAGGCCGCATGCAGCATGCCGGCAAGACGTGGGCGGAGATCGCGGCACGGCACGCACTGGCAGAGTCGAACGTAGACAAGCTCGTCTCCTGGTGGCATACGGATGCCGACCTCGGACGTCCGATGGAAGTCCTCACGGACATGACGAAGAGCCGCAAGGCCGGCTTCCTCGATTATCAGAGCACGCCTGATGCGTTTTTCGCGCTGTTCGACCGTCTGAAGCGCGAGCGCATCATTCCGGAGTGAGTTTGTCAGGTTGGCTTTCTAGCGACGCCTTCTGAGTCGATCACATCGCGCATGGTGCGCGTTTTTCTTCGGAGGAAAGCACATGGCCAAGCAATCAATCGCGGACTATCTGGCAAAGACGCTCGCGGCAGCGGGCGTCGAGCGCATCTGGGGCGTGACGGGCGATAGCCTCAACGGGCTCGCGCACAGTCTCGACGAACTGGGCACCATTCGCTGGATGCATACGCGGCATGAGGAAGCGGCTGCATTCGCCGCAGGCGCGGATGCGGCGACCACCGGCCGGCTCGCTGTATGCGCGGGCAGTTGCGGACCGGGCAATCTGCATCTCATCAACGGGCTCTACGACTGTCATCGCAATCGTCAGCCCGTGCTGGCCATCGCGGCGCATATACCGTCGACGGAAATCGGGCTCGGGTATTTTCAGGAAACGCATCCGCAGACGTACTTCAGCGAATGCAGTCACTTTGTCGAACTGGTATCGAACGCTTCGCAGTTTCCGCGCGTGCTGGAGCGCGCCATGCGCACCGCGCTGGAAGAGCGCGGGGTCGCGGTGATCGTGCTGCCGGGCGATGTCGCCTTGTCCGAAGGCCCCGATGCCCCCGCTCGCTGGACACCGACGGCCCCGCATACCATCGTGCCCGCCGACACTGAACTCGACAAACTCGCGCACATGCTGAATGGTTGCGATGCGGTCACGATCATGTGCGGCAGCGGCGTCGCGGGCGCGCATGACGAAGTGGTCGCGCTCGCGGACACGCTCGGCGCGCCGATTGTTCACGCGTTGCGCGGCAAACCGTTCATCGAATACGACAATCCTTTCGATGTCGGCATGACGGGACTCATCGGCTTCAGTTCGGGTTATCACGCGATGATGTCGTGCGACACGCTGCTGCTGCTCGGCTGTGACTTCCCGTATCGGCCGTTTTATCCGCCGAACGCGCAGGTCGTGCAGGTCGACAACCGTGGTTCGCAATTGGGCCGGCGCGCGCCGCTCGCGCTCGGCCTCATCGGCACGGTGAAGGAGACGGTCACGGCGCTCATGCCGCGGCTGCAACGCAAGACAGAGCGGCGCTTTCTGGAAAACGCGCTGAAACACTATGCCGATGCGCGCAAGGAGCTCGACCATCTCGCCACGCCGTCCGCGCCTGATCGCCCCATCCATCCGCAATATCTGACCAAGCTCGTCGACGAGGCCGCAGCGGACAACGCCATCTTCACCGTCGATGTCGGCACGCCCACGCTATGGGCCGCGCGGTATCTGTCGATGAACGGCAAGCGTCAGTTGCACGGATCGTTCAATCATGGCTCGATGGCGAACGCCATGCCGCAGGCGCTCGGCGCGCAGGCGGCGAATCCGGGGCGGCAGGTGGTGTCGCTTTCAGGGGACGGCGGCCTGTCGATGCTGCTCGGCGATCTGCTCACGGCCGTACAGCATGAGTTGCCGATCAAGGTCATCGTCTACAACAACAGCCTGCTCGGCTTCGTGTCGATGGAGTTGAAGGCCGCGGGGTATCTCGACACCAACGTCGATCTATCCAGAACGGACTTCTCGCAGATCGCGAAGGGCGCGGGCATATGGTCCGTGCGCGTGGAGCAATCGGAGCAACTGGAAGGCGCGCTCAAGGACGCGTTCGCGCATCCGGGTCCGGCGGTCGTCGACGTGGTGACGGCCAAGCACGAACTCGCGATTCCGCCGACCATCAACTATGCGCAGATGAAAGGCTTTAGCCTTTATATGCTGCGCGCGGTGTTCAGCGGTCGCGGCGATGAACTGATCGAACTGGCGCGAACCAACCTGCGCTGATACGCCGAGGAATGGATCGCAACGCGGCGAGTGGTTCGCCGCGTCGCGGTCATCTTCGACTACGGCCCGTCCGTGCCGAGTTCGATGCGCGCCTCGTTGATCGAAACAGCCATGCCCTTCGGCGCGTTCGCCCCGCTCACGCGCACGAATGAAAGCACGACGTCGCTCACATTGGAAATGCCGAGACGCGCGAGCACGTCAGTGACGTCATAGTCGATCTCGCTCATGCCGTGATGCGCAGCGGTGGCAACCTGAAACGCGCCCAAGGTACCGATGAAGTGCTGCGACTTCACGGCGTCGACGTCGCCGCTCGCAGGCAGATTCAGATAGACGTTATAGAAGAAGCCGCCTTTTCGGGCCGCCGCAGGCATCTTGACTCCGTCGAGCACGACCTTCACGTACTGGAACCCGCTACTTGCTTGCGGCGTGGCCTGCGATGCATCCGAGGATTGACTCAGTCCGACAGCCGGCGAAGTGGCCAGCACATCCTTCAATGCGGTGGCGTTCGCGGCCTGCAGCGGAATGCTCGCGCTGATCGAGAACTCGTCCAATACGACGCCCTTTACGCCTCCCAGGGAACGGCGCGTCGATGACACCGTGCGCCCGGGACTCGCCGTGAATGGGCCGGTCTTCGGCCGCGCCTGAATGGCGCCGATCTGTGCTTGCACGCGAATAATCCTCCCTTGTTGCGCCTGGGGCGGCAGCACAGCGGGCATGGTGTCGTTGGCGTAGTCATAACTCAGCCCCGTGGTCGTGCGCGTTTTCGACTTCGAGATAGTCAAGCCTCTCGCATAGGTGAAGCTGCCGTTCCAGTAGCTGCTCGTGGCCGACGGCACGCGGCTCGTCGAGCGCAGCGACCATGCGTTCCACAGACGGTCGATGTTGCAGTGATGCAGGTAGAAGATCGGATCGATCGGCGCCGTGGCGATATCGGCCATGTTATTACCGATGATGTCATGAACCGGATTGTGCGGCGCGTTTTCCAGCTTGGGCTCGAATGCGTTGTTGGTGCCGCGCTGGAAGTTGTACACGCTCGACCCGAAGGGACCGAGATCGAGCGCCTGATAGACGTTGGTGTTGATTCGCGACACATAAAGCGGGTTGCTACGCGCGGTATCCGTGAATTCAGAAGGAATCACCGGATACGAGTAGTAGTCCCAGTACGGCAACGTGAGCGTTGCGTCGCCTGATACGGTGCGCAACTGTTGTTCGAGGTAGTACAGGTAACCGCGATGCCACGTCAGGAAGTACGCCGTGCTATGCGGGCAGTAATTGTTGTGAACATCGACCCAGTACTGCCACGATGCTGGATTGGTTCTGTCGTTGGTGGCTTTCATCGTGCGCACGGCGTTGAGATACGACGCGTAGTGCGGCGTGGTTTTAAACACTTGCCATTCGAGTCTGATGAACGGAGCAGTGGCCGCCATGCCCCACCGTGGAAGCGATGCAACTGCGAGTGCGGACGCCGTTCCCTTCAGGAACGCGCGTCGCTTAGTCGAATTGGAGACCATACACCCCCCAGGGAGCGCACAAAGAGGACCTGCAAAGCGGCCCGGAGCGGGTGCGTTGCAGCAAGAACGGACGGCCGGTTTCTACGCTGCACCGGCGCTTAGAGTATGGACCACTGCAAGCAACGTTCAATGCGTTATTTGCAATCCGAACTATGGAATGTGCGGTAGGCCACAGAGCTGGCTACGCATGTGTGCATGCGTTCGGTCATTGCGCCGCGCGGCGTATAAGCTCGACCGTTCGAATGTGACGACGTGTTTGCTTGTAGCATTTACGTAAGCGCGCGTTTCGTTAGAAGTACGGCCTTGCGCGGTGTTCTTCAGTAATGCAAAAGACCTCCGAGCAGTCTAAGTCATTCCGACGCGCTGCCCGTCGCCGTCTCGAACATGTGGATTCTGAGCAGCGCGGTCGTATCGACGGACCGGTTACTGAACTCTGCGCCGACAAGCACGGCGCCCGCCGCTCGACGCAAATTGCGCACGATGCAGTTGAACACCACCGCGTGAACCTTGCCGTCGGCGCGCAGGCGCAACGCGAGCTTGAAGTGCTCGTCGACATTCACGAGCGCGTCCGCCAGGCGCAACGCCACGCCGCCGAGGCTGACGTTGACCACGGCGACGTCGAAGCCCGCCGCGACACAATCGTTCCTGATGAGACGACCCGCCAGCTCGGTCGACACTCGCACGTCTTTGCGCACGACCTGCGTCTGCACGGTTTGCGGATACGCGAGATAAGCGACTTTCACAGGCGACTCGCTTCGTCCGATCACCGTGCTGGAGAAACGATAGATCTTGCGCCCGAGCAGCCCCTTGCATTCGACGGACATACCCGCGTCCAGCAACTCATGCACGCTGCCTGCGGTCACGACCAACGCGCTGCCTGCAACGGAACCGACGAATTCCGCCTGCACCGGCGGGTGATCGCAGCCGACCAGCGTCAACTGCATGCTTTCCAGCGTCTTCGGCAGGGTGCCGGTGACGGCGGCCGCGCGATCGAGCTTGGGACGGTTCGCGGGCGCGTCGTGCTTCGCGGTCGATATCAGCAGCTCGCTCGACATGACGCCTTCCCCGTGCGGCCGCTCGATCGGCGCGTCTTCGTCGCGGAACCCGCCGGCTGCGAGAATCCTGTCGCGCTGGCCCTCGGATCGCACGCAGTAACCCCTCGTCAAAAGAAGTTTGCCGCTCGCCGAGTAGACGGCGAACGGAAGGGGCGTGCCGACTTGAAGTTCCTGTGCGCTCAGTTTGACCAATACCATGTTCGTACCTTGATGAGACAGATGCCATCCCTCTACGCGGGGATGATTCGTATCTGCCCGCATACGTTAGCGCGCAGGCGACGCCACTTAAGTACGGTAACGCGCATTCATCAGACGATATGAGGCACGGCGTGCTACTTTGCTTTTCCCGACCAAACAGTCCGCAGTCGCCGCCCTCCGCCGGCCTGAAAGCAAACGTTCAACTTTCCGACAAACGAGCCGATATCTACCCTGTCGGCAAATTATTCAACGTTGAACGCAAGGGCGAGACAAATGCAGAGAATGAGCTTCAAGGCAACACTGTGGAGCACCGTGGGATTCGTGTGGCTGAGTTTGATCGTGCTCTCGCTGTTGAGCGCGACCATGACGCGCACGTTGATGATGAAGGACCGTCAGGAAGCGCTGGCCGAGCAGGTTCAGTCCGCGGTGAGCGTGGTCAACTTCTATGTGCAGCAGGCGCAAAGCGGCGCGATGCCAGCCGAAGACGCCAAGCGCGCGGCCATCGCGCATTTGCGTCCGGTGCGCTATGGGCAGAGCGGCTATTTGCTCGTCGTCGACTCGACGATGCTGCAATTGCTTAACCCGATGCGTCCCGAGACCGAGAACAAGATCAACGATCTGGTCGACAAGACCGGCAAGCACTTCACCGCCGCGATCGTCAAACACGGACTCGACGGCACGCACGTGACCGATTACCTCTATCCGAAGCCGGGACAAACGGAGGCGCTGCCGAAGATCGCTTACGGCGAGTATGTTCGCGCGTGGGACTGGCACGTCTATACGGGCGCTTACGTCGACGACATCAATCGTGAATTCGGCCAGCGCCTGCTCGCGATGCTTGCGATCGTCGGCATGGTCGGCCTTGCGTTGACCGTGGCAATGGGCTGGATCATCCGCAATGTGCTGCGCAAGCTCGGAGGCGATCCGAAGGACGTCGCGGAGGCATGCAAACGCATCGCGGCGGGCAATCTCACGCAAGCTGTGCCTGTCGCGGCGGGCGACGATGCGAGTCTCATGGCATCGGTGCGGGCGATGCAGGACCGGCTGCTGCAAACGATGAGCGCGGTGACTTCGTCCGCCAACGCGATTGCCGGCGCAACGAAGGAGATCGCCGCCGGCAATACGGACCTGTCGTCGCGCACGGAACAGCAGGCTGCATCGCTGCAGGAGACGGCGGCGAGCATGGAACAACTGACCTCGACGGTGAAGCAGAACGCCGACAACGCGCGTCAGGCCAGCGGTCTCGCCGAGAACGCGAGCGCCGTCGCGAACGAAGGCACTGCGATCGTCGGACAGGTCGTGGAGACGATGGCCGGCATCGAAGAAAGCTCGGAGAAGATCGCGGAGATCATCGGCATGATCGAGGGCATCGCATTCCAGACGAACATTCTCGCGCTCAATGCCGCAGTGGAAGCCGCGCGCGCCGGCGAACAAGGCCGGGGCTTCGCGGTCGTGGCAGGCGAAGTGCGCAGCCTCGCGCAGCGTTCGTCGAGCGCGGCGAGGGAAATCAAGGCGCTGATCGAGACGTCGGGCAGCCGCGTCGGCGCAGGCACCGAGCTCGTCGCGAAGGCAGGCGAGACCATGCGCAGCGTGCACTCCGCGATTCAGCGCGTGACCGACATCATGGGCGAAATTGCGTCCGCATCGCACGAGCAGAGCCGCGGCATCGAGCAGGTCAATCTGGCTATCTCGCAGATGGACGAAGTCACGCAGCAGAACGCCGCGCTCGTCGAAGAAGCGGCCGCCGCGGCCGGCTCGCTGGAAGACCAGGCTGAAGCGCTTCGCAAAGCCGTCAACGTCTTTCGCACGAGCCCGAGCGCAGCTGTGGCTTCCGCTCACGCGGTGACGCCCGTGTCGAGCGAAAGCCGCCCGCGCCCGGCGACGGCTCCGACGGTGCAACGCCCTGCTCCTCAGGCATTGCAGCGAACGAAGGCGACGCCGACGGCGAAACACGTCGAAGCCACGGTGCAGAAGCCCGTGGCAACCGCGACGGATGGCGGCGACTGGGAGACGTTCTGAAACTGCTAGTTAGCCTTCCTATACAGTTCGCCCGACGACGCGCTTCTGATCCGGACCCGATACCGCGCCGGAGGGTTGGCTTGCGGCTTGCTACGAGTCTGACGTGTCCAATTGAACCCATCGGAGGATACGATGACGACGCATGCCGGACGATCGCAGGAAGACCGCATTCAGGCGGAGAAGGGAGAGAAACTGCCCGCGCAGGAGCAGGCAGGCGGCAAGATGGCCGTTGAAGGCACCGAAGCGGGCAAGGACTCGAGCAGCGGCAAGCTCTCGGAAGCGGGTAAGGACGTCTGGCGTCAGGGCAGCACAATCGACCAGGAAGGCCCTTTGCCGCCGGACGAGAAGCCCGACGCTTGAGACGCCGACGTTACGCGAGTTCAGCGCAACACCGCAAGGGGAAACCGATGTACATCGTCTGCCACATGATGTCTTCAGTGGATGGCCGAAGCCTCACGGACGGCTGGCATCTCGACTTTGCCAGCCCATGCTATGAAGAGACGGCTGCCAGCTTCAACGCCGATGCGTGGGTATGCGGCCGCGTCACGATGCAGGAAATCTCGCACGCGAAGGATCGTGAATATCCACGCGGTCTCGCCAAGAGCCCGTTGCCGCGCACGGATCATTTCGCCAAGCGCGACGCGAGCCAGTACGCCGTGTCGATCGACCCGAAAGGCCGCGTCGGCTGGAAGAGCGATACCGCGCTCGACTCGCATATCGTCGAAGTCGTGGCGGAGAGCGTGGAGGACGACTATCTCGCGCACCTTCAGTCGATCGGCGCGTCGTATCTTTTCGGCGGAAAGGACGACATCGATCTTCACCGCGTCGTAGAAACGCTCGGCCGCGAACTGAAGATCGACAAGCTCATCGTCGAGGGAGGCGGTCACGTATCCGGGGCATTCGTCAACGCGCAACTCGCGGATGAAGTCAGCGTGTTGCTGATGCCGCTCGTCGATGGGCGTGACGCGCATCCTTCATCATTCGAAGTAGCAATGGATAAGTGGCAGAAGCCCGCCTATCTGAAGCTGGAGTCGGTCGAGAAGCGGGATAACGATGTCGTTTGGGTCCGCTACAAGCGCAAGACGTGAGGTTGGGGTTCGCTGTTTTATAGCGCTAGAACGTTCACGGCGACGTCGACATGATGCGATCCGCCACCAAGGATCATGCCGCGCAATAACGACACGTCGCTGTAATCGAGACCAGTTGCAAGCGTCACGTGGTCGAGATCGGCGAGCACGTCGTTGGTCGGATCGAGGTCGATCCATCCGCTTTGCGGGCAATGCACCGACACCCACGCGTGCGAGGCATCGGCGCCGATCAGTCGCGGTTGACCCGGCGGCGGGTCGTTACGCAGATAGCCGCTCACATAACGCGCCGGCAAGCCTAACGTGCGAAGGCAGCCGATCATGACTTGCGCGAAGTCCTGACATACGCCCTGGCGCAGTTCGAAGGCGCGTGTAGCGGGCGTATCGAACGTGGTCGATGAAGGCCGGTACGTGAAGTCGGCATGGATGCGGTGCATGAGGTCGATCGCGCCCGCGATCAGCGCCGTGGCCGGCGCAAAACTCGGCAACGCGTATTCGCGCAACGCCTGGGTCAACTGAATGTTGGGCGACGCATAACAGTACTCCGATTCGCGGACAAACGGCGAACCCGCCGTGTAGCGCAGCCGTCGTGCGACCTCTTCCCACGGCGGCGTCGCCCGAGGGTCCAGCTTCGTCCAGCGTGGGCTGAGACGCACCGTCGTTTCACTGGTCATCGAGAGACGCTCATGCGGCGCATCCAGCGAGAAATAAAGCAGGTCGTTGCCGAATGCATCGACGCGGCTATGTACATACGATGGAGCCGGTTCGATGCGCTCGGAGTGAGCGATGACCTGCTGCCACGGCGTATGCAGCGGACGGATGGTCGCGAGGTGCTGAGCGATTTCGACGGGCGTGGAGTACCGATATGTCGTGCGATGCGTGACTGCGAGCGTCGTCGATCTGGACGCTTTGTCGATCGTCGCATTCATTAGGACACCTGCGCAGCAATGGGATTGGCATGACTGAAGTAGTGCGCGCTGACTTCGTTCGATGCCGCGCTCACCGATGCAAGCAGCCGATCGCAAAGCTGGACGAGCGTGCCGAACTGCCCGCCTTCGTCGGCTTTGCACAAGGCATCGAGGGGCGGCAAGCTATCGAGGTCGAGTGAAATACCGATGAAATGCGCGCGCCGCGCTGCGCCGGCGGTCTTCACCATCTCATCGAGCTTCGCGCGTAAGCGGACCAGCACGCCATAGAGTCCGCGCGGATTAGTCGGGTCCACGACGATCAGGTCGATCAACGCGGCCGCTTCGAGCCGGCCGGGATAAAGCGAGCGATACGTGAGCGTGGTATCGAAAAGGTGCAACAGCAAGTCGAAGCCGGCCGGATGCGTCAACGTGCCTTGCGCCGCGAAGATTCGCAGAAACGTAGCCATCGTCGACACGCGCTCGATCATCCTGCCAATGAAAATCATGCGCCACGCTTCATCGCGTGTCATGCGATCACCTTGCGCGCCGCTGATCGCGAGCAGTTGAGTCGCAAGATGTTCGAGCGCGCCGCTCAACATCACGCGGTCATAATCTCTCGGCACGTCGGGCGTGATGAGGCCGAGGCGCGCGAGCGCATCGCGGAAGTCGTTGCGCGCCGCGAGAATCGTGCGCCAGTGATCGGTGGAAAGCCGGTCGCGAATCTCGCCGCATGCATGCGCCTGATTCGCGAGATTGCCGCCGATGCTCGTTGCCGATGCCGTCTCCGCCAGTCCCGCGACGAGCACGCGCTCGAATGCGTGTGGCGAACTTCGCGCAAGCGTATCGATGGACGGAATGAGGCCGCATTGCGCGGCCAGTTCGACGAGCGTGGGGAACATCTCGTCGGCATCATTGGCTTCGAGCGTGCCGAGCAACAGGCGGCAGAGACGCACGTTGTTCTCGGCGCGCTCGCCATAGCGTCCGGCCCAGAACAGATTTTCCGCCGCGCGACTCGATACCACGCGATGCTTGCGCAAATCACCGGGCTGCATCGGCGATGGACGCAGTGGCACAGCGGGACCGGGATGAGTAGCCAGCACCCATGTATCCACGCTGCTGCCGCCGAACTGCATCGACACCGTGGCGCGCTTGTCCGCTGCAAGGCGTGTGAAGCCGCCGGGCATCACGCTCCAGCTTCCGTCCGGACGCGCGATGGCATAGGCACGCAAGACACATGAGCGAGAGCCGAGCGCGCCATCGTGAAAACGCGGGGCGCTAGAAAACGGCAGGTCTTCGTGTACGGTGAACATGTCGGGCGCGCGCTCGATGCGCTCACGCCAGTCCGCAAGCACCTGCGATCCCGCTTCGATGCCGGGCGCGCCATCCTCAAACGTGCCGGGCCAGGTGGGAACCACGAAAGCGCGATCGAGCTTCTCGAAAGCTTCGCGTCGCGCTGAGTCTTCGCCGCACCACCACGTCGGCACGGTCGGGAGATGCAAGTCCTCATTCAGCATCGCACGCGCGATGCCGGGCAAGAACGCATGAAGCGCAGGCGATTCCGTGAAGCCCGCGCCGGGCACATTGGAGACCGCCACGTTGCCCGCGCGCATGACCTGCAACAGTCCGGGAACGCCGATGGTCGAATCCGCGCGTAACTCGACCGGATCGCAGAACGCATCGTCCAGACGACGCAACACGGCATGCACGCGCGAGAGGCCGGCTAGCGTCTTCAGATAGAGCTTGTCGTGACGTACTGTCAGATCCTTGCCTTCCACGAGCGTCACGCCCAGATAACGCGCAAGAAAGATATGCTCGAAGTAAGTTTCGCTAAAGGGCCCCGGACTCAACAGCGCAATATGAGGCGCGTCGCCACCGCCACTTTCATCATTGCGCATGATGCCTCGGGCCGCCTGCGCAAGCGTCGCGACGAGTTGCGAATACGTCGATGCAAGCCCGTTGATGCGCAGCGTCCGGAACGCATCGTTAAAGAGACTCGCCACGATCATGCGGTTTTCGAGCGCGTAGCCCAAGCCCGACGGCGCCTCCGTGCGATGCGCGATGACGGTCCATTCGCCCGACGGCGCACGCGCGAGATCCACCGCGACGATCTGCAGATAGCCTCCGTTCGCGGGCACGAAGCCTTTCACCGAACGCAGATAACCTGGATGCCCGAACACGAGCGCAGCAGGCAACAGCCCTCGTTGCAGAAGCGTTTGCGCGCCGTAGACATCCGCGACGATTGCCTCCATCAAGCGGGCGCGTTGCGCGACGCCGCGTTCGATGACGGCCCATTCGCGCTCGTCGATCAATAGCGGCAAGAGATCGAGCGACCATGCGCGCGGCTCGCCGTTATCGGCATAGACGTTGTACGTGATGTCGTTATCGCGTACCTGTCGCGCGACGGCGGCCACGCCGTCGTCGAGACGCGCAATGCCCTGCTCGCCGAGCAATTCGAAGAACCGCCGCCACGGCTCGCGCAAGTGCCCTGAAGCATCGCGCAACTCGTCCCAATGCCCTTCGCGCACAGGCAACGCGCGCAAGAGCGCTAAAGCGTCGGTACGCGCGGCCGTGGTATCGAAAGGCAATGTCGATTGGAACGCCAAGATGGCCTCACTTGTCATGCTTGCGCTTCAACGGCTTTCATGAGCGGCGCAAGTCGAGCGTGAACGGAAACTCGAGGCTGGGCTCGCGCGTTTCGACATGCATCGCGCCCGGCGTATGACCGCTCGCGAAAAAGCGCGCACGCCGGCGACTCTCCGCTTCATAGGCGTTCACGGGGAACGTCTGATAGTTGCGGCCACCCGGATGCGCGACGTGATACTGACAGCCGCCGATCGCGCGACCGGTCCATGTATCCACGATATCGAAAGTCAGCGGCGCATGCACCCCGATAGTCGGATGCAAAGACGTGGCATGCGACCACGCGCGAAACCGCACGCCCGCGACGTACTCGCTGACGCGCCCGGTCGGCTGCAACGGCAAGGGCTCGCCGTTGACAGTCACGACATGTCGACTGCCGTTGAGACCCAGCACGCGTACTTCGAGCCTTTCGACCGACGAATCGACATAGCGCACGGTGCCGCCGATCATGCCCTCCTCGCCCATCACGTGCCACGGTTCCAGCGCGTGGCGAATCGTCATCGCGATGCCGGCTGTCTCGTACGCACCGACGACCGGGAAACGGAATTCAAAATGCGGAGCGAACCAACGCTTGTCGAAGGCGAAGCCCGCGTCGCGCAGTTCGGCGATCACGTCGTCGAAGTCCATCTGCACGAAAGTGCCGAGCATGAAGCGATCATGCAACTCCGTGCCCCAGCGCGTGAGCCGCGCCGTATAGGGCTTCTCCCAGAAGCGGGCGACGAGCGCGCGCAGCAGCAATTGCTGCACGAGACTCATGCGCGCATGCGGTGGCATTTCGGATCCACGCAGTTCGAGCAAACCGAGGCGGCCGGTCGGACCGTCGGGTGAATACAATTTGTCGATGCAGAATTCCGCCCGATGCGTATTGCCGGTCACGTCGATCAGGATGTTGCGCAGAATGCGGTCGATAAGCCAGGGCGGCACTTTGGCGCTGCCGCGTCCGCCAAGCAGGTCGACTTGCCGCTGCAATTCGGCGAACGCGATCTCGAGCTCGTACACCTGATCGTTGCGCGCTTCGTCGATGCGCGGCGCCTGGCTCGTCGGTCCGATGAACAGCCCCGAGAACAGCATCGATAGCGACGGATGGTTGTGCCAGTACGCGATCAGGCTCGCCAGCAAGTCGGGGCGTCGCAGAAACGGGCTATCGGGCGGCGTCGCTCCGCCGAGCACGAAGTGGTTGCCGCCGCCGGTGCCGGTATGCCGGCCATCGAGCATGAACTTCTCCGGCGTCAGATACGACTCGTGCGCGGCGTTGTAGAGGTATTCGGTGTGCTCGACGAGTTCCGCCCAGTTAGACGCCGGATGAATGTTCACTTCGATCACGCCAGGGTCGGGCGTCACCTGAAGCACCTTGAGGCGCGGGTCGCGCGGCGGCGGATAGCCCTCGATGATGACCGGAATGCCGAGATCGGCGGCGGTCGCTTCCACGGCCGCGAGCATGTCGAGATAGTCGTCGAGCGCAACGAGCGGCGGCATGAACACGTGCATCAACTTGTTGCCTTGGCCAGACTTTGCGAGCGTTGCCGCTTCCACTTTCGGACCGGCCGCGCGCGCCGGGTCGCGTGCTTCGACGCAGATCGCGGTACGCGCGATCCAGCCGGCAGACTCGCCGCGCTCGGGCATTCGGCTCTTCTTGTCTGCAATGGCGGCAGTGGCGGCAGTGGCCGCTTGCGTTGCTTCGCCGGTCGAGTCCTCAGTCGCGTCGCTCGGAATTTTGCGTGCTGCATGCTGCATGCCGAATGCATCATTACGGTCTGCGTACTGCATGCGAAGTTCGGCTGCGCGACGCAGCGGCACGGAAGGCGCGAAAGGATCGTGCTCGTGCTGCCACGGATAGTCCGCTTCCGCGACCCACGGCAGCGAGTCCAGCGGCAAGCGATAGCCCATCGGCGAATCGCCCGGAACGAGGTACATCCGCTCATCGCGGAAGAACCACGGGCCGGTCGTCCAGCGGCCCGGCCGGCCCGCCGCGCTTTCCTCCCGCGCGATCGGCAACGCGTAACCGGTGACCGAGGGCAACCCCGCGTCGAATACCCGGCGCAAGCGCACTCGTTCGAGCTCGTCGTCGAGGCGGGAATCGAAAGGGTCGACATTGACAGGCAGACGGCGTTCGCGCCACAGGTAGTACCACGTGTCCTCGTAGCCCGGCTGAATGTATTCTGCATTCAAAGATAGTTTGCCCGCGAGGTGACGAATGAAGCGGGCGGCATCGTCCGCGGTGTAACTCGCGGGCTGCCGCTCGTCGGCGAAGAGCGCGGGATTGTGCCAGCAAGGCTCGCCGTCCGCGCGCCAAAAGAGCGACAACGCCCAGCGCGGCAACTGCTCGCCCGGATACCACTTGCCCTGCCCGATATGCAGGAAACCGCCCGCGCCGTATTGCGCGCGCAGCTTGTCCATCAGCGCGACCGCGTAAGCACGCTTCGTGGGCCCAAGCGCGTCCGTGTTCCACTCCGGTGCATCGCGGTCGCGCACGCACACGTAGGTCGGCTCGCCGCCCATGGTCAGACGCACGTCCGATGCGTCGAGCTGCGCATCGACCTGTTCGCCCATGCGCAGCACGGCCTGCCAGTCCTCCTCGCTATAAGGCTTCGTCACCCGCGGCGTTTCACGCACGCGCTCAATCGACATGGAATGCCCGAACTCGACTTCGCATTCATCCACTGCGCCGGAGACAGGCGCCGCGCTATCCGGCTCGGGCGTGCACGCGACCGGTATGTGGCCTTCGCCCGCGAGCAAGCCGGAGGTCGGGTCGAATCCGATCCAACCTGCGCCCGGCAAGAAGACCTCGCACCACGCGTGAAGATCAGTGAAATCGACGTCGGTGCCACTGGGACCTTCGAGCGACTTTACGTCCGGTGCGAGTTGCAGCAGGTAGCCCGACACGAAGCGTGCTGCGAGCCCGAGATGTCGCAACGTCTCGACAAGCAGCCAGCCCGAATCGCGGCAAGACCCCGCCCCGCTTACAAGCGTTTCTTCCGGCGTTTGCACGCCGGGCTCCATGCGAATCAGATAACGAATCTCACGCGAGAGGCGCTGATTCAATCCCACCAGAAAGTCCACCGTCGGTTGCGCCGAACGGTCGATGCTCTCGACGAATGCGGCGAATCGCGGCGTCAGTTCGCGCTTGATCATGTACGGCGCGAGGTCGTGCAGCAACTCGGGCGCGTAGCTGAAGGGAAACGATTCCGCAGACGGTTCGAGAAAAAAGTCGAACGGATTGTAAACGGCCATCTCGGCCACCAGATCGACCGTTACCTTGCATTCACGCGTTTTCTCGGGGAAAACGAGCCGCGCCTGGTAATTGGCGAATGCGTCCTGCTGCCAGTTGATGAAGTGATCCACCGGTTCGACGCGCATCGAGTAAGAGAGAATCGGGGTGCGGCAATGCGGAGCGGGCCGCAAGCGAACGACTTGCGGCGAGAGACCGACGAGCCGGTCATAGCGATAATGCGTAACATGGTTCAACGCGACACGTATGGACACACCGACTCCTTTTTCGATTTACAGCTAACGACTGAACCCTGAACCTTTGCAAGAGGCACGTTGTTTGCAGCATGGCGCTGACTTCCGGGCAGCACCCGGACCCATCCCTCCTTCCGGCTCACACAATGAAGACCTTTCACTGCAACCGCTGCGATCAGCTTGTGTTCTTCGAGAACACGCACTGCGAAAACTGCGGCGCGAAGCTTGGCTATGTCCCCGAACTGAGTCAGATCAGTGCATTCGACGAGACGGAGGACGGCGCGTGGAAGAGCCTTCATCCGCTCGCCAAAGATCAGCTCTATCGCCCTTGCCATAACTATGCGGTCGAGAATGTCTGCAACTGGATGGTCCCTGCGGATTCCGAGGAGCCGCTCTGTTCGTCGTGCCAGCTGACGAGCACCATCCCCAATCTGGAGACGCCCGGCAATCGCCTTTACTGGTATCGGCTGGAGACAGCCAAACGCCGCCTGCTCTTTACACTCTCGGATCTCGGTCTGACCGTGCAGTCGCGTCAGCAAGACCCTGAACACGGCCTCGAATTCCAGTTCCTCGAAGGAGACGAGGAAGGACGCGGCGTCATGACAGGACACAACAACGGCATCATCACGCTCAACATCGCCGAAGCCGATGACGCGCATCGCGAGAAAGTGCGCTCCGCGATGCACGAGCCGTACCGCACGTTGCTCGGCCATTTCCGCCATGAAACAGGGCACTATTTCTTCGATCGCCTCATCGCGGACACGCCGCGCGTCGCGCCGTTCAGAACCGCATTCGGCGATGAACAGCAGGACTATGCGGCCGCGCTGGATCGCCATTACAAGGAAGGCCCGCCCGCGAACTGGGCAGAGAACTACATTAGCGCGTATGCAACGATGCATCCGTGGGAGGACTGGGCCGAGACGTGGGCGCACTACCTGCATATCGTCGATACGATGGATACGGCCGTATCGTGCGGTCTCGTTCTCGTGCCCGACAGTCCGCATGAACCGACGCTCACGGACACCACGCCCATCGAGGAAAGCACGTTCGATGACCTGATGAAGCGCTGGTTTCCGCTCACGTATGCGCTGAACAGCCTGAACCGGAGTCTCGGCATGCCGGATGGCTATCCGTTCACGCTCGCCCCGCCCGTTATCGACAAGCTGCGTTTTGTTCATCGTGTCGTCGCCGCAGCGGCCAAGCGTTAAGCGCACGGTTCAGCTCGACGAACTCTGTGACTGCACCGGCGATTCCGCTTGCGACTGAGCTTGCGATCCGCCGTTCGTCTGCGTCTGCGTCTGTGTCTGGGTCTGTGTTTGGCTTTGACTTTGGCTCTGACTTTCCGAAGGCAACTCAGCCGCGATAGGCAATAGAAACTCGCGGCTGATGCTGCTCGCGAGCTCATTCACGCGTGCCAGAAAACTCACGAGATACGCGTGCAAGCCCCCTTCCAAGATCTCGCCGATATTGCCGTTTCTCAGTTCCGCACTGAGTTGCGCCGCAAGCCGCACGGCTTCGGCATCGCGTCCCTTCGTCACGTGAATGATGAGTTGCTCGACTTCCGCGAGACTCGCCGCAAGCGAGCGCGGCCAGTCGCGATAGAGAATGAGCAGATCGGCAACGCGCTCCGGCGTGATGACATCTCGATAGACCTTGCGATACACCTCGAAACCGGAGACAGAGCCGAGCACCGCTGTCCAATGGTGATAGTCGAACGGCTGCACGGAGGTGTCCGCGCGCTGCTCCATCATCTCGAACTTGACGTCGAGAATGCGCGCCGTGTTATCCGCGCGCTCGACGAAAGTGCCTAAACGCATGAAGTAGAACGCGTCGTCCTTGACGAGCGTGCCGAGCTGAACGCCGCGCGACAAGTGCGAGCGAAACTTGACCCACTCGAAGAACGTATAGGGCTCGCGCTCCAAGATGCCGTCATGCAGCATGCGCTGACAGTCGAGCCATGTCGTATTGAGCGTCTCCCATAGCTCGCTGTTGGTGGAGCTGCGCACGGCCCGCGCGTTTTCGCGCGCCGCGCGCAGGCAACTGACAATGGACGACGGGTTCGAGATATCGCGCGCCATGAAGTCGATCACGTCGCGGCTTTTCATGCTGCGATGCGCGGCGGAATAGATGCCGCTCAATTCGGAGATCGAGAGCATCGCCCGCCAGCCGAGTTCCGCATATTCGTCGGATTGAGGCAAGAGCGACAGTTGATAATTCGCGTCGAGCATCCGCGCGGTGTTTTCGGCACGCTCGGTATAGCGCGCCATCCAGAAGAGATGATCCGCGGTACGGCTCAGCATGGGTAGTCTCGCGTATGTATTGTGATGGTCTCGAGTGCGTGTATTAGCGTTCCAGTACCCACGTATCCTTGGTTCCGCCGCCTTGCGACGAATTCACGACGAGTGACCCTTCGCGCAGCGCAACGCGCGTCAGTCCTCCCGGTACCATGCGCACGTCCGTGCCCGAAAGCACGAACGGACGCAAGTCGATATGACGCGGCGCGATGCCCGCTTCCACGTAAGTTGGACAGGTGGACAACGCGAGTGTCGGCTGCGCGATGTACTTCTCGGGATTCGCTTCGAGCACCGCGCGAAACTCGGCGATTTGCGCGGTCGTGGACGACGGCCCGACCAGCATGCCGTAGCCGCCCGCGCCGTGCGTTTCCTTGACGACCAGTTCCGGCAGATGATCCAGCACATACTTCAGATCATCGGGCTTGCGGCACATCCATGTCGGCACGTTGTTCAGTATCGGCTCCTGACCAAGATAGAAGCGCACCATGTCCGGCACATACGGATAAATGGATTTATCGTCGGCGATACCCGTGCCCACCGCATTGCACAATGAAACGTGTCCCGCGCGATAAGCCGATATCAGCCCCGCTACGCCCAATGCCGAATCGGGGCGAAAGACGAGCGGGTCGAGAAAGTCATCGTCGACGCGCCTGTAAATGACGTCCACTCGCTGCGGCCCTTGCGTCGTGCGCATATAGACATAGCCGCCGTCGACGAAAAGGTCTTGCCCTTCCACCAGTTCCACGCCCATCTGCTGCGCAAGGAAAGCGTGCTCGAAGTACGCGGAGTTGTACATGCCGGGCGTCATCACGACGATGGTCGGATTGTCCGCGCCGGCGGGCGCAGCCGCGCGCAACGTATCGAGCAGCAAGTCCGGATAATGCGCGATCGGCGCGACGCGGTTACGCGCGAAGAGATCGGGAAAGAGCCGCATCATCATCTTGCGGTTTTCCAGCATGTACGACACGCCGGACGGCACGCGCAAGTTGTCCTCGAGGACATAGAACTCGCCCTGACCGGCACGCACAATGTCGATGCCGGCAATGTGCGCGTAGATATTGCGCGTCACATCGACGCCGCGCATCTGCGGCCGATACTGCGCATTGCCCACGATCTGCGCTTCGGGAATGATGCCCGCGCGAATGATGTCCTGATCGTGATAGATGTCGTGGATGAAGCGGTTGAGCGCGTTCACGCGTTGCCTGAGACCGCGCTCCAGCGCCTTCCATTCATCCGCCGGAAAAATACGCGGAATGACGTCGAACGGAATCGTGCGTTCGGGAATAATGCCCGGTACGTCGCTCTTGCCGTAGACCGCGAACGTAATACCGACGCGCCGAAAATTCAGGTCCGCTTCCGCGCGCTTGAGATCGATCTGTCTTTCGCTTTGCGCGCTCAACCACTCCATGAATTCGCGGTAGTGCATGCGGGGCTCGCCCGCGGCAGGAAATGCCGACGCCGGTACTCCGCGCGCTTCGAGCTCGCTGCGCTCGAACATCTCGTTGAAGAATGCTTGCGTCATGGCGCGTCTTTCCTATCAAGTGCGTGCCGGGAATGGATCCCTTGTGGTTGGTGTTCTGGTTGCACTCGCGATATTGAAGAGCCTGACGACCCGGCGCACCGAATGACCGTGCGATGCATCCGGCTTGCTTGTTTCATAGGCGACCTCGAAGCGCGATGCCTTCGGTCCATGCATGCAGTCCTTGCATCCATTGCGCGGGCGGCCCAGTGCCGAGAATGGAACGAGCAACTTCGATGCCAATGCACGGAAAACCGCTAATTCGTTGAACGCATAGGAGTCGCATCTCGCATCAACGCACCGCTGCACCAAAAGAGCGCGGCACTGCCGCCTCATGCACACTGCCACAAACAGCGCCGTGCCGCACGACGGTGCGTAACATCGGCACGCGTCGGGCGCCGGTATCATAGGGAACCTGGCGAATCATTCTGACCGTTCATGAACACACCTTCTCAAAGCGCCCCTCGTTCCGCGTTGCGCGAACTGACTCCACTCGAAGCGCGGGTGCTCGGCGTGCTCGTCGAAAAGCAGCAGACGGTGCCCGACACCTACCCGCTGTCGCTGAATTCACTCACTGCGGGTTGCAATCAGAAGACTGCGCGTTCGCCCGTGATGAGCGTCACCGAAGACGAAGTGCTGACGACCATCGACGGACTCAAGCGCCTTTCGCTCGTCATCGAGGGAAGCAGCAGCCGCGTGCCGCGTTTCGAGCACAACATCAATCGCGTAATGGGCATTCCCAGCCAGTCCGTCGCGCTGCTGGCGACGCTCTTCTTGCGTGGACCGCAGACAGCGGCCGAACTGCGCGCGAACAGCGCCCGCTTGCATAGCTTCGCCGATATATCGTCAGTCGAAAGCTTCCTCGAAGAGCTTGCCGAAAGCGACCCGCCTCGCGTGGTCAAACTTCCGCGTACGCCGGGCGAGCGCGAGAGCCGCTGGATGCACTTGCTATGCGGAGAAGTGAGTGTGAGCGATGCGCCTTCTCCGGACGCGTCAGCGGGCGCGTCGCATTCGTTGTCGGAATTCGAGGCGCTGAAGGCGGACCACAAGCGGCTTGCTCAAGAGGTAACGCAATTGCGCGCGATGGTTGAGCATATGGCGAGTGAGTTGGGCATTGCATTGGACAAGCCATCGCAGACATGACCACGCCGATCTTGCCCGCGTCGCTCGCCTTTCGCGCCGACGGCACGCCGTTTTGCCCGAGGCACGACGACATCTATCACAGTGCGTCGGGCGCGCTTGCGCAAGCACGCTATGTGTTTCTGCAAGGCAATGGCCTGCCTGAACGCTGGCGCGGGCAAGCCTCTTTCAACGTCATCGAGACCGGCTTCGGCATGGGAGTCAATTTTCTCGCGACGTGGTCTATGTGGCGCACACATCCACATCGCCCGGAAAGACTCGAATTCGTGTCGATCGAAAAGCATCCGTTTAGCGCAGACGATTTGAGGCGCGCGCATGCGGCCATCATCGACGATGCGTCCATCAGCCCGCTCGCGGATGAATTGGCTTGCGCGTGGCCACCGCTCAGTCCGGGCGTGCATCGGCTGATGTTTGCATCCGGCGCGTTGACATTGACGCTGATCTTCTCCGATATCGCCGATGCGTGGCCTTTGACGCTGGCACTCGGCTTCACCGCGGATGCCATCTTTCTCGACGGCTTCGCGCCGAAAAAGAATCCGGACATGTGGACGCCCGACACCTTCGCCATGCTCGCGCGCCTCGCGAAGCCCGATGCAACCTTTGCGACTTACACGAGCGCTGGACTCGTGAAGCGGGCGCTGCTCGAACATGGTTTCGTGTATCGCAAGACGCCGGGCTTCGCAGGCAAGCGCGCCATGCTCACCGGCCAGCGCGCGACATGATAAGCACGCGCTGATGTCCGCTAATGCTTCAGCTAAAAGGAAAGACGCGATGCCCACAACGCACTCTGATTCGCATGCGCAAAACGATATCGTGTCGCTCGATGCCCGCGCGCTATCCCGAGCCATTCAAGCCCGCGACGTCTCATGCGTGGAAGTAATGCAAGCGTATCTCGCGCAAGTGGACCGCCTGAATCCGCGAGTCAATGCAATCGTCGCCATGCAAGATCGCGATGCGCTTCTCGCTCTCGCGCAGGCGCGCGACGCGCAGTTATCGCGCGGTGAAAGTCTCGGCGCGTTGCACGGATTTCCTCAAGCACCTAAGGACATCCTGCCTGTCGCAGACATGGTGACGACCAAGGGATCGCCCATTTTCGCAGGCGAAGTCAGTCAGGCGGACGCCATCGTCTTCGAGCGTATGCGGCGCGCCGGCGCGATCTTCATCGGGCGAACCAACTCGCCTGAGTTCGGCCTCGGCGGTCATACCTATAACCCTGTGTATGGCACCACGCGCAATGCGTTCGATACATCGCGTTCGGCGGGCGGAAGCAGCGGCGGCGCGGCCGTTGCCGTCGCACTTCACATGCTGCCCTTCGCCGATGGCACCGACATGATGGGTTCGCTGCGTACGCCCGCCGCATTCAACAACGTATTCGGGTTCCGCAGTTCGCCCGGATGCGTGCCTTACGGTCCCAGCGACGATGTCTTCTTCCAGCAATTCAGCGTCGTAGGCCCTATTGCGCGCACAGTGGAAGACTTGGGCTTACTGCTATCCGTTCAGGCAGGCTTCGACGCACGCGCGCCGCTCTCTCGTCGGAGCGACGCGCCTTCCGCTTTCTCGTCCGCGCTCGAACGCGACATGCGCGGCACGCGCATCGGGTGGCTCGCAGACCTCGACGGTCATTTGCCGATGGAACCCGGCGTGCTCGAAACCTGCGCGTCCGCGTTGCGCCATTTCGAAGCGGCAGGCTGCTCAGTAGAAGCCGCGCGCGTGGACTTCGATATAGAACGCTTATGGCACGCGTGGCTCGACTTGCGCAGCTTTGCGTTCGCCGGTGTGAACGCGCCGCTTTATCGCGACGAAACCCGCCGCGCGATGCTCAAACCCGAAGCCGTGTGGGAAATCGAGCGGGGGCTACGGCTTTCGGGAGAACAGGTGTATGACGCCGTGCGAGAACGCTCGGCGTGGTATCGAGCGATCAACGCCCTCTTCGCACGCTTCGACTTTCTGGTGATGCCCGCCGCGCAGGTCTTTCCCTTCGATGCGCAGATGCACTGGCCGTCTTCGATCGGCGACCGAAAGATGGACACGTATCACCGCTGGATGGAAGCGGTCGTGCCGGCAACGATGGCTTCGTTACCAGCGCTATGCGCGCCGGCCGACTTCGGTCCCAACGGCCTGCCGATGGGCCTCCAGATTATCGGCGCGGCGCAGACGGACCTTGCCGTGCTGCAGATGGGACTTGCGTATGACCGTGCCAGCGGCTACTCGAAAACGCACAGCCCTTTGCTCGGTTAAGTCGAGTGACAGGGTGAGCCCGACGTCATTCCGTCGACTCGTGAACGGCGGGCGCGAGCGCGAGCGCAAGAATCATCGCGCCGCTATTCAACGGCACCGAACTGCCGACGCGCCGCGGTCGATAGACGGGTTGCCCGCGGCGAATGGCCTGCCCGCTCAGCGCGCAGACGCCGCCCTTGCGCGCAGTGCAGAGCGCCCAGACCTGCTCTGAATAGTTGAACGATGTCGGGTCGTGCCATGAAAGCGCGAGCGTCGATTCGCTCAGGCGCTCGAGTAATCGAATGTTCGCCGCAGGCACGTGACCGTTCGGGGCGTTCACATTGCCGCGCCCGCGGCTCTCGACAGAGCGCGATACCGGCGATGTCGCTTGCGCGGAATGAGTGCAGCGGCCCGAACGATTGTCGAGCATGGCGAGTGTACGGCTCCAGGGATCCAATAGCGAGGGATGCTTCATGCTCCGCTCCGGCTTGTCGCAATGCGCGCCTGTCTCGCATCACGTGTTGACGTTGTAGATAAACACTGCAAGCGCGATGGATCGACTCCGCGCCCGCTCATACGACGACGGTTCTAAGGGTAGTACAACTGAGAAAGCGCTGTTTCACTTTCTTGCCCGGCTTTTGTCGAGCCGGCATGCGCCATCATCGCGCGAACGAACGTTCGAAAAGTGCGCTAGCCGCGTATGGCGGCTGGCGTACGTTGCAACGGAACGAGGATGCGCACACTTCCCGATTTCTGACAAAATAAACGCAGCGAACCGCAAACCTTCTGTCGAATCATGACAAGCAAGCTCTGCATCAATGCGACTATTTCGGCGGACCGTGCCACGGTCAGCTTCGTCGCGTTTTCCCGTGAGCGGGAAATTCACTGCAACATCACGCGCAAGGCGTTAGAGCAATGTTTCTGGGCGCCCGTCGGCGCGAGCGACGAGCGCCTTCTGAAAGCGCTGAACGACGGTTACGAACGCATCAGCGCGCGCGTGCATCGGAAGTTTTTGGCGCATCCGTCCAATTCCATTCACCTGGACGTGATCGATTTTTCTTCCTGACGCCGCGCGCCACAAATTACGCGGCTAGCGCGCTGCCTGCGTTGCCTTGCGCATCTTCGCCACGTCCTCGGGCTGCACAGCCGGCATGTTGTTATTCCATGCGCCGCGAATAAAAGTCACCACATCCGCTATCTGCTGATCATTCAGAACGGGCGCGTAGCGAGGCATCGGATACGGCGCCGGCACCCCTTGAATGACGAGATTCTCCGTGCCGTTCAGCGTCACGTTGATGAGTGAAGAAGGATCCTTCTCCAGCAAGTTCGGATTGCCCGCGAGCGGCGAGAGCATCGGCGCGAAACCCCGCCCGTCGATGCCGTGGCAATGCATGCAGAAGGCCGCATACACTCGCGCGCCGGAATCCGATGCCGGACGCGTCAACGACACTTTCGTCGCCTTCGAATCGTATGAATAAGGCGCGTTGCCGTTGCCGCCCGCGGCCGGCAATGACTTCAGATAGTGCGCCATCGCGGTCACGTCCTGATCGGTGAGCATCTGCGTGCTGTTGTTCACGACGCTCGTCATGGAACCGAATGCAGTCGCGTGCGCGTTTGCGCCCGTCTTCAGAAACGCGACGAGGTCCTGCTCCGACCAGCGCCCGAGCCCGGTGTTGTGCTCTCCGGTCAGATTAGAACCGAACCAGTTGTCGAGCACGCCGCCCGTCAGATAAGCCGTGCTGCTCTCGTCGAGCCCCTTCTCCTGAAACGCAATGCCGCGCGGCGTGTGGCACGCGCCGCAGTGCCCGAGACCTTGCGTCAGATACGCGCCGCGGTTCCATGCCACGTCCTTGCCGGCCTTGTCCTTATAGACGCCTTTGTCGAGAAAGACCGCGTTCCAGAGCTTGAGCGGCCAGCGCATGTTGAGCGGCCATTTGATATCCGCTGCGCGGTTCGCCTGCTTGACCGGCGTGACGCCATGCATGAAGTAAGCGTAGAGCGCATGCATGTCCTCGTCGTTGATCTTCGCGTACGAGGGATAAGGCATGGCCGGATAGAGATTGTGGCCATCCTTCGCGACGCCTTCGCGCAGCGCGCGCGCGAAGTCTTCCTCGGTATAGCGGCCGATGCCCGTATCCGGGTCCGGCGTGATGTTCGTCGTGTAGATGGCGCCGAGCGGTGTCGTCATGGGCAAGCCGCCTGCCATGGGCTTGCCGCGTGGCGCGGAGTGACAGGCGATGCAATCGCCGGCCTTGGCGAGGTAAGCGCCGCGAGCGACGAGCGCGTCGCTCGACGCATCCGCGCGCGCCGTCAAAGGCGCTGCCGCAAGCGCGACGTTCGCCGCGAGAAACGCGGCCGTGAAAGGCCTGAGGGCAAATTTCATGGCGGGTCTCCTTAGGCGCTACGCAACTGGTTGCCGACCGGTAACTGCCTCAGGCGCTTGCCCGTTGCGGCATAGATCGCATTGGTGATGGCGGGCGCGAGCGCCGCCGTCCCAGGCTCGCCGATTCCCCCCGGCGCTTCGGTGCTCTTGACGATATGCACTTCGATAGGCGGCGTTTCGTCGATGCGCAACATGCGGTAATCGGTGAAGTTGCTCTGCTGCACGCGGCCGTTTTCGATGGTGATCTCGCTATAGAGCGCAGCCGTGATGCCGAAGATGATGCCGCCCTGCACTTGCGCTTCCACCGTATTGGGATTGACGACCATGCCGCAATCCACCGCGCACACGATGCGATTGACCCGCACCTCGCCGTCCTTGTTGACGGTGACGTCGGCGACCATCGAAAAGAAACTGCCGAACGCATGCATGACCGATACGCCGCGTCCCTGGCCCTGCGGCATGGATGTCTTGCCCCAGCCGGCCGCCTGCGTCGCGACATCGAGCACATTGCGCGCGCGCGGTGTCTTGTTGAGCAGATCGCGCCGGTATTGCACGGGATCGATCTTGGCTTGCACAGCGAGTTCGTCGATAAAGCTCTCCACGACGAACGTGCCGCGCGTCGGGCCCACGCCGCGCCAGAAAGCAGTCGGCACATGCCGCGGCTCCTGACGCACGTATTCGATCACCTGATTCGGGAAGTCATACGGAAGGTCGGCCGCGACTTCGATGGCGTCCGGGTCGATGCCGTTCTTGTATGCGGGCGGCGCGAACCGCGCCATGATGGACGAACCCACGATGCGATGCGTCCACGCAATGGGCTTGCCATTCGCATCGAGTCCGGCCGAGAGCTTGTCGTAGTAGTACGGCCGGTACATGTCGTGCTGAATGTCTTCTTCGCGCGACCATGTGACCTTCACCGGCGTGCCGAGTTGCTTGCCGATCTTGAGCGCCTGCGTCGCCATGTCGACTTCGAGCCGTCTGCCGAAACCACCGCCCAGCAGATGGTTATGCAGCACGATCTTTTCGCGCGGCAATCCGGTGATGGCCACGCCCGCGTCGACGATGCGCGTCGGCACTTGCGTGCCGAGCCAGATGTCGCAGCCATCGGGGCGTACATGCACCGTGCAATTGACCGGCTCCATCGTGGCGTGCGCGAGAAACGGCTGTTGATACACGGCATCGACGCGTGTCTTAGCGTCATTGAATCCTTTGCCGACATCGCCGTCCTTTCGCGCGACGGCGCCTGACTTCTGCGATGCAACCGCCAGTTCGTCGATGATCTGCTTCGTCGATAGATTGCCGTCCGCGCCCTCGTCCCAATGAATGGACAATGCCGCGGCGCCTCGCTTGGCAGCCCACGTGTGATCGCCGACGACCGCAACGCCGTTGTCGAACTTGATCACTTGCCGCACGCCGGGAATCTTTCGCGCGTTCGTATCGTCGACGAAAGCGAGCTTGCCGCCGAATACCGGGCAATTGACGATGGCCGCATAGACCATGTCAGGCAAACGCACGTCCAGCCCGAACATTGCAGTGCCATCCACCTTTTCCGGTGAATCCAGGCGCCTGACCTTCGTGCCGATGATCTTGAAGTCTTTCGGGTCTTTGAGCTTGATATCTTTGTCTTGCGGAACCGGCATGCTTGCCGCCGCTTGCACGAGCTCGCCATAGCTCGCCGTGCGATCCCCCGATGCATGCACGACCTTGCCGCCTTCTGCATGACATGTCGATGCATCGCATTGCCACTGCTGCGCGGCCGCCGCGACCAGCATCATGCGCGCTGCCGCGCCCGCCTTGCGCATGGGCTCCCACGCGTAGCGCACGGAGGTGGAGCCGCCTGTCAGCTGACCGCCCAATAGCGGATCCATGAAAAGCTTCTCATCGGGCGGCGCATGGTCGATGGTGACGCTATCGATCGGCACTTCGAGTTCTTCGGCAATGAGCATGGGCAACGACGTATAGACGCCCTGCCCCATTTCCACCTTCGGAATGATGAGCACGACCTTGCCGGCCTTGTCGATCTGCACGAATGCGTTAGGCGCGAAGACGCCCGCCTGAGCAGGCTCCACGCCATCGCCGCCGATAACCGACTTGCCTTTGCTCTGATCCTGACTTGCGGCGGGCAAGCTGAAGCCGATGAGAAAGCCGCCACTCGCGGTCACGCTGGCGGTCAGGCCGAGCTTCAGAAACGAACGGCGCGAAAATCCGGCGGAAGCCGCATGACGTCCCGCTTCGAGTAGTCCTCGCGACATGTCACGCTCCCTTCGCTGCTTGCTTGATGGCCGCGCGGATGCGGTTGTACGTGCCGCAGCGGCAGATGTTGCCGGTCATCGCGGCGTCGATATCGGCATCGGTCGGATTGGGCACTGCTGCAATCAACGCGGCAGCGGACATCACTTGTCCGGACTGGCAGTAGCCGCATTGAACGACATCGAGCTGATTCCATGCGTCCTGCACTTTCTTGCCGGCAGGCGTTGCGCCGACAGCTTCGATCGTCGTGATCTTCTTGTCGCCGATGGCCGCGACGGGCAGCACGCAGGAGCGCACCGCGACGCCGTCGAGATGCACGGTGCACGCGCCGCATTGGGCGATGCCGCAGCCGAACTTGGTGCCGGTCAAGCCGACCAGGTCGCGCAACACCCAGAGAAGCGGCATGTCTGGGGGCGCGTCGACGGTGTGTGACTGACCATTGATGGAAAGCGTAGTCATGAGCGGCTCCGGCTTATGCGTTGGTTTTAGCGAATGGCGCGATCGCGGGGCTGCGTGCGACGGCAGTGGCGCCGGACGGTGCTGTGCGTTGACGCCGCTATAGGGCGCCATGAGCCGCAAGGACGCGTGCGGCTGGCTGTATAGGGACGAGAGATTGTAGCGCTGCTTTAAGAAATGAGCGTGAATGAAAAAAACGGCTTTGCTTTACGAAATTGCAATGTGGACCGATACGCTGTCTGATATGAATGGCGCGGACGGCAAAGACCGTTAGTTGCTTTCGAAAGAGAGAGATCGAATCGCTCCATCAGTGAGTTGCGTTCGTGCGCCTCATCCGAATCAGACGATCTCTATGAGGCCCTTGCGCGCGAGTTCTTCGGGAAAGACGGTGGTATTCAGATATTCGTGCAGATCCACGGAGACCGCGCCGCGCATGCGCGGGTCGGCATCGACGAACACAAGCGTGTCGTCCTCTTGATGCGCTTCATAAAGGCCGGGCGCGATTTGAATCCTGATGCCGTCTTCGGCACACCCGGAGAGTGCGTCTGTCAGCACCCGAATATGCAAGAGCGCGTTCACTGCCGTGTCCTGAGAGAGCGGTCCAGCGGTTGGTGGTTTGCTGACAAGAGCAAACCGCGCGCCAAATGGAAGCGTCGTTGCCGTTCTCTCCCAGATCGGGCATGTGAGCAGGTCTTTCGAAGACCAACTCACTCGTCCTCGCACGGCAATTATTTGGGCCGCAAGAGCACCTTGATCGAATCGAGTGAATTGGCGACCTCGATAGCCGCATCCCATTCTTCGAGCGTGAAGCCGTGCGTGACGATTCCCTTCGACGTCACGAGTCCGCGCGCCAGAAGGTCGATGGCGATCGGATAGCAATACGGCCCGAGATGCGCGCCGCGCACGTCGAGCTCTTTGCGATCGCCGATGATCGACCAGTCGACGGTCGTATCGCTTCCGAATACCGAGAACTCGACGAAACGCCCCAGCTTTCGAATCAGTTCGAGACCCTGCGACACACCCGAAGGCGAACCGGTAGTCTCGATATACACGTCACAGCCGTATTGATCCGTGATCGAGCGGATCATCTCGAGCGCGTTGTCGTTCTTCGGGTTGATCGTGACATCCGCGCCGTATTCGCGCGCGAGCGCGAGGCGCTCGTCGACGAGATCGATGACGACGAGTTTCTTCGGCGTCTTGAGATGCGCCACCTGCACCATCATGAGTCCGAGCGGGCCTGCGCCCGCGATCACGACGACATCGTTCAATTGAATATCGCCGCGGTTCACCGTATGAATCGCGCAAGCGAGCGGTTCGATGATGGCCGCGTCTTCGATCGAGATACCGTCCGGTATCTTGTGCACGATGGCAGTCGGCGGAAAGCGCATGTATTCGGCCATGCCGCCGTCGGCGACTTCGCGCTGAAAGCCGAAGATGTTATGCACTTCGCACATCCAGTACTGACCGGACTTGCAATAGCGGCACCTCGCGCAAGGCACGATCTGCTCGGCGATCACTCTGTCGCCGACTTGCACGCCGAAGTGCTCGGCGGCGCCGTCCCCGAGCTCTTCGACATAGCCGAAGAACTCGTGACCGGGTATAACTGGCGCTTTGACCCACGGATTCGGGCCGCCCCAGAACATCTTGGCGCCCGACCAGCACTTGCAGTCGCTCGCGCATATGCCGCACGCAGCAATGCGGATCACCAACTCATTGCGTGCGGCGCGCGGGCGCTTCACGCGTTCGACGCGATAATCCTTCGGTGCGCGGCATACGATCGCCGTCATTTCGTCACTGCTGTCAGCCGATGCCGTGCTCATGATCGCGTCTCCCGTCATGTATCGTCAGCGCTTGCTCATTCCATCACGATCTGAACTTTCACATCGGTCGGCACGCCGCTCGCCGCTTCTTCGAAAGCCTTGATGCCTTCCGCGAACGGGAACGTGCGCGAGATGAAAGGCTTCACGTCCAGCTTGCCCGATGCAATCAACTGAATGGCGCGCGGGAAGATATTGGCGTAACGGAACACGGATTCGATACGCGCTTCCTTGATCTGCACCGCGACCACGTCCAGAGGAATAGCGCGCTGCGGCATGCCGACGAGCACGAGACAGCCACCCGGGCAGAGCAGATCGACAATGCCTTCGAACGCTTTCTCATTGCCGCTTGCCTCGAACACGATATCCGCGCCCCAGCCGTCGGTCAGCCGCGACACGACGTCCTGCACGCGCTCGTCGCGAATGTTCACCGCCGTCACGCCCTGCACGCCGCCGATCAGGTCGAGCTTCTCCTGCACGAGATCGCACACGATCGCGCGGCTGCAGCCACCGGCCAGCGCGGCCAGCGCGCACATCATGCCGATGGTGCCCGCGCCGAGCACCACGGCGACATCGCCGGGCTTGATCGCGGCCTTCTTTGCAGCCTGCAAGCCGATGGAAAGCGGTTCGACTATCGCGCCTTCGGCAAAGCTCACGTTGTCCGGCAGCTTGTAGGTGAACGCGGCGGGATGCACCACGTAAGGGGCGAGACAACCGTGCACCGGCGGCGTGGCCCAGAAGCGCACTTTGGGATCGAGGTTGTACATGCCTTCGCGCGATGCACGCGATTCCATGTCGGGCACACCCGGCTCCATGCATACGCGGTCGCCCGCCTTCAGATTCGTCACTTCCTCGCCGACTTCCACCACCGTGCCGGATGCCTCGTGCCCGAGAACCATCGGCTCATTGACGACGAACGGACCGATGCGGCCGTGCTGATAGTAATGAACATCGCTGCCGCAAATGCCGACCGTGTGAATGCGTATGCGCACGTCGCGCGGCCCCACGACCTGCGGCAAGCTGAACGGGCGCAAGCTGATGCGGCGTGCTTCTTCTAGAACCAGTGCTTCCATTATCGTTCCTTCGTGCTGTTCGTTTGAATCGATTGAGTCGGATTGAATCTGTTCAATGCGTCGCGAGCTATCCCGCCTGAAAGCCGCCGTCGATCGCGAGGCTCACGCCGCTCACCATGCTGGAATCGTCGCCGAGCAAATACGCGATGGTGCGCGCCACTTCCACCGGCTGCACGAAGCGATTGAGCGGAATGCGCGCGAGCATGGGGCCCGATTTCGCGGGATCGCTCCAGGCTTTCTCGGCCATCGGCGTCATGGTCACGACGGGATTGACCGCGTTCACGCGGATGCCGTGCGGTCCTAATTCGACCGCCATCACGCGCGTCATGGCATCGAGCGCGCCCTTCGATGCGCAATACGATGCGTGAAGCGGCAAGCCGACATTTGCCGACAGGCTCGATACGTTCACTATCGCGCCGCCCGCCTTGCGCGCGATCATGCTCCTCGCGCACTCCTGCGCCACGATCATCGCGGCGCGTACGTTGACGTGCATCGTGAGATCGAAGGCATCGACGGTGGTATCGAGAAAAGGCTGCAATTCGACGAGGCCCGCGCAATTCACGAGCAGGTCTACCGGCTGCGCGGCGCGCGCGGCCTCGCGGGCTGCATCGGCATCGGCGAGATCGACGGCGAACGTCTCGCAACCGGTCTCGCTCGCCAGCGCGGCGAGATCCGTCGCGCTGCGGCTCAGCGCAATCACGCGTGCGCCGCGCTCGGTCAGCAGATGCGCCGTCGCATGGCCGATGCCCTTTCCCGCGCCGGTCACGAGCACGGTCTTGCCGGCGAATTCGCGGTTTCTGTCGATCGTCGTCATGGACTCTTCAGGGTTCATCGCACAGACGTCGCGCGGTGTCTTCGTCGGTGACGAGCACCGACGGATAGCGCCCGCGCAATGCCGCACGCGTGACATGAAACTTCTTCGCCCCGCCGCTCACGAGGACCACGCGGCGAATCTTGCGCAAGTCTTCGAGCGTGATCGCCACGGTGCGACGATTCAGCGGATGGTCGATCAACTCGCCGTCTTCATCCATGAAATGACCGAGCATGTCGCCCACTGCGCCCGCTTTTTCGAGCGTGCGCAACTGGTCGGGATTGTCGATGCCATATGTGACGACGAGCGATTCCGTGAGATCTCCGCACGTCAGCAGCGCCAGGTCCGCCGAGCGCGCGAGTTCATACGTTTCGCGCACCGTGCCTTCCTGCAAGATCACGTCACGCGCCTTCTGGCTGCTCACATAGATAGGCGCGGCAAAGAGATACCCGTCCGCGCGGCAGATGTTCGCAAAGTCCGAGACGATGTCGAACGTATTAATGCTCGGGCAATGCGACAAGCCCCCTTGCAGCGACACGGCCGACACCGCGCCATAACTGCGTTGCGGCATGGCACGCAGGACCGCGCGAATCGTGCGGCCCCAGCCGAGTCCAATGGTCTGCCCCGCGACGATCTGCTTGGCGAAGTACGAAGCCGCGCCGATGCCTAAAGCCGTGTTATTCGCCTCGGTATTCGCGCCCGTCGGCACGACGACCGCGCATTCCAGTCCGAACCGCCGTTCGAGCGCGCTTTCCAGCGCCACGCAAGGCGCGATCTTGCTGTTGATGGTAATCTGCACCAGTCCCGATTCGCGGCTCGCCGCGAGCAGCCGGTTCACGCGCACGCGATTGCTGCCGATACGCTGCGCGATTTCCTGCTGCGTCAGATTACCGACGTAGTAATGCCAGGCGACGCGCGCCTGCAGCTCTTCCTCCGAGTCGATGGACTCGTCTGTCTCTGCAATGGCGATGGTCGGCGCTGTCTTGCTCATGTTCTCACTGTGGTCATGCTGTAAAAGGCGCGAGTCTACTTCACCGCGCCCATCGTGAGCCCTTGTACGAGCCGGCCCGACACGAGCAACGCGAACACCACCATCGGCAGCACGATCAGCGTGCCGGTCGCCATGATCTCGCCCCACGGCAACTCATAGCCGCTCATATAGCTCGTCGCCGCGACCGGCGACGTGATCGCCTCGGTACGCGTCAGCACCAGCGCATAGAGCAGATCGTTCCACGAGAAGATGAACGCGAAGATCGCGGAGACCACGATGCCCGGCATCGCGAGCGGAAGATTGATGCGCCAGAACACACGCCACGGCGACGCGCCATCGAGCCGCGCGGCTTCGTCCAGTTCGACTGGAATGTTGCGGAACTGGTCGGTGCAGATCCAGACGACGATCGGCAACGAGAACGTCAGATACAGCAATATCAACACGATATGCGTATCGACGAGATCGAGCTTTGTCGCGATCAGAAAGAACGGCACCGCGAGCACCACAGGACTCACCATCCGGTTCGAGATGAACCAGAACCACAGGTCTTCCTTGCCGCGAAACTCATAGCGTGCGAGTGCGTAGGCGGCAGGCGTTCCGAGCAGAATGGCGAGCACCGTCGTGCAGCTCGCAATGATGAATGAGTTGAGCAAGCTGCCTGCTACGTCGTGCTCGAAAAGCGCAGCGGAATAGTGATGCAAGGTTGGACTGAACAGCCACTTCGGCGGATACGCGAGCGCATCGGCCTGACTCTTCAGGCTGGTCGTCACCATCCAGTAGAACGGAAACACAGACGACAGGAACACGACCACGAGCCCGAGAAAGTGCCATACGGTCGCGCGCTTTCGTGCGGCGCGCGCGCGTCTCGCGCGCTGACTCGTGCCGTTGTTCGACGTTTGCAGAGCCGATGTACTCACGCGGCCTCCCGATAAACAAAGCGAATGTAGAGACGCGAAAGCACGATGGTCAGGATGAGCAGAATGATGGCCTGCGCCGACGCCATGCCTTGATCGAAGAGCCGAAAGCCCACGCGCTGGATATAGACGCTGATGAATTCAGTGGCGGTGCCGGGGCCGCCGCGGGTCATCGTGAAGACGGCGTCGAACATCTTGAGCATGTCGGCCGAGCGAAGAATGAGAATGGCGGTCAAGCCCGGCAATAGATACGGCCGCTGCAAGTGCCAGAGAATCATGCTCCATTTCGGCGTTTCCAAGCGGGCAGCCTCTTCGGCTTCCTTGGGCACCATCGAAAGCCCTGCCAGCATGATGAGCGCGCAAAACGGCGTCCATTGCCACACATCCATGATCATCACCGACACGAAGGCGAGCGTAGGATCGGCGAGCCAGTCCTGCGGTGAAATGCCGAAGAGGCTCGTCAGATAGTTCGCCACGCCGAACTGCCGGTTGAAGATGAGCCGCCCGATCAGACCGACGACCGCATACGTGGTCGCCATTGGAATGACGAGACTCACGCGCGCCGCCGCTCGCATGAAGCGCAGGTCGGTGCGATGCAGCATCAGCGCCGCGAACAGACCGAGCGCCACTTCGATCGGCAACGTCAGGCAAAGGAACAGCGCCGTGCGTCCGAGCGCGCCCCAGAACGAAGGGTCCGAGAGCGTCGCGATGTAATTGTCGAACCCGACGAACGGCGTGCCCGATGCGAGATCCGCGAGCTTGTACTGGTGAAACGAGTTGTAGAGCGCAAGCAATAGCGGATAGATGCCGATGACCGCCAGCGCGAAAATAGCGGGAATCAGGAACCAGAAGGCAGGCGAGCGCGGCAGTAGCGCGAAGCGCCGCGCGCCGTTGCGCGGACCTCGTGCGTGCGTCGCGGGAGTTGCAGTGCTGTTCGCCATCCGTCGTCTCCGGTTCCTGATCGTCGTGCTTACTTCAAGAGCGGCTTTTTGCCGTCGTAATAGCCCGCTTTCTTCAGGATGTCCTCGGTCTTCTGGCCGATGGTCTGCGCGCCTTCTTTCACCGTCACCTGTCCGAGCATCATCTTGCTGCCCCATTCGCCGATAACTTCCGACACAGCGGGCCATTCCGGGAAGCGCGGACGGTAATCAGGCACGCCGCCTTGCCACGACTCCACCATCGGCTTCACGAACGGATACTTGTCCTGCACGGCCTTGTCCTGATAGACCGCCATGCGCGCCGGCACGCCGCCGGCGTCGAGATAGGGCTTCGCCATTGCCTCGGACGTGATCCATTGGATAAAGAGCCACGAAGCCGCCTGCTTCTTCGCGTTCGACTTGGCGTTGACCGCAAGCGAAAAGCCGCCGAGCGCCGGCTTCAGACCCGCCGGACCTTTAGGCTCCGTCGTAATGGCGAGGCAGTTGCCGAGCTTCGACTTGCTCGGATCGGTCAGCGTCGGATAGAACGCAGACCATTCGGTGATCATCGCCACCTGCCCTTGCGCGAGCGCATTGACTGCTTCGGCATGATCGAAGTCGACGATGCCAGGCGGCATGTACTTCATCAGCTTCTGCCGATATTCGAGGCCCGCCTGCGATTGCGGCGACATGAGATTCGACTTGAACTTCGCATCGAGCAGCGAGCCGCCGTTGGGCCACAGCACGCGCATGAAGCTATCCGCCGATTGCGTTTCGCCACGGCGCGACTGCAACGCGAAGGCGAACTTGTCGCCCTTTGTGAGCTTCGGCGCATACGTGTTCAACAATTCGTCCCAGGTCTTCGGCGGCTCGTCGAAGCCTGCGTCCTTCAACATGCACTTGTTGTAGAACATGAGGCCCGAATAGTTATCGAACGGCAGGCCGTAGGTGACCTTGTCCCACGTTCCGAATGAATCGAGCAGGATCGGGAAGAAGCCCTTCAGATTCAGGCTCGGGTCGGCGAGCTTCGCATCGTCCGTGAACTTCTTGATCGGCACGAGCCACTTGTTGCTCGCGAATTCGCCGATCCACACGACGTCGACGAGCACCACGTCCTGGTCCCCGCCGCCGACGAAGTTCAGCACTTCCTTCTCGCGCGTGTTCTCGTACGGAATGACTTCCCAGCGCACCTTGATGCCCGTTTCCTTTTCGAACTGCGGTATCAGGGTTTGTGCGGCCTTGTATCCCGGGCGATCGAGGAATATGGCTTTGATCGTCGTGCCCGAGTACGGCTGAGCCGCTTCTTTCAGTGTCCAGGCATGAGCGTTCGATGCGGCGAACGCGGCGCTTGCGGCAAGCAACGCAATAGCCGCGACGTGTTTGAGCGGGCCAACGTGCTTGGCCGGGATGAAGCGATTGTTCATGCCTGTCTCCTGTTTTTCTTGAGCTGATGGCTTGCGGTTTCTTTGTCTGATTCTTCGTTTGATTCTTCGTCTCTTTTCTTGCGTCCCACCGTGACCGAGTGAAGTTTAAAGCGCGTCGAGCTGCGCCGTTTCACTTGTAATTTGCGTTTTACAATTGTATATTTGGGCCCGAACAGCTTGTCAAGAACTAAATCGACGGAAGCAATTCGATGCTGCACTGCGCGCGATCGAGCAGTTCAGCCTTGCACTCGTTCCGGTAGGAGACACGCATGAGCGCAGTCCATTTGCAGCAGATTCGCAAGTCCTTTGCGGGCGCCGATGTGCTGAAGGGCATCGACATCGAAGTAGCCGACCGTGAGTTCATGGTCTTCGTGGGTCCGTCGGGTTGCGGCAAGTCCACCTTGCTGCGCACCATCGCGGGCCTGGAACGAAGCGACTCGGGACAGGTGATGATCGGCGGCGAAGACGTGACCGACCTCGAACCCTCGCAACGCGGCGTGGCAATGGTGTTTCAGTCGTATGCGCTCTATCCGCACATGACGGTCTACGAGAACATCGCGTTCGGACTGCGCATGCTGAAGCTCCCCGAAGCGCAAATCAAAGAGCGGGTGCAGCGCGCAGCGGAGATCCTGCAGATCGGGCAATTGCTGGAGCGTCGTCCGCGGGCGCTGTCGGGCGGCCAGCGTCAGCGCGTTGCCATCGGGCGGTCCATCGTTCGCGAGCCGAAAGTCTTTCTCTTCGACGAGCCGCTGTCCAATCTCGACGCCGCGCTGCGCGTGCAGATGCGGCTCGAACTCATCAAGCTCCACAAGCAGCTGAACGCAACGATGATCTACGTCACGCACGATCAGACCGAAGCCATGACCATGGCCGATCGCATCGTCGTGCTCAATCATGGCCGCGTGGAGCAGATCGGTTCGCCGCTGGAGTTGTATCGCACCCCGCACAATCGCTTCGTCGCGGGATTCATTGGTTCGCCTAAGATGAACTTCATCGACGTGCGCGTGCTGCGCGCGGATCACGCAGGCGTGACCATCGAGCTGCCGGGTGGCGAGCCGTTGACGCTGCCTTTCGATGCGTCGTCGGTCAAGGTGGGAGAAACACTCACGCTCGGCATACGGCCCGAGCATTTCATCGAGGAGCGAGGCGGCGATATCGACAGCGGTCTCGTCGGCGATGTCATGGTGATCGAACATCTTGGCGGCGAAACGCTGCTGCACGTTAGATTACCGAACGATCTCGTGATCCAGGTGAAGGGTTCGGGTGAATCCACGGCTGTCGATGGCCAACGGCTGAACGTCGGCTTCAGCATACGGCACGTGCATCTCTTCGGCGAAGACGGCAAGGCGCTCGCGCGGGTCCGATCCGTCGCACAAGCCGCGACCATCTGAGTTGCGCGAGTCGTTGCTTGAGTCGTTGCGCTAGTGCGGATTACAAACGATTGCTGAAACGTCAGCAGAAACTGCAAAAGCGTCGCGATCGAGGGCGCGGCGCGAAGATAGTTATTACCGCCGCCTTGCCCAGCGCCTCAGTTTTTTATACTGAGTCGTGCGATCTGTATCGGCTTTGAAACGTTATCGTGTCCCAATCATGCACTCTCTTGAGGCATGCCTCGGGGTTTCCCCTCGCTAATGGCAAATTGCCGGACAAATGACGCATTCGGGCATGAGTCGTGCATTTAAGCGCCTGGTCCACTGGCAAGGCGGCATAGCATGAAGACAACTCCACTCCGCTCGCACGCGCCGAATGTCGCGCTGAAGGCTGGTCACGCGTTGAAAGCGCGGGTGCTGCAAGGGCTGGAAGCCGGCGAATTTTGCATGGCTTATCAGGGAATCTACCGGGTCGACAGTGGCGAGCTCGCGCAGATGGAAGCTCTTATTCGCTGGCGTCATCCGGAGTTCGGCCTGCTGCTGCCGGGCGCATTCCACGAAGCGCTCGATGACGAAGAAGTCATGATCGAGCTCACCGACTTCGTGATGAACGCGGTCTCGCTCGACATCTCGATCTGGCAGGCCAACGGCGGCGCGACGTATCCCGTTGCGATCAATGTCCCGCCGTCGGTTGCCGCGCGGATCGGCTTCGCCGATCGGCTCGAAGCCGTATGCCGCGATCACGGCATCGCGCCCTCGTCGATCGAAGTCGAGTTGTCCGAGAGTCAGGACCTCGCGCGCTTTCCGTCGATCGCGAAGGTCGTGCAACGTTTGCGCGCGCGCGGCATCAACGTCGCAATGGACGACTTCGGCACCGGCTTCGCGTGCCTGGCCGCGCTGGGTCCGATCAGCTTCGGCACGGTGAAGATCGCAAAGGAACTGCTGGCGGAGGCGCCGCGCAATGCGGACGCGCGCACCGTCTTCTCGTCGGTGCTCTCGCTCATGACGCGGCTCAAGCTGTCAGTGGTGATCGAAGGGGTGGAAACGGCCGCGCAGGCGCAATGGCTCGCGCAGTGGCCGCATCTTCTCGCGCAGGGCTTTTACCTCGCGCGGCCGGTGTTCGGGATCGGCAGCGTGCCCGGCGCTCGCGTTACACGGCCAGCCGAGGCGGCGCAGCATCGCGCGATGCCGTTCGCGGACGCCGCGTGAGTCACGCGCACGCGTCGGGGCGTGCGCGAACGTGGCCTGTCCTCCAGGCGTCTTCAGGGCGCCGACGCCGGCGCTGGCTGCCCGGCCTTCTCGGCATTCACGCGCCGCTGCGCATTCTGCAAGTTCTGCGGATAGTCGGTCTGCTCGCCAGCCGGGTTGTAGCCGTTCTTTTCGAGGTCTTTCAGCTCGGCGTTCTTCTTGGCGCGCGCCGCCTTTCGCTCCGCCTTCTTGATCTGCTTCGGCGTGGAAGCGCCCGCATCCTGCGCGTGCGCAGGCGTGCAAGGTATGGTGACGAGCGCGGCGGCGGCCAGCGCGATGACGGCGAGCGGTGCGGTGCGAACGTTCAGCATGACATTCTCCGGTGTGGACGACCGTCGCGGCGGACGGCCCGTTTCTTTGCATGGCGCGTCACGGCCCTGCAAGAAGCGCTCCCAAGCGTTACCGGTCGACGATCCGGCTCAGGTTGCTCCGCACGCGTTGTAACAGCGCGATCAGTTGATCTTTCTCCTGGCGGCCGAGACCGGTCAGCGCTTCCGCCGCGATCTCGTCGCCGACGCGCCGCGCCTTGTCGAGCGCCTTCTGCGCCTTCGGCGTCATGCGCACCTGACGCTCGCGGCGATCTTCGGGATTGTGCCGCCGCACGATCCAGCCGCCCTCCTCCATGCGGTCCAGCAGGCGGCCCGCGGAGATCGGCGCGACTTCGAGCAGCGACGCGAGCCGCGCCTGATTCACTTCGCCGTAATGCGACAGGTACGCGAGCACGCGGCATTGCGCGCGCGTGAGATTGAGCGACGATTTCGCGAGTTCGTCGAAGCGGTTTCCGCACAGACGGTCTACGTCCGCAATCAGAAAGCCGAAGCGTTTGTCGAGTTGAGGTTCCATCGCGCGATTATAGGGACCCGCGCGGCGACCGTGCGCGCACTGGCGCACATTGCATTGCTACGGCGTCCTAACTAACCTCGGACGCCGCCCTGCCTCACACATTCACGCGACCACTTTCGAGCAACACGGCGAATGCGTCGGATGAAAGCGGCCGCGCCAGCAGAAAGCCCTGCATTTCGTCGCACCGCATGTCTTGCAGGCGGCCGAGCTGCGTGCCGGTCTCCACGCCTTCCGCGACGACATCCATATCGAGCGAATGCGCGAGCGCAATGATCGCCGACACGATAGCGTGCCCTTCCTGCCCGTTCTCATCGAGGCCGTTGGTGAAGAAACGGTCGATCTTCAGTTGCTTGGCGCGGAACCGCTGCAAATAGGCGAGGCTGGAATAACCGGTGCCGAAATCGTCGATGGCGATCTCACAGCCGTTGTCTTGAAACGCGCGAATCATCTCGGTGGTGCGCGGCGCGTCCTGCATCGCGACGGATTCGGTGATCTCGAACATCAACTGATCGCTTCGCACGCCCTCTTCGCGCACGATCTGCAGCACGCGCGTGACGAGGTCCGCTTCGTTCAATTGCCGCGGCGAGAGATTGATGGCGACCTTCACCGCCGCCCGCCCGGACTCGTGCCACCGCACGATATGCCGGCACGTCTCGCGCACGACCCAATAGCCGATGTCGACGATCTGCCCCGAACGCTCCGCGATCGGAATGAACTCCATCGGCGTCAAAAGACCGATTTCCGGATGATTCAGCCGAATGAGCGCCTCCGCGCCCGCTAGCTCGCCGTCCCCGCGAAACTTCGGCTGAAACAGCAGATAGAAGTAGCCTTCGGTCAACGCCTCATGCAACGCCTGCTGAATCTGCAGCGTGCGCACCGCCGCCTCGTTCATGCTCGCCTCGAAGAAGCGATACGTGCTGCGCCCGCCGCGCTTCGCCTCATACATCGCGACATCCGCATGCTTGAGCAGCGTTTCGACGCTATCGCCGTCTTCGGGGAAAAGCGCGATGCCGATGCTCGGCATCACTTGCAGCGAATGATCCGCTACGACGAGCCCCTTTCTCATCGCATCGAGAATGCGTTCCGCGAGCTTCTCGGCATCCGTGGGCGTGCCTATTCCTTCGAGCACGACGACGAACTCGTCGCCGCCCAAGCGGCCGACCGCATCGCCGCCGCGCACGCATTGCAGCAGGCGCTTGGCGAACGCTTGCAGCACTTCGTCGCCGATCGAATGGCCGAGCGAATCGTTGATGGTCTTGAAGCCGTCGAGATCCATGAAGAGAATCGCGAAACGGCTGCCGTTGTTCGTCGCGTTCCTGACCGCGCGGCCGATGCGCTCCGTCACGGTCCGGCGATTCGGCAGGTCCGTGAGCGTATCGAACGTTGCCATGTGAACGATCTGCCCATGCAGTCGCGACACGGAACCCGCTAGCAACTCGTTCTGCGCGTCGAAACGCGACAGCACGAGCGTGATGATCAAGATGGCGAACGTGAACAGCATGACCGTCGTGGCGAGCCAATGTACGTCGACGTCGTTGGCCGCGCCGCAAATGGCGCCGGGCAGGAAGTTCGCGGCGGCGTTGCCCGTGTAGTGCATGCCGGTGATCGCGATGCCCATGACGAGCGCCGACACCCCGCGCTTTTGCGTGATGTTCGACTGGTTCGCGTTGGACAGCACGCGCGCGATCCACAGCGCCGCGCCCGACGCGACCACGGCGATCACGATCGACGCGGCGAAAAGCAGCAGGTCGTACTGTATCGCCGGATGCATGCGCATCGCGGCATCGCCCGTGTAGTGCATGGCGGCGATGCCCGCGCCCATGAGCAGGCTGCTCGCGGCGAGGCGCTGAAACGTCAGCCGCGCGCGGTTGATGACCGAGAGCGCGAAGAACGAGACCAGCATCGCGATCACGAGCGACGCCGCCGTGATGCGAAAGTCGTAGCCGAGCTTGATGGGAAGGGAAAACGCCAGCACGCCGACGAAGTGCATCGACCAGATGCCTACGCCCATGGAGGCCGCGCCGCCCGCGAGCCAGACATGCCGCATGCGCGAATGCGACAGCATCGCGATGCGGCCGGAGATGTCGAGGGCCGTGTACGAGGCGAGCGTGGCGACGACGAGCGATGCCGCCACGAGCCAGAAGTTATAAGTGCCGTGCATGAAGTGCCGGAATCGAAGGGGCGTGTTTGCGTAAGCGTCTTATCGGCGCACACTGGCCAATCTTTAGGCCGCTCGAAAGCCTGGTGCAAGAACAGTTTTTGTCCATGCGCCGGCGCATCACAGTTCAGGGTCCAACAATGCCACAACGCGTTCCAGCATGCGTTCTCCGAGCCCGCGACGCTGCCAGTCTTCGAGCGTGATGCGTTTGGAACGCTCGATATCCGCGTCGAAAATCGCGGTCTGCTGGCGCGCGAAGTCGCGGTCGTAGATGTTGAGGTTCGCTTCGTCGTTGAGCTTGAACGACCGGCTGTCGAAGTTGGTCGAGCCGACCGACACCAGAAATTCATCGACGACGATCAGCTTGCAATGAAACATCGTCGGCTGATATTCGTACATCTCGACGCCCGCCGCGAGCAGATCGCCCCAGCACGCGCGCGACGCCTCGCGCACCGTATGCGTGTCGATGCGCTTGCCCGGCGTGATGATGCGCACGCGCACGCCGCGCCGCGCCGCCTCGACAATCGCGTTGATGGTCAGCTTGTCGGGCACGAAGTAGGCGCTCGACAGATGGATGGAATGCGTCGCGGCGGTGATCGCCATCAGATACATGAGCTGCATGTCGTCGCTGCCGCCCGAAGGCGAACTGCTGAACATGTGCGCGAGACCGTCGCCCGCGCGCTCGATCTCGGGAAAATAGTTCGCGCCGTGCAGCACGTTGCCGGTGGCCTTGACCCAGTTGTCCATGAAGACCGCCTGCATCTGCCCGACCGCCGGACCTTGCACGCGAAAGTGCGTATCGCGCCAATGCTTCTCGTCCTGCGCATGGCCTGTCCATTCGTCCGCGATGCCGACGCCGCCCGTGAAACCCGTGCGGCCGTCGATCACGAGCAGCTTGCGGTGCGTGCGGTCGTTCATGCGGCCGAGTCCCGTCCAGTGCGGCTTGTGATACTGAATGACCTCCGCGCCCGCGTCGCGCAGCGTCTGCAAGTAGCGCTTGTCCATCTTGGACGACCCGACCCAGTCGAGCAGAACATGCACCGAGACGCCTGCGCGCGCCTTTTCGGCCAGCGCCTCGGCGATCTGCTCGCCTATCGCGCCCGACCAGTAGATGAACGTCTCGAAGGTGATCGTCTTCTTCGCCGAGCGGATGCCTTCGAGCATCCAGGGAAAGATTTCGTCGCCGTTCACGAGCACCTCGAAGCGGTTGCCGTCCACCACGGGCGGTCCGAGCAGCAGACCCATCGACCGGAGGAACTGCGGATCGTCGCTCGCGTAGAGACGCTCGATCTTGTGCTCGATCTTCTTTTCACCGCTCGTCAGGTTGGCGATCACCAATACCACGATCACGGTCGCGACGACGGTCAACGCAATCAGGGCAAGCGTGGGCATGCAGGGCCTCGCGAATCGAACATCCGTCCGGAACCGGTAGTGTATGTGGTTCCGGAACGCGCGGGCCATCAGGTTTGCGCGGATTGCCCGATCTGCTTGGCAATGGCGTCGCCGAGGCGCTGTTCGTCGGATGAAACGCCTGCGCGCTTCGTTTCGGAAACCGCGTGCAGTCCGCCCGATACGGCGAGCGAGCTCACCGCGTGACCCGCCACCGCGCCGACGCCCGCCGTTTCCGCGACGCCCGGCGCGTGACCGCTGTCGGCGCTGGCATCGAACTGTTCGAGCAATTGCGGCGCGCCGTGCGCCGGCTTGAACACGAGCTGCACGGTCGCCGTGACCTTGCTTTGTCCCGCGCCGAGCCCGATCAGCATGCGGCGGCGGCGATTGCCCGCGTCGATCTTGTCGATGCTGCCGACGACTTCGAGCGCGTTCTGGTCATCGGGCGGCGCGACGTCGGCGCGGACCGCGCGCAGACCCATCGACTGGAGTTTCGCGACGATTTCGTCGGCCACTTCTTCGCGCGCCGCGATGGCGTCTTGCGCCTGCTGCTGCGCCTCTGTGTCGCCGGACATCGCGGTCTTGAGCTTGGACGCGAGACCATGATTGTCGAGCTTCACGTCGCCCGCGTCGCTTGCGAACGGATACACGTAGATCGTGGTGTCCGCAGGCACCGCAGCGCTCGCCGCGCTCGCCGCGTTCGCCGCGCCCGCGAACAGCGCGACGCCGGTCACGAGCCCCGCGACGAGCGCGCGGCGGGCGTGGCGGACGAGGGAATCGAGCGAGGAGACGTTCGTTACATGAGACATGTCGGCACCTGAGTTCGTTGGCTGGATGACGGTCTGCGGGTCTGCGGTGGGGCTGTCGATCACCGTGGCGCCACTATGGACGATGCCCGCCGCGCGCGCCATCCAACATTTATGTCGCCGGGTGTCATGCGTGGCAAAGCCGCTTTTGAGCATGAACACGCGAGTCTCGCTACCATGCGTCGAACGCGCGCTCAAGCGCCGCCATTCAACCCACGCTTCGAAGGAGCAACGATGGACCTGCAAATCGCCAACAAGCTCGCACTCGTGTCTGGTTCGACGAAGGGAATCGGCCATGCCATTGCCGTGGCGCTCGCACGTGAAGGCGCGCGCGTGATCGTGAACGGACGCTCGCAATCGTCCGTCGATGCCGCGCTCGGCAAGCTGCGCCAGCTCGTTCCCGGCGCGCAGGCCGAAGGCTTCGCAGGCGATGTCTCCGACGCGGCGCAAGTCGACGCGCTCGTGCAGCGCTTCCCGGAGGTCGACATCCTCGTGAACAATATGGGCATCTTCGAGCCGAAGCCGTTCGAAGACATCTCCGACGACGACTGGCTGCGCTTCTTCAACGCGAACGTGATGTCGGGCGTGCGGCTGTCGCGCGCCTATCTGCCGAAGATGAAGCAGAAGAACTGGGGCCGCGTGGTGTTCATCAGCAGCGAGAGCGGCATTCAGATTCCCGTGGAGATGATCCACTACGGTCTGACCAAAACCGCGCAACTGGCGCTGTCGCGCGGGCTCGCCGAAACGTGCGCGGGCACCGGCGTCACCGTCAACTCCGTCTTGCCCGGCCCGACGAGTTCGGAAGGTGTGACCGAGTTCGTCGAGAAGCTCTCGGACGGCAAGAGCATGGAGGATGTGCAGAAGTCGTTCTTCGAAGAAGCGCGGCCGAGTTCGCTGCTCAAGCGCTTCATCGCGCCGGAGGAGATCGCGAACATGGTCGTGTACGTGTGCTCGGCGTTGTCGTCGGCGACGAACGGCGCGGCGTTGCGCGCGGACGGCGGCGTGGTGCGCGCCGCGTTCTAGCCCGGCTGCGTCTGCGCGGCGAGCGACCGCGCCTTGGCGAGCGCATCGACGATATCGGCGATGGTCTTGTCGCGCGCGGTGTCGTCGAGTTGCCTGAGCGCATAAGACGGGTGATACGTGGCGACGATCAGCTTGTCGCCATACGGCGTGACGCGGCCGACATGCGCCCGCAACGTCGCGCGCTTGCCGAGCAGCGCGGTCAGCGCCGTCGCGCCCAGCGTGACGATGACGCGCGCGCCGGTCTGCTCCAGCTCGCGCTCCAGCCAGTACGAGCACGCTTCGACTTCCTGCTGCGCGGGCGTCTTGTGCAGCCGCCGCTTGCCGCGCGGCTCCCATTTGAAATGCTTCACAGCGTTGGTCAAATAAACCTGCTCGCGCGGGACCTGCGCCTGGCGCATGGCGTCGTCGAGCAACTGTCCGGCGGGTCCTACGAACGGCTCGCCTTTCAGGTCTTCCTGATCGCCCGGCTGCTCGCCGAGCAGCATGATGCACGCATCGGCCGGGCCTGCGCCGTGGACGGCTTGCGTCGCGTGACGCCACAGATCGCAGCGGCGGCAGGTGTCGAGCGACGTGGGCGCGTCGCGTTCCGGCTGCGCGTCTTCTGCCTCCACCTGCACGATCTTGCCGCCGAGCGCGCCGACCGCCCGCGCCTGCGCGACGCGCCGCGCGCCGCCGCGCGCATCGCTGACGAGCTGCGGAATGAGCGCGCCTTCCGGCAATCCCTTCCAGAAGCGCACCGGCATTTGCTGTTCGAGCACGGATTCGTTCAGGCGCGCAGGGTTGAAGATACTGCGGTAGTAGGTCATCCACAGGTCTTCGGCGGCGTCGGGCGTGTCGGACGCATGGTCCGACGCGAGCGCGCGGCGTCGCTCGATCTGCAAACGCTCGCCGTTCCACATGGCCGCGCCATCCGGCGTCGTGATAAGCCACGTCGACTGACCCATGCGCGCCGCGAAATGCTCCGCGCCCCAGGCGAGCACGTCGTGATCCGGCTCGTACCACGCGACGAATTCCGGCGGTCCGAGCGACGCCTCGCGCTGCCGGAAACGCACGTACGCGATCATGTCGTGCTGCGCGCGGCGCACCGCCTTCGCCATCTTGTAGAGACGCGCGCCGTCTTCATCGGCCGCCGACGCCACCGAGCGGTCGCCATGCGTCCAGCGCCACAGCACGCGATACAGAAAGCCGAAGCGCCGCTCGTCGCGGAAATGCGCGGCGTCCTTGAGCAACGCGGCGAGTTCGCGCGACACGCGCACTTGCGCTGCTTCAGTGGCCGGCGCGGCCGTTTCGGTAGATGCCGCGAATAATGCGGGCGTGCCGCTTTGCTGCGTGCGCCATTCGATCGACTCGGGCTTCAGGTCTCGGGCGAGCGCGTCGAGCGCCGCGCTGCGCCATGCGTCGAAGTCGTCGTCAATGGTGATGACATGCATCGCTAGATGAGCGAAAGCTGCACCGGCTGCGTGGCAAGCGCCTTTCGCAAATGCTCCGACGATGCCTCGGCGAGCGGCGGCCGATAGTCTTCCGTCACGACGAAAGGCTTCACCTTGTCCATCGCGCAGCGTAGCCGCGCGAGATCCGCGTAGCGCACGCGCCGCGCGCGGCGCAGTTCCGCGATGCGTTTCGCGTTGCGCATGCCGATGCCCGGCACCCGCGCGATCATGCGCACCGGCGCGGTGTTCAGATCGACCGGGAAACGCTCGCGATGCGCGAGCGCCCATGCGAGCTTCGGATCGACATCGAGCGGCAGATTGCCTGCATCGCCGAGCAACTCCGCGGCATTGAAGCCATAGCCGCGCATCAGAAAATCGGCCTGATACAGCCGATGCTCGCGCAGAAGCGGCGGCGCCTTCGACGGCACGCCGGACGGACTGTCGGGGATCGGGCTGAACGCCGAATAGTAGACGCGCTTCAACTGATACGAGCCGTACAGCGTTTCGGCGGTGCCGAGAATGGTGCGGTCGTCGGTCTCGTCCGCGCCGACGATCATCTGCGTGCTCTGCCCCGCCGGCGCGAAGCGCGGCGCGCGCGGCTCCGCTTCCGACTCCTCGCGCGCGACGCGAATGTTGCCCATCGCCAGCTTGATGGTGCGGCCGCTTTTTTCCGGCGCGAGGCGCTCGAGGCTGATCTCAGTCGGCAGCTCGATGTTCACGCTCAAGCGGTCCGCATAGCGCCCCGCCTGCGCGATCAGGCCGGGATCGGCGTCCGGAATCGTCTTCAGATGGATGTAGCCGCGGAACTGATGCTTCTCGCGCAGGGTCTTCGCCACGAGCACCAGTTGCTCCATGGTGTAGTTCGAGGACCGAATCACGCCCGAACTCAGGAACAGCCCGTCGATGTAATTGCGGCGATAAAAGTCCAGCGTCAGCGTGACGACTTCTTCCGGCGTGAACCGCGCGCGCGGCACGTTGCTGGAGCGGCGGTTGATGCAGTACTGGCAGTCGTACAGGCAGAAGTTCGTGAGCAGAATCTTGAGTAGCGACACGCAGCGGCCGTCCGGCGTGAAGCTGTGGCAAATGCCCGAGCCCGTGCTCGCGCCCAAGCCTTCGACGCCGCGCGACTCGCGCTTGGGCGCGCCGCCGCTCGCGCACGATGCGTCGTACTTCGCGGCATCCGCAAGAATTTCGAGCTTTTCGGACAGTTCCATCTTGGCTATGATACTGTATATTTATACAGTACGCTAATCGTGTCGCGGGAAGTTTGCAAACCGGCGGTAGGGCAAACATGGCGCCGCCGCGCTGCTATTTCAACGGATCATGGCCCCAGTTCATCAGCGAGTAGCGCCACTTCGTATGCTCGATATCGCCTTGCGGGCGCTGCGCCAAATGGCGTTTCACGTAGCCGATGACCTTGCGCATGTGGCCGTAGTCGTCGGCATGCAATTCGCTCTTCTTCGCGCCGAGCAATTCGATAATGCGCCGCCCGGACTGATGCCCGACCGACTCCGCGTTCCCGTCCTTTTGGCCCACGGCCTGAGATTCATCCGTCGCCAGCCATTTTTCCAGCTGATGCGCCGTCATGTTGACGAGCGCTTTGAACTCGTCGAAGGTCGCCTTGTCATCGCCGTCCGCAGATTGTCCATGCTGCTGTTGCGTCTTCTCTTGCGTCTTCTCTTGCGTCTTTTCGTGCGTGGTCATGAGCGCGCTCCGTTGGTGAGGTCAGCCGCATCACCGGCATCGAGCAAGCACCGCTCCAGCGGTGCTTATTGCACGCGTGTCGGGCCCGGCTTCGGAATGTCAGCCGCGACGCCACGCACTCTCTTGTGGAGAACTTCCTAATGCGTTTTGACTACAAGAATTTTCATATCGACTGTACCGCTCGCCATGATGAAGACGGCAGCTTTTATGCGCGCGCCCGAATCACCAGCGCGCCCAACGAACACACGCCGAACGTGGAAGTCCACGAATCCGGTGATCTCGACTCTTTCCCGAACGAGTGGGACGCACTGCATTGTGCGCGGGCGTGGGCCATTGAATGGTGCGACGAGGCGCTGGCGTAACCGAATCGCCTTGTCTTCCAGATAGCCGCGCTCAGGAGCGCGAACGCTCACGATTGCGGCACACGGATTGCGCCATGTAAGGCGCGACGCCGCGCAGGAAACCGCAGCGGCGCGCGTCACATGACCAAATTCAAGGGAGGCACCATGAAAATCGCCAAGAAGAGCTTACTCGTATCCGCAATGATTCTGAGCCTGTCGGGCGCCGTGTTCGCGCAGGGCGCAGGCGGCGGCGCCGGTGGTGGCGCGGGCGGCGGCGGAACGGGGGGCGGCACGGCAGGCGGCAACGGCGCGGGTCAAGGCGGCACCGGCATGGGCACGCCGAACGCAAATGGCACGACGGGCGCAACGTCGGGCGCAACGGGCTCCTCGACCATGGGCTCGGGCAGCGGTTCCAGCAGCAAAATGAACAAGATGCACAAGAAGAGCGGTTCGGGTTCGTCCGGTAGCGGTACGTCGAGTTCGCAGTAACGCGTTCGCTTTTTGCAAGGCCGCCCGGTCTGCGCCGTTCGTTGCGCGGGCCGGGCGCAACCCCTTCTGAGCTTTATCACTCCCCCCGTACGCATCCCTTCCACATAGGGATTTCGCGTCTTCTTCCCAGACCCTAATGTGTGCCTGCGCGGTTAGTCATCGCGCCCGCCGCATACGACGACATCCCGGCATTTCATCACAAGGGCTCGGTCGTGCCGTCTGCGTCGTTGCTAGGTCGACTGCGGCCGGCGAACGCGCTGGCTTCGCATGGTCGCGGCGCGCCAATTCTTCCACCGCTGCAAGGAGTCCGGGAACGTGTTGCCGGCTGCTTGTGCATTCGCTTCTGAGGAGCTGGAACATGAAGACGAACGTCAACCCGAAATTCATCGCGATGATGGCTGCCTGTGCGCTGGCCGCGGGCATCGGCAACGCCCGCGCGCAAGGCATGCCCGACACGGCGCAACAAGTCGTCCAGACGATGCGTCCGATGGATTCCTCGCACACCGCACGGCAAGCCGACGCCGCGACAACCGACTCCGCATCCGGCGAACAAGCCTACGGCGGCACGAAAGCCGGGACGAGCATGTCGGCTGGCGGACGGACCACCGAAACATGCAGCGGCCTGCCGCAATGCGAGGTGTTCTTCGGTCATTGAGCACACGGCGGCGCGACGAGCGACGTGCATGACGGAAGCACATGCGCTCGTCGCGCCAGCCGCGAACCGTCCTACTCGACCTCAGGCGTCAGCCAGAACCGCGCGCTGACCGACTCTCCCGGCGCAAGCACGCCGCCGCCCTTCAGCGACTGGTCGACCTCGAGATTCACCCAATCCGCGACATTGCTGACCGGCTCGACACACAGCAGCGACCCGAACGACAAAGGCGCATAAATCACCGTGAAGTCGAACGGCGCTTCCGCTCGCAGCGTGACCGACCGATGCTCGCGCGGCCACGCGACCGACGTCTCCCGCGACCAGCCCGTGAAGTTATTGTCGAGATCGAAGGCATCGGCGGACATGCCCTCGCGCGATGCCAGCGCGTCGATGCACGGATGCGGGCCGGCGTGCGTCGGCAGCGGCTCGGGCGTCGTATGCCACATCGACCCGACCCGCGTGCGCACGACCGTGTGCCCGGTGCGCGGAAAATACGGATGATGTCCAAGGCCGAAGGGCATCGGCCGGTCCGACAGATTGCGCAGCGACATGGTCACAGTGAGCGACTGCGCATCCAGCGCGATGTCCTGCGCCGCTTCGAACGCGAACGGCCAATGATGCGCCGGTTCCTGCGAAGGCACGTGCGACAACGTGAGACGGGCGCTCGCCTCGGAGACGGCTTCGACGCGCCACGGCCGCCGCCATCCGTTGCCGTGCAACGCGTGCGGGAACGCGTTGCCGTCGCCGGATAGATCGACGAGCGCGCCATCGAATGTGAAGCGGGCATCGCGAATACGGTTGCAGTACGGCACGAGCGGAAAGCTCGCCATGCCGAGCGGATTGCGCGCGGCGAGCGCATCGACGGTGGCGGGACGCAGCCAGTGCAGCGCGCCGCCTTCGTTGGGCTCGCGGGCGTCGAAGAATGCCGCAATCGCGCCGCCGACGTGCGGGGCGAGCAGCACGCGCCGCGCGCCGTGGCGCAATTCCACGAGCGCTTCGTCCGCGCGCCCGGACGGGGTCCGATCGGCGCTCAATATGCGAACTGCCGGTAGTTTTCGTCGAAGATGCGCTGCGTGCGCTCGACCACCGGGTTGTAGCGCAGCAGTCGTTTCGCGCGCGGCGGCAGGTCGGCGAGCACGGCGCGCGGCACGTCGATATGCACTTCGGGCCGGAAATACCATGCGCGGCTATAGCCGATCACGACCATCGGACGCGGTTCGTCGATGTAGTTCGGCGTGCCGCGATGCAGCCCGCGCACATCGCGGATCATCACGTCGCCGACGCGCATCGGCACGCGCTCGGGCGGGAAGCGTCCATCGGCGAGACCGGCTAGCGCTTCTTCGCGCGAGACGCGGTGCGTGCCGCGCGTCGTTTCCAGCGAGCCGTTGCGCTCGTCTACATCGACGAGCGGAAAGTTCACGGCAAGCTGAAACGACGGCGTCTCGGGCGCGTCGTCGAAAAGCGGCGGCGTATCGCGATGCCAGTCCTGAAAGTCCGAGCCCAGAACCGGCGTATCGGTCGCGAGCTGGCACATGACCGGATCGCGTCCCGCCACGCGCTCGACGATGCCAATGATGTCCTCGTCGCAGATGATCGACGGGTCCGCGAACTCGCCTTCGAACGGCAAGGTCACGTAATAGCGGCCCGGCCCGCGATTGCCGCTCGCCGATGCCTCGCGCGCTGCATCGACATGTGGCTGCAACAGCGGCGCGAATGCCTCGCGCCACGCTTCGAGCTTCGCGCGCTCGAAGTGATCCCGCAACAGCACGAAACCGTCTCGCTCGAACGCTTGTGCAAGCGCGTCTCTCGTCGTCTCGTCGTATCGGCCCATGCGCCGCTCCTTTCGGTCGTCAATCGGTCGGAAAGAGAATGGCACGGCAGTAATCGCGCCGTCAATATTATTAGTAATACTCGGTGAAAACCCTGTGCCGTCCCATGCTGTGGCTAGGTGGTTTCCGTGTTGTTCATCACTAATATTAGTGTTAAGGTCTGTCGCCAAGCCTCATACGCCGCATCCGTCCGATGAAGAAAACCACGCAGCGCCGCCCGACGATGACCGACATTGCGAAGCTCACCGGAGTTTCGCAGTCGACGGTATCGCTCGTGCTCAACAACGCGAGCGGCGCGAAGTTCTCGGACGTCACGCGCGACAAGGTGCTGCGCGCGGCGCAGGAGCTCGGCTATCGCATGACGCCGCGCGAGCCCGCCGCGCTCGACGCCTTCGACACACCCGGCGCGCAGAGCGAGCGCAATCTGATCGTGTATCTCGCCGATGAGATCTCGACGAGCCCGCATCCGGTCGTGTGCATCGACGGGGCGCGCGACGCCGCGTTCGCGCATGGCCGCCTGCTCGCCGTCTATTCGACGCACGGCAACGCGGAGATCGAGGCGCGCGTGCTCGCCGCGACGCTCGACCACCCCAACCTGCTCGGCGTGATCTACGCGACCGTCTACACACGGCTCGTCGCGCTGCCCGCGGCGCTCGCCAAGGTGCCGACAGTGCTGCTCAACTGCTACGCGAGCGAGGCGAACCTGTCGTCGGTCGTGCCGGCCGAGGTTGCGGGCGGGCACACGGCGACGGACTATCTGCTCGCGGCGGGGCATCGGCGCATCGGCTATATCAACGGCGAGCCGTATCAGGACGCGGCGCGCGACCGGCTGAAGGGTTATCGCACGGCGCTCGCCACGGCGGACTTGCCGTTCGCGCCGGAACTCGTGCGCGAAGGCGACTGGAGTTCGGGCGCCGGCTTCGAGCAGACGCTCTCGCTCATGCGCGAGCCGAATCCGCCGACGGCCATTTTCTGCGCGAACGATTTGATGGCGCTCGGCGCCATCGAGGCGCTCAAGCAACTCGGGCTGCGCGTGCCCGACGACGTCTCCGTGGTCGGCTACGACGATCAGGAGATCGCGCGCCACACGCATCCACCGCTATCCACCGTGGTGTTGCCGAACTACGACCTCGGCCGCTGGGCAGTCGAAACGCTTCTGCAAGAGGAACACAACCGCGCCGTCGGCGCGCCGTTGCGGCGGCGCACCGTCAAGCTCGACGGCCCGTTGATCGAGCGCGGATCGGTGAAGGTCATCGCCGAAGCGCATCAGTTCGCAATTAATAATATTAGTGATTAGCCGCCAATAAGACGTTAATACAGAGCGCGCAAGGCAGCAGCATCTCTCGCATCAGACAGACCGGGCAACAACAAGCATCGGCATTACCAACAAGACGAATCATCCTATCGGAGGAAGACATGGTGTCGCTAAAGAAGAATCTCCGCTCGGGCCTGCGCCCGCTCGCCGCCGCGCTCACCGTTCTGACGCTCGCAGCCGGCGCCGGAGCCGCGCACGCCGCCGACGACGCGTTGCCGAAGATCCCGAACAAGAAGCCGCTGCGCGTGGGCTTCGCGCAGACGGAGAGCAACAACCCGTGGCGGCTCGCCGAGACCAAGAGCTTCAAGGACGTCGCATCGAAATGCGGCTGGCAGGTCATCATCACCGATGCGAACAGCTCGGCCGCCAAGCAGGTGTCCGACATCCAGAGCATGATCGCGCAGCACGTCGATCTGCTCGTGTTCCCGCCGCGCGAAGAAAAGCCGCTCGCGCCGGTCGTGTTGCAGGCGAAGAAGGCCGGCATTCCAGTGATTCTCGTCGACCGCAACATCGACCAGTCGATGGCGAAGGCCGGGCGCGACTACATCACGTTCATCGGATCGGACTTCATCGATCAGGGCCACCGCGCCGCCGACTGGCTCGTGAAAGCCACCAACGGCAAGGCGACGATCATCGAGCTCGAAGGTTCGACCGGCGCGTCCGCTGCGAACGACCGCAAGAAGGGCTTCGACGAGGTCATCGCGAAGAATCCGGGCATGAAGATCGTCGCGTCGCAAAGCGGCGACTTCGCGCGCGACAAGGGCCGCCAGGTCATGGAAACGCTGTTGCAGGCGCATCCCGACGTGACCGCCGTCTACGCGCACAACGACGAAATGGCGCTCGGCGCGATCGCCGCGATCAAGGCGGCGGGCAAGCAGCCGGGCAAGGACATCGTCCTCGTCACGATCGACGGCACAAAGGGCGGCCTCGAAGCGATCAAGGCAGGCGAACTCGGCGCGAGCGTGCAGTCGAGCCCGTTCTTCGGACCGCTCGCGTGCGATGTCGCGCAGAAATACGCGAAGGGCGAGACCATTCCGCCGTGGGTCAAAGTCTCCGATCGTTTCTACGACAAGAGCAACGTCGACGCCAGCATGCAGTACGGCTATTGAGCGAAGCAGTCTATGTTGGTTCGCGGGCGCCTTCGGGCGCTCGCTTTTCTAAAGGACGGAAGCGCCGCATGGCCACTGCTCCCCTACTCGACATGCAGGACATCGACATTGCCTTCGGCGGCGTCGCGGCGCTCAAGCACGCGCGCCTCACCGTGGCGGCCGGCGAGGTGCACGCGCTCATCGGCCAGAACGGCGCGGGCAAGTCGACACTCATCAAGATTCTCACCGGCGCGTATCGCAAGAGCGGCGGAACCATCCGCTTCGACGGACGCGAAGTGGATTTCCGCACGCCGAAGGAAGCGCGCGAAGCGGGCATCAGCACGATCTATCAGGAGATCAACCTCGTGCCGTTTCGCTCGGTGGCCGAGAACATATTTCTCGGACGCGAGCCGCGCCGCTTCGGCCTGATCGACTGGAAAACGGTGCAGCGGCGCGCGACTGAACTCCTTGAATCGTTCGGACTCCATATCGACGTGAAGAAGCCCGTGCGCGACTATTCGACCGCCATTCAGCAGATGGTCGCGCTCGCGCGAGCCGTTTCGTCGGATGCGAAGATGGTCATCATGGACGAGTCGACGTCATCGCTCGATGAGCGCGAAGTCGAACTGCTTTTCGGCGTGGTGCGCCGCTTGCGCGACGACGGGCGCGCGGTCATCTTCGTGTCGCATCGGCTGGACGAACTGTATGCGCTGTGCGACCGCGTCACCGTGATGCGCGACGGCCAGACGGTCGCGGAAAGCACCATGCAGGAGATGGACAAGCTCAAGCTCGTGACGACGATGCTCGGCCGCACGCTCGCCGCCGTCGTGCACGAAGACAGCGCGGTGAAAGAAGAAAATCTGGCGAAGCGCGGCGCGGTCGCGTTGAGCGCGCAGTCGCTCGCGGCGGGCGCGAAAGTCACGAACGTATCGCTCGACGTGCATGCGGGCGAAGCGGTGGGTCTCGCCGGATTGCTCGGCTCGGGCCGCACGGAGACGATGCGCCTTCTGTTCGGCGCGGACCGTCCTTCGCGCGGTGCGCTCACGGTGGCCGGCGAAAGCGCCGCGTTCAAGTCGCCGAAAGATGCGATCACGCGCGGCATCGCGTATCTCACCGAAGACCGCAAGGCCGAAGGCATCGTGCCGGAGCTTTCCGTGCGCGACAACCTCACGCTCGTCTGCCTGCCCGCGCTCACTAAGCGCGGCGTCGTGGACGTTGCGAAGCAGCGCGAAATCGTGGACAGCTTCATCGCGTCGCTCGGCATCAAGCTGCGCTCGCCCGATCAACCGATACGCGAACTCTCGGGCGGCAATCAGCAAAAGGTCTTGCTCGCGCGCTGGCTCGCGACGAATCCGCGTCTTCTGCTGCTCGACGAGCCGACGCGCGGCATCGACGTGGGCGCGAAAGCGGACGTCGCGAAGATCGTGCGCGAGTTGCGCGATGCGGGCATGGCCGTACTGTTGTCGGCGTCCGAGCTAGAAGAACTCACTGCCGTGGCCGACCGCGCAGTCGTGATCCGCGACGGCGAAACCGTGGCGCAACTCGATGGCGCGCAGATGAACGAGGCATCGATCATGGATGCGATCGCCTACGGCTCGGGTGAGACATCGACGCTCGCGCAAGCGACGGCCGCGCAAGGAAACGAGTCATGATCGACAAGACACAACCTGCTGCACGACCCGTAGCGCCGCTCGCAGCCGACGCGCAAACGGCGCCCGCCAAGAAGCGGCGCGGCGTCGCGATTCAGCGCGAGATCATCGTGCTCGTCGCGATGATTCTGTTCAATCTGTTCTTCACCGAGCACTTCTGGTCGCTTCAGACGTTCAACGTGAACCTCACGCAGGTGGTGACGATCGTGATCGTCGGCATCGGCATGACGCTCGTGGTGGCGACAGGCGGCATCGACCTGTCCGTGGGCGCGTCGATGGCGATTGCCGGCGCGCTCGCGCCGATGCTCTTCATGAACATCGAAGGGCCGCTCGGCATTCTGCTCGCCTTCACGCTGCCCGTGATGGCCGCCGCAGTGTGCGGCGTGTTCAACGGACTGCTCGTCACGCGGCTTCGCGTGCAGCCCATCGTCGCGACGCTCGTGCTTTTCATCGCGGGACGCGGCATCGCGCAAGTCGTGACCGACGGCAGCCTGCAGGCGTTCAACAATCCCGCGTTTCAGTGGATCGCGCTCGGCAAGGTCGCGGGCGTGCCGTTCCAGATTCTGCTGATGCTCGCGCTCGTCGCCGTCTTCACGTGGATCGTGCGCAAGACGCTGTTCGGCAAGTATCTGCTCGTCACGGGCGGCAACGAGGACGCGGCGTATCTCTCGGGGATTCCGACAGCGCGCGTCAAGCTGATCGCGTACACCGCATGCGCGGCGCTCGCAGGTCTCGCCGGGCTCATCTCGATCTCGGTGAATTCGTCGTCGGATGCAAACGTCGTGGGCCTCGGCGTCGAACTCGATGCCATCGCGGCCGTCGCGGTCGGCGGCACGGCGTTGACAGGCGGCAAGGCGTATATCACGGGCACGCTGATCGGCGCGCTCATCATCCAGCTATTGCGTTACACGCTGCTCGCGCACGGCATTCCGGACGCCGCCGCGCTCGTGCTGAAGGCCGCGATCATCATCGCCGCCGTGTACGTGCAGCGCCGCCGAGGCTCATGACATGAAGAAGAACCTTCCTATCCTGATCGCGCTCGTCGCGTTGCTCGTCCTGGGCGTCGTGCGCTACGAGCACTTCGCCTCCGCCTACAACGTCACATCGTTCTGGCGCTACAACTCGATGTTCGCGCTGATCTCCATCGGCATGGCGTTCGTCATCATCACGGGCGGCATCGATCTGTCCGTGGGCGCGGTGGCCGCGCTCGCGAGCGTGGTCGCCGCGCTGGCGAGTCCGCACGGCGGCGTGGCGGGCGTGCTCGCCGGAGCGTTCGCGGGCCTCGCGGTGGGCGTGTTGAACGGCATCGTCATCACGCACATGCGCATCCTCCCCTTCATCGTCACGCTTGCGACGAGCCTCGGCGCGCATGGCCTCGCGCTCTTGCTCGGCCATAACGATGCGGTCGCCATCTCGTCCGACACGAACTTCGCCGCCTTCGGACAAGGCGACCTGTTCGGTCTGCCGATTCCCGGCATCGTGTCGCTCGTCGCGGCGGTGCTCGGCTGGATCGCGCTGCGCAGCTCGCGCTTCGGCCGGCATGCGCTCGCGATCGGCGGCAGCGAAGAGGCGTCGCGGCTGATGGGGCTGAACGTCGATCGCACGCTCGTCGCGGTGTATGCGTTGAGCGGCTTGCTCGCCGGCATCGCGGGCGCGATTCTCGCGGCGCAGTTCGGCGCGGGACAGCCGAACGAGGGCGTCGGCTGGGAACTCTTCGCCATCTCGGCGGTGGTGCTCGGCGGCACGCGGCTGACGGGCGGCGAAGGCTCCATCGCGATGACCATTGCAGGCGTCGCGCTGCTCGGGCTCGTGTTCAATCTGCTGAACTTCGAGAACGGGCTCGGGTATATCAGCCTGTCGGCTTACTGGCAGTCGGTGATTCGCGGGCTTTTCTTGTTGCTCGTGATCGTTCTGCAAGCGCGCGTGCTGAACCGGCGCGTCGCGCCGGCGAAAGTCACGCATTGAGTCAACAGGAGCCGATGATCGTCGCGCGGCCTCAATTCTTCTTCGCCGCGCTACCGGGCGACGCTCCGGCCGCCGCCTCGGCGCCTTCCGATGCCAGCCGCAGATACGCCGCCGCGAGCCTGCGCAGTTCTTCTTCGCTCGCGTCCTCGATGCCGATCAGGTGATTGCTCGCCGCGCGATGCGTCGCGAGCAGTTCATTGAGCTTGAGATGCAGCGCGACGCTGTCCTTGTTCTGGCTCTGCTGAATCAGAAACACCATCAGAAACGTGATGATGGTCGTGCCCGTGTTGATGACGAGTTGCCAGCCGTCTGAATAGTGAAAGATCGGCCCGGTGACGACCCACGCGACGATGCTCGCCACCGCGAGCCCGAAGGCGAACGGCGAACCCGCCCAGCGCGTGACGAGGCTCGCGAAGCTATCGAACGCGCGCATCAACGGGTGCGATTTGGCGTAGGCGGGGCTGGACGTGTCGGGAATGGTTTCGAGTTGGTCCGTCGAGGTCCGTTGTTTGCTGATCATGCTCTCCTCCCTTCATTACACAGGGGCGCCAAGCAAGAGCCGTTCCTTTCAGAAGCATTCCGACGCGGTCAGCCATGCGGCTCACGCGGACGGCTTGCGCGGAGCGATCAACGTGTCGACGCTCGTCTGCACGCCGGGACGCGGCTGCGCGCGCGGCAACGCGAGCGTGGCGTTCAAGGCGCTCTGCAGACCTGCGTCGTCGGGCTTGAGCGATAGCGCCTGACGCAGCGCGCCCTCCGCTTCGTGCGCCCGGCCAGCCGCGAGCAGCACGAACCCGAGACCGCGGCTCGCTTCGAAAAAGACAGGGCGCAAAGCCAACGCCTTCTGAAACTGCGCCTCGGCGTCACGCAGGTCAAAGCGACGGTGCGCCACGTTGCCGAGGCCGCAATGCGCTTCGGCCGATTGCGGATTGATCGCGAGCGCCCGGTTGAACGACGCCTCCGACTCCGTCAGCCGTCCCGCCGCGCAAAGGATGTCGCCCATCCACAGATGGCCTTCTATCACGTCAGGCGCCAGGTCGATGCCGCGGCGGCACGCCGTCTCCGCTTCGGGCAGGCGGTTCTGCATGAAGCGCGTCTGTCCGAGCGAGACATGCGCCTGCGCGAAGTCCGGCAGTCCGGCAATGGCTTCCGAAAACGCGTTTGCCGCGTCGTCCAGGCGTTTCTGCGCCTGATACGTGCAGCCGAGCACGAACTTGGCCATCACGGAATCGGGTCGGAGCGACAGCGCCTTGTTCAACGTCGCCTGAGCTTCTTCGATCCTGCCGTCGTCGAATGCAACGAGAGCAAGATTCACCAGAACCTCGGCGGAATCGGGTTGCAGCGCGAGTGCCTGCCGAAGCATCTGCTCCGCTTCCGGCAGTCGGCCCAACAGGCGTAGCACGAGTCCCAGATTATTCGTCGCCGCGAGTGAATTCGGGCGAAGCGCAAGTTCCTGGCGAAGCATGGCTTCACGTTCGGTCAGGCTCGTCATGACGGATTGGGTTGACTGGTTCATGAGCGTTATATGCAACGAATTGAAATGAAGCCGGTTGCTTTTTCGATAATGCTGAATGAGCGCCCGCAAATACGAAGCGCGAACCGGCAATAAGCGGAGAGGGGGAAAAGCGCCAGGTGCCGCATCCGACGGCCTGATAGCGGCTGGATCCGACGCCCGTCGCACCGGGGGAAGCGCGCGAATGATCTGAAAAGCGATTCAATCGACTTTCACAAATCGCGTTATGCGTTTTTCCCGATTCGCGAAGAAAAGAACGATAACGGATTCGATCGAGTATAGTGCAAAAATATATGTCGAATTAGAAAGCCGGCCGCAAAGCGAGCGCGAAAAGAATTCAAAATAAATAGCCGCGAGGGGCAGCCGCTTCCGCCTGACCGCGTCCCGGTCACGCACCTTGCTAGAGCCCTGCGAACGTGCATGCCGGAGCGGACCACAGCCGTTTCCGTGCGAGAATCCGGAAGCCCATCCGGTCGCGCGTTTCAGTCAGCGTCATCCCAAGACACGCCTTTCAACCCCATGCCGCTTGGTCGAGCGACCCAGCGAGGAGATTCAGCGTCGATGACTCCCGAGAATCTGCCCCCGGACACGAGCGCCAGCAGCCTCGACCCCAGCTTTCTGCTCGGCGGCGGAGAAATGGGCGTGCTCATCCGGAGCTTCGACTGGACGCAGACCTCGCTCGGCGCGCCGGAGCACTGGCCGCAGAGCCTGAAGACGGCCATTCGCATCATGCTGACCTCGCGCCAGCCCATCTGGATCGGCTGGGGTCACGAGCTTCTCTTCTTCTATAACGACGCCTACCGGTCGATCATCGGCGGCAAGCATCCACAGGCGCTCGGCCAGCCGACTTCGGTCGTGTGGCGGGAGATCTGGGACGACATCGGGCCGCTGCTCGACACGGCGCTCGCCGGCGTCGAAGGCACCTTCGTCGAACAGAAGCTGCTGATCATGGAGCGCAACGGGTTTCCGGAGGAGACGTACTACACGTTCTCCTACAGCCCGATTCCGGACGACCGAGGCGGCGCGGGCGGCATCATCTGCGCGAATAGCGACGACACGCAGCGTGTGCTGGGCGAGCGGCAACTGACGGTGCTGCGCGAACTGGCGACCTCCGCCGCCGATGCGCGCACCTGGCGCGAGGCCTGCGAGCGCTCGATGAACGCGCTGAAAAGCGCGCCGCGCGATCTGCCCTTCGCGCTGCTTTACGCGGCCGGCCCCGGCAACGAGACGGCGACGCTCGTCGGCGCGTGCGGCATCGCGCCGGGGCATCCGGCGGCGCCCGCGACGCTGAACGCCGATGAGCGCGAGCCCTGGCCGTTTCAGGACGCGCTGCGGGAAAACCGCGCGCTGCTCGTGACGAACCTGCATCAGCACGTCGGCGCGTCGTTGCCCACCGGCGCGTGGAAGGCCGCGCCGACCACCGCCGTGATGGTCCCGATCGCCCCGACCGGCGAGACCGGTCATGCGACCGTGCTGATCGCGGCGCTCAATCCGTATCGACTGATCGACGACGGCTATCGCACCTTCATCAATCTCGTCGCCGGACAGATCGGCGCGGCGATTGGCTATGCGCACGCCTACGACGAAGAGCGCCGCCGCGCCGAGGCGCTCGCGGAAATCGACCGCGCAAAGACGACGTTCTTCTCCAACATCAGCCACGAATTCCGGACGCCGCTCACGCTGATGTTAGGCCCGCTCGAAGAGATGCTCGCGGAGCGCGGCCGCGTGCCGCCCGAAGACATGCGGCTCGTCGAGATCATGCATCGCAACGGCATGCGGCTGCTCACGCTCGTCAACGCGCTGCTCGACTTTTCGCGCATCGAGGCGGGCCGCATCGAGATTCATCGCCAGCGCACGGACATCGCCGCGTTTACCGCCGAACTCGCGTCGCTCTTTCGCTCGGCCATCGAGACGGCCGGGCTTACGCTTCGCACCAACATTCCCGATACGCCGGTGCTCGCCGACATCGACCGCGACATGTGGGAAAAGGTCGTGATGAACCTGCTGTCGAACGCGTTCAAGTTCACCTTCGAGGGCAGCATCGAGGTGGCGCTGTCCGTGCGCGGCGGCGTGATCGAAGCGAGCGTGCGCGATACGGGCATCGGCATTGCCGAGCACGAGCAGGCGCGCGTCTTCGAGCGGTTCCATCGCGTGGCCGGCGCGGCGGGCCGCTCGGTGGAAGGCAGCGGGATCGGGCTCGCGATGGTTCAGGAGCTCATCAAGCTGCACGGCGGCAGCATTGCGGTGTCGAGTCGCCTCGGCGAAGGCACGTGCTTCACCGTGACGCTGCCCGCCGCGCAGGAAAACGCAGCAACGCGCGCCGACGCCCCGCGCGCCGAGGCCAGCAGCCGCGCGCGGTCTTTCGTCGATGCCGCATTGCGCTGGGCGCCGGATGAGGACGCCGCCGCCGACGCGGCCGCGCTCGACGTCGCGGACCTCGACTCGCCGCTCGCGGAAGCGGCGGAAGCCGCCGCGCCATCGGATGCGTTGACGGGCCGCGTGCTCGTGGTCGACGACAACGCCGATCTGCGCGATTACATGCGCCGTCTGCTCGCCGCCGCGGGCCACGACGTGAGCGTCGCCGCCGATGGCCGCGCCGGGCTCGACGCGGCCGTCGCGCTGCGTCCGGACGTGATCGTCTCCGACGTGATGATGCCGCGCCTCGACGGCTTCGGCCTCTTGCGCGCGCTGCGCGACGACGAGACGCTGCGCGAGACGCCGGTCGTGCTGCTATCGGCGCGGGCGGGCGAAGAAGCGCGCGTCGGCGGCCTCGAAGCGGGCGCGGACGACTATCTGACCAAGCCGTTCTCCGCGCGCGAACTGCTCGCGCGCGTGGCGAGCAACCTGCGGCTGTCGCGACTGCGCCGCGAGACCGAGCAGCGACTGCGCGAAGAGTCGCGCGTGCTCGAAGTGCTCAACCGCGTCGGCACCACGGTCGCCGCCGAACTCGATCTCTCGCGCGTCGTGCAGGTCGTGACCGATGCCGCCACGGAGCTGACCGGCGCCGCGTTCGGTTCGTTCTTCTACAACGTGCTCGACGACGAAGGCGGCAGCTACACGCTGTACGCGCTTTCCGGCGCGTCGAAAGACAGCTTCGCGAAGTTTCCGATGCCGCGCAACACGGCCGTCTTCGGGCCGACGTTCGGCGGCCACGGCATCGTGCGCTCGGACGACATCACCAAAGACCCGCGCTACGGCCATAACTCGCCGCATTTCGGCATGCCGAAGGGCCATCTTCCGGTGCGCAGCTATCTCGCGGCGCCGGTCGTCTCGCGCACGGGCGAAGTGCTCGGCGGCCTTTTCTTCGGTCATCCGGAGCCGGGCGTATTCACCGCTCGCGCCGAGCGCATCGTGAACGGCGTCGCGGCGCAGGCGGCCATCGCCATCGACAACGCGCGCCTGTTCCAGGCGGCGCAGAACGAAATCGCCGAGCGCGCCAAGGCGCAGGCCGCGCTGCGCGATCTCAACGAGACGCTGGAGCGCCGCGTGACCGAAGTCGTCGCGGACCGCGACCGGCTGTGGGAACTGAGCGAAGACCTGTTCGTGATCGCGAGCTTCGACGGCGCGCTGTTGCGCGTGAGTCCGTCGTGGTCGTCGGTGCTCGGCATCGATACCGAGCGCCTGCATGCGCGCACGATGCTCGACATCGTGCATACGGACGACCGCGCCGCCGTCGCGCTCGAACTCGACAAACTGCGGGCGAGCGGCGCGCCGGTGCGCTACGAGTGCCGCCTCGGGCGCATCGACAGCGGCTGGCGCTGGATCGCGTGGACGCTTTCACTCGATCCGCGCACGCGGCGCATTCACGGCGTCGGGCGCGACGTCACGGCGGACCGCGAAACGGCCGACGCGCTGCGGCACACCGAAGAAGCATTGCGCATGGCGCAGAAGATGGAAGCCATCGGCAAGCTGACGGGCGGCGTCGCACACGACTTCAACAACCTGTTGCAAGTCATCGGCGGCAATCTGCAACTGCTCGCGAAAGACGTCGCCGGACAAGACAAGTCCGAGCAGCGCGTGAAAAGCGCGCTTGCCGGCGTGGCGCGCGGCGCGAACCTCGCCTCGCAATTGCTGGCGTTCGGGCGGCGCCAGCCGCTCGCGCCGAAGGTCGTGAATCTCGGCCGCTTCGTGCGCGGTCTGGACGACATGTTCCGTCGCGCGCTCGGCGACGGCATCGAAGTAGAGACGATCGTATCGGGCGGCTTGTGGAACACGCTCGTCGATCCGTTCCAGGTCGAGAACGCGCTGCTCAATCTCGCGATCAACGCGCGCGACGCGATGAACGGGCATGGCAAGCTGACCATCGAGGCCGGCAACGCATCGCTCGACGAGACGTATGCGATGCGCAACGCCGACGTCGCGCCCGGCCAGTACGTGATGGTCGCCGTCACCGATACCGGCTCGGGCATGTCGCCGGAAGTGCAGGAACGCGCGTTCGAGCCGTTCTTCACGACCAAGCGCGAAGGTCACGGCACCGGCCTCGGCCTGTCGATGGTGTACGGCTTCGTCAAGCAGTCGGGCGGGCACGTGAAGGTCTACAGCGAGGAAGGCCACGGCACGACGGTGCGCCTCTACTTGCCGCGCGCGCGGCAGGAAGAAGACCTCGAAACGAACGTCGACGCGGGACCGGCGAAAGGCGGCAGCGAAACGATTCTGGTGGTCGAAGACGACGAGGAAGTGCGCGCGACCGTCGTCGATCTTCTCGCGGACCTCGGCTATCGCGTGCTGCGGGCGAAGGACGCGCAGAGCGCGCTCGCTATCGTCGAAAGCGGCGTGCCGATCGACATGCTGTTCACGGACGTCGTGATGCCCGGCCCGTTGCGCAGCACCGAGCTTGCGCGCAAGGCGCGCGAGCGCGTGCCGGGCATCGCGGTGCTGTTCACGTCGGGTTACACGGACAACGCGATCGTTCACGCGGGGCGGCTCGACGAAGGCATCGACCTGTTGAGCAAGCCGTACACGCACGAGGCGCTCGCCCGCAAGATTCGCCATGTGCTCGGGCAACGCGCGCGCACCACTGCCTCCTCTGCCACGGATGCCGCCGATGCCGCCACGCCCGAATCCACCGACAGCCTGCGTGTGCTGTTCGTCGAAGACAACGAGATGGTGCGCACCAGCAGCGCCGAGTTGCTGCGCACGATGGGCCTCGATCTCACCGAAGCGGCGAGCGTCGCAGAAGCCCGCGCGCTTTTCGGCGAGCAACGCTTCGACGTGCTGCTGACCGACGTGAACCTGGCGGGCGAATCCGGCGTCGAGCTGGCGAAAGAGACATCGCGTCAGGCGCCGCGTCTGGGCGTCGTGTTCGTCACCGGCTACGACCTCGAACTGAGCGACGAGGAACGGCAGGCGCTCCCGCATGCGATCCGGCTGCGCAAGCCCTATGATCCGCACGCGTTGATGGAGGCGTTGCGCGCGGCGTCGGCGCGCTGATTCATTCGGCTTCGCGCATGTCCATCACCACGAAGCCGCTCGCCTCTTCCTTCGCCGCGCGCTTGGCGACTGCCGCCGTCGCGCTGACGTGGGCGCTGCCGCGCGCCGTGCCCGGTGCTACGCGCACCGCGCCCGCCGAGAAGCGCACGAAGCCGAAAAACGCGGGCCGCGCGAACCGGTCTTCGCCGTGTATGCCGCCGGCGAGGCGTTCTTCCGGCGAGTAAAAGCGCATCACGAGTTCGTCGAACGCGTGCATGGCGCGCGTGACGCGCTCGCGCCAGTCGTCGCTTTGGAAGAGCAGCAAGAAGTCGTCGCCGCCGATATGGCCGAGAAAATCGCGCGTCGGCTCGCAGACCGAGGCCAGCGCGTTCGCGGCGGTCTTCAGCACTTCGTCGCCTTGCCAATAGCCGTAGCGGTCGTTGAAGGGCTTGAAGTGGTCCAGATCGAAGTAACAGGCGACAAAGGCCGAGCCGTTCGCAATCAACCTGTCGATGTGTGAATTGAGCGGCACGTTGCCCGGCAGAAACGTGAGCGGGTTCGCATAACGCGCCGCCTCCACGCGCACTTCGGTCACGGCGCGCACCATGCTCGCGCCGGTCGCGAGCCCCGCATAACGCCCGTTCTCCGTGACGATGAAGCCATCCGAGAGATCGTGCGGATCGTCGTTCGTGAAAAGCCGGGCGATCTCTTCGAGCGTGGAGCCGCGTTCGACGATCAGCGGCGCGAGATGCGCGAACTGCATGCACGGCCGCTTGCCGAACACTTCGCGGTGATACGGCAGCGCGTACTGATCCATGAACGAGCGTCGATTGATGAGGCCGACCGGACGGCCGTCGTCAAGAATCGCCACCGCATGCAGCGACGGCCTCTCGTTGAAGAGGCGCGCGACGTCGTCGTTGCGCGACTTGACGGTAAGCGTCGGCGCTTCGACGAGCATGCGTTCGAGCAGCACGGCGTTCATGTCGGCGGTCGCGCCCGTGCGCGTGCGGGCCGGATAGACCGAAATCTGCGCGGAGCGCAACGCTCGCGCAACGGCATCCGGCACGCGCGCGCTCGGCGTCGCAGCCGGCTTGCCGAGCAGGAAACCCTGCGCGCAGGCAATGCCGAGATCGCGCACGATCTCCAGATCCGCTTCGTTTTCGATGCCCTCCGCGATCAGAAGCGCGCCGCTCGCGTTCGCGAACGCGACCATCGCCTTGACGGCTTCGAACTTGAGCGGATCACGCGCGATGTCGGAAACGAAGAAGCGGTCGATCTTCACGTAGTGCGGCGCGAGCCGCACCCACAGATTCATCGAGGCATTGGCGCTGCCGTAATCGTCGAGCGCGAACTGCGGACCCGACGCCCGCAGCGCGCGCACGGTCGCGCCGAAGCGCTCGGCGTCCGCAATCACGCTTTGTTCGGTCAGCTCGATGACGAGCCGCTTCGCATCCAGACCGCTGTCGCCGGCCAGATAGCCGGGCGTTTCGCGTTCTCCGAGCGCGGCCTCGATGGCGGCCGCGCTGAAGTTGATGAACAGCAGCCCGCTGCGCGCAAGCTGGGCAAACGCCGCGATGCAGACGCGCGCCGCCGCATGTTCCAGCATGACGCCGCGCCGCTCGCGCGTCGCCTGCTCGAAGAGCACGGCGGGCGATTCCTGCGCGCTGCCGGCCGGCCCGCGAATGAGACCTTCATAGCCGATGACCTCGCCGTCCGCGAAGCGCACGATCGGCTGGAACACGGCCGTCAGCGCATTGGACGCGATGAGTTCTTCGATGCTGGGACACGATGCTTCATTGGCGCAGAGGCTGGCGGACATGGGCCTTTCGATGAGCGGGCTATCGTCCTTGGTAACGGTTCGCGTTTCATCAACTTGAATGAAGCTTTCGTGAAGCGATGCCCTGCGCCGGTGCGCCCATGTCCTTTGCGTGCCGTGTCTAGCGCGCGCGGCGGGCGCGCACGGCGGTGGCGAGCAGTTCGAGCACGGGCTCGGTCTGCGTCCAGCCGAGACAGGCATCCGTGATCGAGACGCCGTGCTTGAGCGGCACGCCGGGCTTCAGGTCTTGCCGCCCTTCTTCCAGATGGCTCTCGATCATCACGCCCGTGATGCGCTTCTCGCCCGCCGACAGTTGACGCGCGATGTCCTGCGCGACATCCACCTGACGCAGGTGCGACTTGTTCGAGTTCGCATGCGAGCAGTCGATCATCACCTGTTCCCGCTGGCCGAGCGCGGCGAGCGCGGCGCAACTCGCGGCCACGCTCTCGGCATCGTAATTCGGGCCTTTCTTGCCGCCGCGCAGAATCACATGGCAGTCGTCGTTGCCGCGCGTTTCGAAGATAGCGGCCATGCCCATCTTCGTCATGCCCATGAACGCATGGCTGGCCCGCGCCGCGACGATGGCATCCGCCGCGACTTGCACGCCGCCGTCGGTGCCGTTCTTGAAGCCGATCGGACACGACAGACCCGACGCAAGCTGCCGATGGCTCTGGCTTTCCGTCGTGCGCGCGCCGATCGCGCCCCACGCGATCAGATCCGCGATGTATTGCGGACTCAGCAGGTCGAGGAACTCGGTCGCCGTGGGCAGGCCGAGGCCGCTCACTTCGAGCAGAAGTTCGCGCGCCCGGCGCAGCCCTTCGTTGATGCGAAAGCTGCCATCCAGACGCGGATCGTTGATATAGCCTTTCCAGCCGACCGTCGTGCGCGGCTTCTCGAAGTACACGCGCATGACGATGCAGAGGTCGTCGGAGAGGCGCTCGGCGACGGTCTTGAGACGCCGCGCGTAGTCCATCGCCTGGCCGTGATCGTGAATCGAGCACGGGCCGACCACGACCACGAGGCGGTCATCGCGGCCGTGCAGGATGTCGGCAATCGCGGCGCGGCTCGCCTCGACGAGCGTCTGCACGGCGGGCGTGACCGGCAGTTCGTCGAGCAGGAGCGCGGGCGAGATCAGCGGACGCACCGCGCCGATGCGCGTGTCGTCGATGCGGGTGGTGTCTTGCGTGGAGTCGGCCACGCCGGCTTCCTGGTCGCGGGCGGGATTGTCGATGCGGCTCAATGTAGGCTCCGTCATGCGTTGTCTAAGCGTGATATGCGCGCGCGATGCGGATTTCGCGCGCGATTGCGGTCTTTCGTTGCGAAGTTCGATTATCGCATTGATGACGATGCGCGCGAACGCGAGCCGCGATCGGTGCGTATGATGGTGCTTCATCCAGGGAGAACACCATGCGAATCGAAACGTCGTTTCTCTTCGACCTCGACGGCACGCTCGTCGACAGCGTGTATCAGCACGTGCTGGCGTGGAAGGAAGCGCTGGATGCGGAAGGCATCGACCTGTCGGTGTGGCGCATCCATCGCAAGATCGGCATGAGCGGCGGGCTCTTCACCAACCAGTTGCTGCGCGAAACGCACGGCGAAATCAGCGCGGAACGGGTGGACCATCTGCGGCGGCTGCATGCCGAGGCGTATCAGCGGCTGCGCGCGCAGGTCTGCCCGCTGCCGGGCGCGCGCGAACTGCTCGCCGCGCTGACCGAAGCCGGCACGCGCTGGGCCATCGCGACGAGCGGCCGCATGGAGACCGCGGCGGTGAATCTGGAGGCGCTCGGCGTGGATGCGTCGAAGCAGGTCGTCGTCACGCGCGACGACGTGAAGTACGCGAAGCCCGATCCCGATCTGTTCCTTGCGGCAGCGGAGCGGCTGAACGTGCCGATCGAACATACGGTCGTCGTCGGCGACAGCATCTGGGACATGCTCGCCGCGCGCCGTTGCCGGTCGCTCGGCGTCGGTCTGCTGTCGGGCGGTTATGGCAGCGACGAGCTCGAACGCGCGGGCGCATTGCGCGTCTACGAAGACCCGGCGGATTTGCTCGCGCATCTGGACGAAGTGGCCGCGCGGCCGTAGGCATAGGCATAGCCGCGTCGTCGAAAAACCGGGGAAGCCGTGCGAGAATCTTGCGGCCACAGGACCGTCTCGCCCATGCCTTCTTCGATTCGCAATTCGCTCGTCTGGATTTTCGAACCGTTCGAGCGCGACGCCACGTTCATCCGCAAACGCATGTTCGGATGCGACGCCGCTTATCTCGACGGCATGCTGTGTCTCGTCGCGGCGGACCGCGAGAAGCCGTGGAACGGCCTGCTCGTGTGCACGTCGCAGGAACGGCACGCCGCGCTCGTCGATGCCATCCCCGCGCTGAAGCCGCATCCGGTGCTCGGCAAATGGCTCTACGTGGCGCAGGAACATCCGGACTTCGAGACGGTGGCGGAACACCTGACGGCACTCGTTCTCGCGCGCGATCCGCGCATCGGCGTGGAGCCGAAGCCGCGCAGGTCGCGCAGCAAGCGCAAGCCCCAAGACGTCGAACCGACATGACCACTTCCCTCGCCGCGCGCAGCGGCCACTTACCGCTCGCGAGCATCGGCTGCATTCTTGCGTCGATGTTCTGCTTCGCCATCGTCGATGCGCTCGCGAAGATCGTCGCGCTACAGTATCCCGCCAACGAAGTGACGTTCTTCCGCATGCTGTTCGGCCTCATGCCCGCGTTAGCGATGTGCTGCACCGGCACGCGGTCTCTCGGCGAACGCATCCGGACGCTCGACCTCAAAGGCCAGACCGTGCGCGCGCTGACGTTGCTCGGCGCGTCGGCATTCTTCTTCGCGGGGCTGCCGTACATGCCGCTCGGCGAAGCGGTCGCCATTGCTTATTCGGAGACGTTGATCGTGGTCGTGCTCGCGCCTTTCCTGCTGCGCGAAAGGATGACGGCGCGCGGCGCGTGCGCCGCCTTCGCGGGCTTCGCCGGCGTGCTGCTCGTGGTGCGTCCCGGCGGCGGCGAATCGCACTGGCTCGGGCCGCTGTTGCTGCTGTGCTGTGCGTTGTTCGGCGCGCTGTCGCTCATTCAGATCAAGCGGATTCGCGCCACGGACGATTCACGCACCACGGTCTTTTTCTTCTCGGCGGTCGGCACGGTCGTGACCGGCTGCACGCTCGCGTTCAAGTGGAAGACGCCGACGCTGCACGCGCTCGGCGTCATGGCGCTCATCGGCGTGTTCGCCACCGCGGGGCAACTGCTGTGCACGGTCGCGTATCGCCGCGCGGATGCCGGCGCGCTGGCGCCGTTCAACTACACGAGCATCGTGTGGGCCGCGTTGTTCGGCTATGCGGTGTGGGGAGAAGTCATCGCGCCGCTGTCGCTCGCGGGCATCGTGTTGATCGTCGGCAGCGCGATCGTCGTCGCGTGGCAGCGCAAGTTGCCCGACGGCCCCAACGCATGAAGCGCGCTTCCAGACAAGCGCGGCGAAGCACGAACGGCCGGGCACGGGCAAATTCGCAACAGCGTCACATGGACATGGCACGCTGTCTTTTTGCGCAGGTACACTGCCGAGCGCAGTTCCGTAGTTCTCCATGTGACCTGTGACGTGCGATGCCGGCAAACGACCGTTCGCCGCTCCGCCGTCCACCACTTTTTTCTGCGAGCTTCCGATGAAAACTGCCGTTAAAAAGACTCTCGTTCTGTTCGTGCTCGCGGCGTTCGCTGCGCCTACGCTGTCGTTCGCTGCGGCCGAATATCCGGCCAACCAGAAGCGCCCCGCTTACAGCAAGACGCATAAGCATCACAAACATCACAAGAAATCGGCGGAGTAAGCCGGAGTCGATCAAGTACTGAGCGAGGCGGCCGCTGATCACGTAGGGTCAGCGGCCGCTTTCGTTTCTAGCCCGCATCCCCCGAGCTAATCACCGACTGCATGCTCGTCAGGAGCTTGCGCAAATAGCGAAGCAGTCCGACCACGTCGCCGAACGCGATAAAGCCTTCTTGCGCGCCTTCGCCCATCAGAGGCTTGCCGTCCAGTGTCTTGTCGATGACGAGGCCGCCGTACGCCGCATGCGGCATGTACTCGTTCTCGGCGATATGAAAGCGGTCCCCGTTCACCGCCGCATCGCGCAGACGCATGAGGAACTGCACTTCGGGCGTACGCGAATTCGACAGCCGGTGCACATCGAAGAAATCCGCCACCGCGAGAATCGCGTTCGTGCAGGGCACGTGCAGCGCGAACGCCATGCGCTCACGCGCGTCGTCGAATGTCGGCCACGCGGGAACGTCGTCGGACGGCTCATGCTTCATCGGCATGCCGTCTTCGCTGTGCGTGTGCGCTTCCGGCCGCGCATGGCGATGCGCGAGCAGCCGCGCGACCGCGCTCAGGTCCGGCGCGCGCTCGCCGTGATCGATCCAGTCCACGAGCAGGCCGGCGTGCGTGTAGAGCGTCATCAGTTGCGCGTCGATGAACGCGACACCGAGCCTGCAAGGGTCATGATGTGCCGTATCGGGCATGGTCGTCTCCGGTTTTTGATGCCGGAGACGCAAAATCCGCACCCGCGCCCGGCGCGTCAGAACAGGTTGCGCAGTCCGACCGATACGCCCGTCTGGTTCGACCGGCCCGGCAGTTCGACCACGCCCGCGCCCGTGACCTTGTTGAAGTCGACGGTGCCATACACTTCCGTGCGCTTGGAAAGCGCGTACTCCGCGAGCGCGACGCCCGTGTAGCGATTGCCGCTGCCCGTCGCGCCGCCGCCGATGGCCGCGTTCTTCATGTGGTCGTAGTAGAACGCGCCGGTGAGCAAGAGCGCGGGCGTCACTTGCCACGTCACGCCGCCGAACGGGCCGTCGTCGCGGCGGCCGGAGCCCTTGAGAATATCGACGCCCGCGACCAGATTGCGCTGCGCGAGCACGCTGTCCACGAAGCCCGTGTCATCGGTCGAATGCAGATAGCCGACGTACACTTTTGCCGGCCCGATGGCATAGACCACGTTGGCGTTCCAGATCTTCTGCTTGTTGCTGGCGTTGTCGCTGTTCTGCTGATAGCCGCCGTCGATGGAAAGCGGCCCGACCGTGTACGACGCGGTGAAGCCGTACATGTTGCCCGCGCCCAGATGGCCCGGCACCTGGCCGGAGAAGCCGCCCGCGCCCGTCGCCGTGGAGTTGGTGCCGAACGAGTACATCGCGCCGAGCGTGAGGCCGCCGAACGTGCCGGTGTACTTGACCGCGTTGTCCGCATAGAGGCCCGCGCCGAGCGCCACCGGCAGCCATGCGTTCTCGAAGTAGTTGCCGACGGTGAGCGGGTCGTAGACATCGCCGAGCATGTCGAAGAGCGGCGTCTTCTGGCGGCCGAGCGTCACCGCGCCGTACTGGTTCGCGAGGCCCACGTAGGCCGCGCGGTTGAATTGGCGCTGGCTGTCCGAGTACTGGCCGTTTTGCAGTTCCACGCCGCTTTCCAGCCGGAACACCGCCTTCAGGCCGCCGCCCAGTTCTTCGGTGCCTTTGAGGCCGAAGCGGCTGTTGGTGACCGCGCCGTTGGTCATGAACACCTTGCCGTCGTTGTTGGCGTTGGCGTTCGTGAGATAGCGCACGCTGACGTCGGCGACGCCATACAGCGTGACCGAGCTTTGCGCGAAAGCGGACTGGCAGGCCAATGCAATGGCCGATGCGGCGAACCCGCTTGCCGCGCGCGAGGTGATCGTCTTCATGAGTGTCTTCTGCGTGTATTTCTATCGATGTGATGCGCTCGTTTTCGGCGCATAGCCAGCGCGCGCTTCGAAAAAAGCACGCGGACTTTTATCACACCAGATATCGCAGTGCACGCATCAATGCAAACAGAAGCTCTATATGTGGTGTTTTGCGCAACGCTTTTCGCACGAGACTCAGGCTCGCACGGCTTGCGTCGTGCCCGACGGCGGAGCGTCGAGGAAGCCTTCGCCCATCTCCTGCTCGAAGCGCTCGGGACTGCCCTCCCATACGATGCGCGCATGTTCCAGCACATACACGCGGTCCGCGTGCGGCAGCGCGAAGGTCACGTTCTGCTCGCCGAGCAGCACGGTAATGGGCGTGGTCTTTTGCAGCTTGTCGAGCGCCTTCGATAGCTGCTCCAGAATCACGGGCGCGAGACCGAGCGTCGGCTCGTCGAGAATCAGGAGCTTCGGCTGCATCATCAGCGCGCGTGCGATGGCGAGCATCTGCTGCTCGCCGCCCGACAGCGTGCGCGCCGTTTGCCCTTGTCGCGATTCGAGAATCGGAAAGAGCTCGAAGAGCCACGCGAGTTGCTCGTCGCGCGCTGTGTTGGCCAGATGATAGCCGCCGAGATCGAGGTTCTCGCGCACGGTCATGTCGCCGAAAAGCTCGCGCGTTTCCGGACATTGCACGATGCCCGCCCGCGCGATCGCCGCGCCGCTCATGCCCTTGAGCGGCTGTCCGCCGAAGCGGATAGTCCCGCTCGACGGCACGAGCCCGCAGATCGCATTGAAAAGCGTCGTCTTGCCCGCGCCGTTGAGGCCGACCACCGACACGAACTCGCCTTCGCGCACATGAAGACTCACGCCGTCGAGCGCGCGCGCCTTGCCGTACAGCACGCCCACGTCCTCTACTTCGAGAATCGGCGCCTTTGTGCTCGATACTTCCGCCGTCCGTTCGCGCGCTTCGATCTTGCCGCCGAGGTAGACGCGCCGCACGGTCTCGTTGCGCATCACGTCGGCGGCCGAGCCTTCCGCGACGTACTCGCCCAGATACATGGCGAGCACGCGATCCGCGAGCGCCGCGAGACTCTTCACGTTGTGATCGACGAGCAGCACCGCGCGCCCTTCCGCGCGAAAACCGCGAATCAGCTCGGAAAACGCCTGCGATTCCGCTTGCGTGAGACCGGCGAAAGGCTCATCGACGAGCACGACCTTCGGATCGCGCGCAATCGCCTTCGCCATTTCCATGCGGCGCAGATCGGCGAACGGCAGCGTCGCGGGATGACGATGCATCACCGCGCCGAGGCCGACGCGCTCGGCAATCTCGCGCGCGCGCGTGTTGACGTGCGGATCGGCGGCGAGCTTGAGCAGCGAATCCGGCAAGAGCGCGAGCTTGATGTGCTCCAGCACCGTCTGGCGATGCAGCGGCCGCGAATGCTGAAACACGATACCGACGCCCGCCCTTGCGATGCGATGCGGCAGCCACCCGGCCATCTCGACGCCGCCGACTTTCACCGATCCCGCATTGGGACGCTCGATGCCCATGATGAGCTTCATCACGGTCGACTTGCCGGAGCCGTTCGGCCCGATCAGCCCGAGTATCTCGCCGGGACGGATGTCGAAGCCGATGTCCTTCACCGCCACCAGTCCGCCGAAGCGCTTGGTGAGTCCGCGCACGGAAAGCAAAGGCGTGTCGTTCATTCGCGCTCCCTCACGCGCAGCAGGTTGCCGAGCAGTCCGTCCGGAAAGAACAGGATGACCGCGAGCGCCACGGCCGCGACCACGAACGTGTTGATCTGCCCGAGCGGACGCAGGAACTCGCCCGCCACGATCAGGAAGATGGAGCCCAGCACCGCGCCGAGTATCGTGCGCCGCCCGCCCAGCACGGCCGCGATGATGATCTGCACGCCCACGCCGAGATCGACCACGGTGCTCACGGATGCCGTGCCCTGATAGAACACGAGCATCGCGCCCGCGACGCCCGAGAACACCGCGCTGATGCAGAAGGCCGCGAGCTTGTGCTTCGTCACGTTGAAGCCGAGCGCCTGCGCGCCGACGGTGTCCTGTCCGCTCGCTTGCAAGATCAAGCCGATGGCCGAACGCGACAAGCCGAACAAAAGAATCGCGCACACGATGAGGAACGCGAGCGCGATCCAGTAGTTATGGTTCGCATCGACGGACATCACATCGGGCACCATCATGCCGATCTCGCCGCCCGTGAGACCCGCGAAAATGACGATGGCGTTCTGCAACAGCAACACGGCCACCAGCGTGACGAGCCCGAAATAAGGACCGCGCAGGCGCAGCGCAGGCACCGCGAGCAGCAGCCCGCCGATCAGCGCCACTACGCCGCCCGCGATCACGCATACGGGAATCGGCGCGCTGAAGTGCGCGTTGAGCATCGCGGCGGAATACGCGCCGAGGCCGATCAGGAACGTCGGTCCGAAGTTGACCTCGCCTGCGAAGCCGAACAGCAGATCCCACGACATCGCGAAGACGCCGAAGTAGTAGGCCACCGTCAGCACGCCGAGAATGTAGCCGGACAGCCACCACGGCAAAGTCGTCGCGATGACGGCGAGCAGCACCGCGGCCCACAGCACGCGCGAACGGAACAAGCGATTGACGTTGTTCATGTGCGTGGCTCCGGTCAACGCCGCCCGAGGAAGCCTTGCGGCCGCACATAGACCACCAGCACCAGCAGCAGCAACGCGGGCAAGGGCCGCAGCGTCGGCGCGATCAGATAAGCCGTGACCGTCTCCAGATAGCCGACGACATACGCCGCCATGAGCGACCCCGACACGCTGCCGAGCCCGCCCAGCACCACGATGGAAAACGCGCTCGCCGTGAGTTGCCCCGTGTTGTTCGTGCTCACGCCGAGAAACGATGCCAGCAGCACGCCCGCGATGCCCGCCAGCACGCCGTAGATGGTCCACGCGAGCAGATAGATGCGCGACAGTTCGAAGCCGAGCAGCGTGAGGCCGCGCGGGTTCATCGACGCGGCGAGCAGCGCCTTGCCCGCCCGCGTACGATTGACGAAGAGCCACAGTAGACCGATCACGACCCAGCACACCACGGCGATCATGATCTCGTTGTAGGGAACCCGCACGCCGGCGATGCTCAGCACGCCGCCGATCAGCGGACGCATGGTGATGGGGTTATCGGTGAACAGATACGCCATGCCCTGCTGGATCATGATGCCCCAGAGCAGCGTGCCGGTGAGCACGAAGATTTCCTTCTCCTCGCGCGGTATGGCGGCGGAGCGCTGAATGGGCCGCACCACCATCAGATAGGTGATGTAGGCGGCGACCATGCCGCATGCGACGCCGAGCAGCGTGCCGAGATAGGTGCCCAGGCCCGCCTCGCCCGCGAACATCCAGCCGAGCAGCGCGGCGACGAGCATCACGCCGCCATGCGCGAGATTGAGCACGCCGGACACGCCGAAGATAAGCGTGAAGCCTATCGCGCCGAGCGCATAGAGCGAGCTGATGGCGAAACCGTCGATCAGAATCTGCAGTGGCAGCATATCCGGCCTTCGATGTGAACACGCGTATCGATGCGGGCGTTCGTCTCATGCGAAGCGCCCGCGCGCCCATGCATCCGGCAATGCCCTACTTCGCCGCCTGCTGCACCTTGACGAAAGCCGGGAACTTGACCTTCGCGTTGGCGATGGACGCCGGCCAGATCGCCACTTGCTTGCCGTCCTGCCATTGCAGGTTGATGCCGGTGATATAGCCCGGGCCGTACTTCAGCGCATGCGTGAACTGATCGTTCTTGCCGTAGAACTGCCAGCGCCCGATGGTGCCCACGTAGTCCGTCTTTTCGAGCGCATCGACCATCTTGTCCGGATCGGTCGAACCCTGATTGCGATGGATCGCATCCGCGAGGATGTACACGAGGTCGTAGCTCGTGAAGCCGTCATACGCGGGCGACACGCCGAACTTCTTCTGATACGCATCGACGAACGGCACCGTCTTCGGCGTCACGGCGACGCCCGGCGCGGCCGCCGATGCGGTGATCACGCCTTCGGTCGCGCCATTGGTGTCCTTCCAGAAGCTCGTCGTGGTGGCTTGTGAGCTCTGGCCCGTCATCGGAATGGGCACTTGCTGGTCGTGCCATTGCACGGTGGGCTGCACGCCGACGTGGCTGATGCCGGTCGTGATCGTATCCGGATGCTTCGCCTCGATCTGGTTGAAGATCGGCGTGAAGTCCGACGTATCCGGATTGAAGCGGATGTGGTCCAGCACCTGAAGCCCCGCCTTCGGCAGACACTCCAGATAGCGTTCGTCGAGCGGCTTGGTCCACGCGGCGTCCTCGCTCATCACGACAGTCGTCTTCATCTTGAACTGGCCGACGAGGATATCGTGCGAGAAGTCGCAGATGGACTGCGCGATGAACGCGGAGGTCATCCAGCCGTGGAACGTGTACTTGTAGTGCTCGTAGTCGTCGTGGACGTGCTTCGATATGTCGTTGCTCGCCGCGCCCGGCGTGATGAACGGCATCTTGAGGCGCGCGGACCAAGGTTCCATCGCGAGCGCGACTTCGCTGATATAGCTGCCGATGATCGCCACCACCTTGTCCTGATTCGCCGCGCGCTGGAACGCGCGCACGCCGTCCGATGCGGAGGAGTGATCGTCATAGGCGACGATCTCGATCTTGCGGCCATCCACGCCGCCGTGCGCGTTGATCTCGTCGGCGGCCATCTGCGCGGACTTGCTGATGGACGCGCCCGCCACCGACGATTCCTCGCTGATCACGCCAATCTTCAACGGCTCCCCCGCCGCATGAGCCGTGGCGATCAAGCCCAGGCCCGTCATCATGGCGCCGGTCGCCATGAAACCATGCAGTCGCCACGTCTTGCACCTGGACATGTCTCGTCTCCTTGTCGTCCAGAGCCGGCGCTCGAACGCGCTCTCTCTGGCCATGCAGGAACTGCGCTTTAATCGTTATGGACCGACGCCATCCCGCAACGTTGCAGCTGTTAAGGATGTGCGCACAACAGTAGCATTCGCTCAATACGCGCTGAATCAGTAGTTACGATAGACAGGACTCTGGCATGTCATGCTGCAAAGCGGCAAAGCACAGCGCGTCATCGTTAGACGCTATGCTTGTCGATAACGAATACTTCGACGGAGGCAATGTCCAATGCTGACCATCTGGGGCCGAGCGAATTCGGTCAACGTTCAGAAGGTGCTGTGGTGCTGCGACGAGTTGAGTCTCGAGTATGAGCGCATCGACGCCGGCATGCAGTTCGGCCGCAATCACGAGCCCGGCTATCTGGCGATGAACCCGACGGGCCGCATACCCACGCTCGTCGATGGCGACTTCGTGCTGTGGGAATCGAATTCGATCATCCGCTATCTGGTCATGCAATATGGCCGCGACGATGCGCTCTATCCCGCCGATCCCAAGGTCAGGGCGAGCGTGGACCGCTGGCTCGACTGGACGCTGTCCACGCTGCAACCCGCAGAACGCCCGGTTTTCTGGGGCTATGTTCGAACGCCCGAAGCCAAGCGTCACGTCAAGCAACTCGAAGCCGATGCAACGGAAGTGGAAAAGCTCTGGCGCATGCTCGATGCGCATCTGAAAGGCCGCGACTACCTCGAAGGCGGCACGTTCACGCTGGCCGATCTCGTCGTCGCGGCGTATGCGCGGCGCTGGTACGGCATCGCGGAACTCGCGCGGCCTTCGCTGCCCGACCTCGAACGCTGGTACGCGCAGCAGTCGGCGCGCGCGGGCTTTCAGCGCTATGTCGCGCACGAAGTGACCTGACTGCGAATCACACCCTGGACCGTACCGCCATGACTATCGAACTGCATACGTGGAACACGCCGAACGGACGCAAGATCAGCGTCGCGCTCGAAGAGATGCAACTGCCCTATACGGTCAGAACCGTGAACATCACGAAGGGCGAACAGCATGCGCCCGAGTTTCTGCGCATCAGCCCGAACAATCGCATTCCCGCCATCGTCGATCCCGAAGGCCCTGACGGTCAGCCGATCAGCGTGTTCGAATCCGGAGCCATCCTGCTGTATCTCGGCGAGAAGACCGGCCAGTTCCTGCCCGCGAGCCTGCGCGAACGCGTGCCCGTGCTCGAATGGCTGATGTGGCAGATGGGCGGCTTCGGCCCGATGCCGGGACAGGTGCATCACTTTCGCATGGTCGAAGCGGAAAGCGACCGGCGCTATGGCCTCAAACGCTATTCCGACGAAACGCGCCGCTTGTACGGCGTGCTCGACAAGCGGCTCGGCGAAGTGGAGTACGTCGCGGGCGCGCTGTCTGTAGCCGACTTCGCGATACTCGGCTGGGCGTGGCGGCACGAGCGCCATCAGGTTTCGCTCGACGATTATCCGAACGTGAAGCGTTGGTACGAAGCGCTGTTCGCGCGTGACGGCGTGAAGCGCGGCTTCGAAGTAAAGCTCGACGATCTGGCTTGATAACCGCCGCATCCGCACGAGGACGACGATCATGAACGCCGGCAAATATGACGAAGGCCTTCCCAAGACCGCCGCCAACTATGCGGCGCTGACGCCGCTCACGTTCATCGAACGCGCGGCTTCCGTCTATCCGACGCGGCTCGCCGTCGTGCATGGCGACGTGCGTCGCACATGGGCCGAGACCTACGCGCGCACGCGACGTCTCGCATCGGCGTTGGCTTCGCGCGGCATCGGCGTGGGCGATACGGTGGCGGCCATGCTGCCGAACACGCCCGAGATGGTCGAAGCGCACTTCGGCGTGCCGATGACGGGCGCGGTGCTCAACACGCTCAACACGCGCCTCGATGCCGCGACGCTTGCCTTCATGCTGACGCACGGCGAAGCGAAGGCGATCATCGTGGATCGCGAGTTCTCGGCTGTCGTGAAGAAGGCGCTCGCAAACGTGCCGCAGCCGCTGATCGTGATCGATGTCGATGACCCGCAGTACGCCGGCGATGGCGAACGCATCGGCGAAATCGACTATGAGACGCTGCTCGCGAGCGGCGATCCGGCGTATCAATGGTCGCCGCCACCGGACGAGTGGAACGCCATCTGCCTGAACTACACGTCGGGAACGACGGGCAATCCGAAGGGCGTCGTCTATCATCATCGCGGCGCTTATACGAACGCGGTGAGCAATATCCTCGAATGGGACATGCCGAAGCATGCGGTGTATCTCTGGACCTTGCCGATGTTCCACTGCAACGGATGGTGCTTTCCGTGGACGGTGGCAGCACGCGCGGGCGTCAACGTGTGCCTGCGCAAGATCGACGCGAAGACGATCTTCGATCTGATCCGCAGCGAACGCGTCACGCATTATTGCGGCGCGCCCATCGTGCAGAACCTGCTCGTCAATGCGCCGGACGACATGAAGGCCGGCATCACGCACAAGGTTCACGCGATGGTCGCGGGCGCCGCGCCGCCTGCCGCGATGATCGAAGGCATGGAGCGGCTCGGCTTCGAACTGACGCATGTGTACGGCCTCACCGAAGTCTATGGACCCGCGACCGTCTGCGCGCAACAGGCCGAATGGAGCGCGCTGGATATCGGGGAACGCGCGCGGCTCAATGCGCGTCAAGGCGTGCGCTATCACTTGCAGGACGCGGTCAGCGTACGCGATCCGCTGACGATGGAGCCGGTTCCCGCTGACGGCGAAAGCATCGGCGAGATCATGTTTCGCGGCAACATCACGATGAAGGGCTATCTGAAGAACGCGAGCGCGACGGAAGAAGCGTTCCGCGGCGGCTGGTTTCATACCGGCGATCTGGCCGTCGCGTATCCGGACGGCTATGTGCGCATCAAGGATCGCAGCAAGGACATCATCATCTCGGGCGGCGAGAACATATCGAGCATCGAAGTGGAGGACGCGCTTTACCGGCATCCGGCCGTGCTCGCCGTCGCGGTCGTCGCCAAACCGGATGCGCGCTGGGGCGAGACGCCCTGCGCATTCGTCGAACTGAAGGCCGGCGCAGAGGCGAGCGCCGAAGAACTGATTGCGCATTGCAAGACGCTGCTTGCCGGGTTCAAAGTGCCGCGCGCGATCGAGTTCTGCGAGTTGCCGAAGACATCCACCGGCAAGATTCAAAAGTTCGAACTGCGCAAACGCGCGGGCTCGGTCGCGGCAATCGACGTTTGATGGAGACCACGCCGTGAGCGATACGGAAGCACTGGTCCACGTCGAACATGACGCATACGGCGTAGAAGGCGCGGTGTCGGTCACGATGAACCGCCCCGCCGCGTTCAATGCGCTCTCCGAGTCCATGCTGGATGCATTGGCCACCGAACTAAATCGCATCGCGCAATCCGATGCGCGCGTGGTCGTCATCGCGGGCGCGGGGCGCGCGTTTTGCGCGGGCCACGATCTCAAGGAAATGCGCGCGACACCGTCGCTTGCCTACTATCGCGCGCTTTTCGCACGCTGCTCGCGCATGATGATGACGATTCAGCGCATGCCGCAGCCGGTCATCGCGCGAGTGCATGACATCGCGACGGCGGCGGGCTGCCAGTTGGTCGCGATGTGCGATCTCGCCGTCGCATCGAACGAAGCGCGCTTCGCTGTATCCGGCGTGAATCTGGGCCTGTTCTGCGCGACGCCGAGCGTGCCGCTCTCGCGCAACGTCTCCCGCAAAGCCGCGTTCGAGATGCTCGTCACCGGCGACTTCATCGATGCGCGAACCGCATGCGAGCGTGGCCTCGTGAATCGCGTCGCGTCGCCGAACGGGCTCGATGAGGCCGTGCGCGCGCTTGCAGCGAGCATCGCACGCAAGCCGCGCGAAGCCGTCGCGGCGGGCAAGCGGCTTTTCTACCGGCAACTGGAAACAGGCATCGAAGCCGCGTACGCGCTCGCTGCCGAGACGATGGCCTGCAACATGATGGACGAGTCCGCGCTCGAAGGCACGCAAGCGTTCATCGAGAAGCGCCCGCCGCGATGGTGACGTCTCACGCGTGTCCACATGCGGGTTGGGGCAAACGCTTATGGCGGCCCGGTTCATATTGCAAAGCGCATCGCTCTTGTCTAACGTCATGCGCAGCCGTGACGGAATGTCGCGCCTATATGTCGTTCCATCGCATGTTTTCCGGAACGCACAACGGTGCGTCGTACCGCGCACAGCCCACGACAAAGCAAAGACGAGCGCGCCACGCCAGATGTCTCGCGAGCGGCGCGCCACGGAGACCACGATGAACAGCACCATCAAGCAAGGGGCCGCGCACGGCCCGCATGGCTTCTTTTCCAAGGAAGCGACCATCGCCCGGCCCGGCTTCTCGCGCTGGATGGTGCCGCCCGCGGCGCTCGCCGTGCATCTCTGTATCGGTCAGGCGTATGCGTTCTCCGTCTTCAATGCGCCGTTGACGCGCGTGGTCGGCATCACGCAGTCCGCGCCCGACGACTGGTCGCTTACGACGCTCGGCTGGATCTTCTCGCTCGCCATCGTGTTTCTCGGGTTGTCGGCCGCGTTCGCGGGCAAGTGGCTGGAGAAAGTCGGCCCGCGCCGCACCATGTTCACCGCGGCCTGCTGCTTCGGCGGCGGCTTTCTCGTGTCGGCGCTCGGCGTGTACCTGCATCAGATCGTGCTGCTCTATCTCGGCTATGGCGTGATCGGCGGCATCGGGCTGGGGCTCGGCTATGTGTCGCCGGTATCGACGCTCATTCGCTGGTTTCCGGACCGGCGCGGCATGGCCACCGGCATGGCGATCATGGGCTTCGGCGGCGGCGCGATGATCGCCGCGCCGGGCTCCGTCGCCCTCATGAACTACTTCAAGAGCGCGACGAGCGTGGGCGTGGCCGAGACCTTCGTGGTGCTGGGCGTGCTCTACTTCATCTCGATGACCATCGGCGCGCTCGCGATCCGCATCCCGCCGGCGGACTGGAAGCCGGCCGGCTGGACGCCGCCTGCCACCGCGAACAAGATGATCACGAAGAACCACGTGCACATCGATCAGGCGCTCAAGACGCCGCAGTTCTATCTGCTGTGGCTCGTGCTCTTTCTGAACGTAACGGCGGGCATCGGCGTGCTCGGTCAAGCGTCGGTGATGATCCAGGAGAGCTTCAAGTCGTCGATCACGGCGGGCGCGGCGGCCGGCTTCGTCGGCCTGCTGTCGCTCTTCAACATGGGCGGACGCTTCGTGTGGGCGTCGGCGTCGGACTGGATCGGCCGCAAGAACACCTACTTCGTGTTCTTCGCGCTCGGCGCGGTGCTCTACTTTCTCGTGCCGCAGTTCGCGCAGGCCGGCAGTATCGCGCTATTCGTGCTCGCGTACGGCGTGATTCTCTCGATGTACGGCGGCGGCTTCGCCACGATTCCGGCCTACCTCGCGGACATGTTCGGCACGGCGTTCGTCGGCGGCATTCACGGGCGTCTTCTGACCGCGTGGGCAGCGGCGGGCATCGCGGGTCCGGTGCTCGTGAACTACATCCGCGCCTACGAAGTGGCGCGCGGCGTCCCGAAGTCGGACGCTTACACGATGACCCTGCACATCATGGCGGCGCTGCTCGTGATCGGTTTCGTATGCAACCTTCTCATCAAGCGCGTGGACGAGAAACATCACATGGACACGGCGGCCACGGCTGGCTGAATGAACGAGACCCACAAGAGACCCACAAGGAGACCCGCATGAACGATCGATACGAGGGCGGCTCGTCGAACAAGGCGCTGTTGCTGCTTTTCTGGCTCTACGTGCTGATTCCGCTCGCGTGGGGCATCACCAACACGCTCGCGCAAGCGGTCAAGCTGTTCAAGTAACAAAGCGCGCAAGCGCCGGACGCAGCGTTCCGGCGCGGGCCTCGCGCGTCGCCTCAACGGCCGCGCTGGCTTTGCCGGCTCAGGCTGCGTCGCGCGAGCGCGCTCAGAAGGAGCGCGCCAGCCACGAAATCGAACAGATACAAGCCTGCCATCATCCAGTCTGCTTCAGTCATCGTCGTTCTCCTTCGAAGTTAGGTTGCAGCAGCGCTGCGTAGAGTGTTGTACGTTTGCCGTTCTGGCAGGAATAACGGCAGGCGCGCGCGAAGGTTGAGCGGCGTTTCTTCGACCGAAAAAAATCGATCGGGCGTTCGCGAACCACGAGTGCGGCTCGGCGCGAGTCGGCGTATCGTGCAAGATGCTCGATGGCCCTTCATCACTTTCGTTTGCTATGACCACCTCTCGCCGACACTTCCTGATTCTGACGACGGGCGCGGGCGCATCGCTCTGGCTCACGCGAGCCAGCGCCGACGCGCCGCACTTAAGCGAAACCGATCCCGCGGCCATTGCCGTCGGCTACAAGGAAGATGCCGCGAAGGTCGACAAGGCGAAGTACCCGAACTTCGCGGCGGATCAGGCGTGCGCGAATTGTTCGCTGTTTCAGGGCAAGTCCACCGATGCGTGGGGCGGCTGCACGCTGTTCGGCGCAAAGCTGGTGGCCGGGCGCGGGTGGTGTGCTTCTTATACGAATATGTGAGGGGCGGGTGGCGAACCGTCACCGCACCGAATACCCCACGAACCGCCACACCCTGTCCGGATCCAGCATAAACGTCACCACTTCCCGCGCCGACTGTCGCGCCTGGCTAAACTGCGTATCGAACGAAACGCTCATGAACCAGCCCGCGGGCATGTTGCCGGTGCCGTCGAAATGCAGATGCTTCACGCCCATCGGCATGCGCATGCCCGGCGTGCCGAGCGCGGCGCGGTCGCGGGTGACCTTGCTCACGAAGTCCTCGCGCGAGATCACTTTCTTCGCGACGGCCGACCCTGCATCCCACACTTCGCCGGTCTTGTTCTGATCGATCATCTTCACGATGACATCGGCCATTTGCGCGATGTCCTGATCCTGCTTGTCGAGCCCCGCCTGTTGTTCGCGCGTCAGCGAAGGCGCGGGCTGCGCATGCGAGAGCGCCGCCATCGACATCAGCGCCAACGCGGCCAAGCGCTTGTTCATGCGTGTTTTCATAGTGTGAGGATTGCGTATTGGTTCGCAGCAATTGTAGGTCGCGCTTTTATGAGACAGTCTGAAATTCAGCGTTTCGTCAGGCGTACTGGATGCTGTGGTCACGCGCATCTGAGATGCCGGACACATCGTTCGAAGGAGACATGCCATGCGACTGGTCGACTGGAACATGCAATGGGGACGCGGCGTGGACGGCCGCGTCGATGTAGCGAGGATCGTCGCGGAAGCGAAAGCGCTGTGCGATTTCGACGTGCTCTGCCTGCAGGAAGTCACGCGCGGCTTTCACGAGGGCCAGCAGGCGGGCGGGCTAGCGGGAGGCCCGGGCGCGGATCAGTTCGCGGAACTGGCGAGCCTCGTACCGGGCGCGACGGTCATCGAAGGAATCGGCTCGGATTTGCCGCCCGTAGGCTCAGGCACGGCGCGCAGGCAGTTCGGCAACGCCATCGTCAGCCGCCTGCCGGTGCGGCAAGTGCTGCGTCATTCGCTGCCGTGGCCCGCCGATCCCGCGAAGCCGTCGATGCTGCGCGTGGCGCTCGAAGCGGTCATCGAAACGGATGTCGGGCCGCTGCGCGTCATCAGCACGCATCTGGAGTTCTACTCGGAGACGCAGCGTCTCGCGCAGGTCGCGCGGCTGCGTGAGTTCCATCGCGAGGCGTGCGAGCATGCGCGCCGCCCGGCGAAGGCCGAGACGCTCGCGAGCCCGTTCGCCGACACCGCGCGGCCCATGTCGGCGATCGTCTGCGGCGATTTCAACAGCGCTTACGAAGGCGCGGCGTATCGCGCGATGCTGGAGCCGATGACCGACGCGCCCTCTTTCGTCGATGCATGGTCTCGCGCGCATCCGAACGAGCCGCGCGCCGCGACCGTCGGTCTCTACGATCACGAGCAATGGGCGGACGGTCCGTTCGCGTGCGACTTCATCTTCGTGACCGAAGATCTTGCGCCGCGCATCGTGGGCTGCGAGGCGGACCAACATAGCCGGTCATCGGACCATCAGCCCATGTGGCTGGAACTGCGTTAGTGTGCGTCAGCCGCGCGCGAGGTACTTCTCGACGAGCTTGACCCAGTACGTCGATCCGAGCGTCAGGACTTCGTCGTTGAAGTCGTAGCTGCTGTTGTGCAGCATGCACGGGCCGATGCCGTGCCCATGCTCGCGATGCGCGCCCAGTCCGTTGCCGATGTATCCATAGCATCCGGGACGCTCCAGCAGCATGTACGAAAAGTCTTCCGCGCCCATCGTCGGATCGACGTTCGTGTCCACGTGATCCGCGCCCGCGACTTCCCGCATCACGCCGAGCGCGAACTGCGTTTCCGCTTCCGTGTTCACGGTCGGCGGATAGTTGCGCACGAAGTTCACTTCGGCCTTGCATCGGTAGGCCGCCGCTGTTGCCGTCACGATCTCCTTCATGCGCGTCTCGATCAGGTCGAGCACGTCGACGGAGAACGTGCGCACCGTGCCCGCGAGGGTCGCGGTCGTCGGAATGGCATTCACCGCATGACCCGCTTCCATCTTCGTGATGGAGAGCACGGCGGCGTCGATGGGCCGCTTGTTGCGCGTGACGATGCTCTGCAAGCCCGTCCCGATCTGCAACGCGGTGAAGACGGGATCGATGCCATCGTGCGGAATCGCGGCATGCGCGCCCACGCCTTCGATGCGGATCTCGAACTCGTTGCTCGATGCCTGCGTCGCGCCCACGCGCGCGCCGAAGTTGCCCGCGGCCATGCCGGGCCAGTTGTGCAGCGCGAACACGGCATCGACGGGAAATTGCCTGAAGAGGCCATCGTCGATCATTGCCTTCGCGCCGCCGCCGCCTTCTTCCGCAGGCTGGAAGATGAAGACCACGGTGCCGTCGAAGTCGCGATGCTTCGCCAGATAGCGCGCCGCGCCGAGCAGCATCGCGGTGTGGCCGTCGTGCCCGCAGGCGTGCATCTTGTTCTCGTGCTTCGACGCGTGCGCGAACGTGTTGAGTTCGGGAATCGGCAACGCGTCCATATCCGCCCGCAGGCCTATCGCGCGCTGGCTCGTGCCCTTTCTCAACACGCCGACCACGCCTGTCTTGCCGAGCCCGCGCGTCACTTCGATGTCCCAGCTTTCGAGCTTGCTCGCGACGAGATCGGCGGTGCGCGCTTCTTCGTAGCAAAGCTCGGGATGCGCGTGGATGTCGCGGCGGATGGCCTTGAGTTCGTCCTGCGCCTCGGCGATCTCGGGAATGATCGGCATGCTGTCCTCTTGCGTCGAATGAAGAATACGGCATTGTCAGCGGCCGTAATTCACAGGGAAAGCTGATATTTCTTGTCCGTGACTTAAGCAAAAGTCATGGGTCGCGCGCGGTCTCTGCCACGTGCGAACGCGCGCGAATGCTGTCCTGCACCACGCGCATGACAGCGTGCCGGTCGTGAATCTTGCGTTCCAGCATGCCGACGACGCGGCGCGGCGTATTCTTCGCGAGCGGCAGCACGGCGAGCGCGGGGTCGCTTGCCCACGAACCGTATTCGAGCAGCGGCACGACCGACACGCCCGCGCCTTGTCGCACGAGTTCGACGATCACTTCCAGCGAATTCAGTTCGAGGAACTCGTTCACCGCGAGCCGGTTGTGCCGCAGCGCGCGATCGATCAGCGCGCCGGTGCGTTGCGCGCGGTCGAAGCGCAGAAACGGCGCGCTCGCGAGCAACGCCGCTGCGCTGGCGCCCTCGCTCGCCGACGAGCCGATAGCGACCAGCGGCTCTGAATAGAGCGGCGTCCAGCTGAGGCTCGCGGGCGTCTTGCCCGCCATTTCGACGATCACCGCCGCGTCGATCTCGCCGGCTTCGACTTGCGGCGCGAGCGCGAGCGCCTTGCCGGTGAAAAGCCGCACGTCGAGCCGCGGGTACTGCCCTTTCAACTCCGTGACGACCGATGCGAGCGCGCCCATCGCCGAATCCACCGCGCCTATTGATACCGAGCCGGCAATTTCATCGTCGAGGCCAGTGAGACGCATGCTGTCGTACAGCGCGACGATCCGCTCCGCCTGCGGCAACACCTGCTTGCCGATGCTCGTCAGCCGGTTCGTGCGGCCGACGCGATCGAACAGCGGCCGCTTCAGGTCGTCTTCGAGCGACTGCATCTGCATGCTGACGGCCGCCTGCGTCAGCGCGACTTTCTCGGCGGCGGCGGCGAACGAGCCGTAGCGGGCCACGGCGATGAACGTGCGCAAAAAGCGGGTGTTGCTCATGGCGATCTCGCTCGGTATCAGGGAAGCACCTGACGGTGTAATCAGGTTTCCTTGAGTGTCAGTTCAGAAATTCTATATTTTCTTATTTCAGCGAGGCGTACTCTTGTGTGGTCGTTTCAGCAGGTTGAAGCGGATGTCGTCGCACCGAAGCCGGGAGCCACCGCGCTTCTAACCCCACACTCGACCCCAAGCCACGGAGTCCACTCGATGAGCACCGTACTACCTGCTTCGCATGCCGCCGGCGAGAACGCCGCGGTGAATCTTTCAGGGCGACGCGCCATCGTCGTATCGACCATCGGCAACGCGCTCGAATGGTTCGACTTCATGGTGTACGGCTTCTTCGCCGTCATCATCTCGAAGCTGTATTTCCCCGCGACCAGCCCGACCATCTCGCTGCTCGCCACCTGGGCGACCTTCGGCGTGGGCTTTCTCACGCGGCCGCTCGGCGGCGTCGTGCTCGGCGCGGTGGCCGATCGCGTCGGGCGCAAGTCGGCGCTCACGCTCACCATTTCGCTGATGGCGGTCGGTATCGCGATCATCGCGTTCGCGCCGACGTATGCAGCCATCGGCGTGGCCGCGCCGCTTCTGATGCTGCTCGGCCGATTGATCCAGGGCTTCTCCGCGGGCGGCGAAGTGGGTTGCGCGACGGCGTTTCTCGTCGAATACGCGCCCGCGAACAAGCGCGGTTACTTCGGCAGTTTCCAGATGGTCGCGCAGGCCGCCGCGAGCCTCGCGGGTTCGTTCTTCGGCGCAGTGCTCACGCGCACGCTGAGTCCCGAGCATCTGAACAGCTGGGGCTGGCGCGTGCCGTTCGTGATCGGCCTATTGATCGTGCCGGTAGGTCTCTATCTGCGCTCGAAACTGGACGAATCGCCGGTCTTCGTCGAGAAGGCGCAGAAGAACGAACTTAGCGCGAGCCCGATCCGCGATACCGCGACGAAGCATTGGCTGCCCGTGCTGGCCGGTTTGGGACTGACGGTGTTCGGCACCATCGGCACGTATATCTTTTTGTTATACCTGCCGACGCACGCGACGCGCGTGCTGCACCTGGCGCTCACCGACGGCCTCATCAGCTCGACCATCGGCGCGCTGGTCTATCTGGTCTGCTGCCCGGTCTTCGGCAGACTGTCGGACCGTCTCGGGCGCAAGAAGGTGATGGCTACCGCGCTCGCGCTGTCGCTCGTGACCGCGTACCCGATCTTCTCGTTCCTGACCGCGCATCCGAGCCTGCCGACGCTCATTTGCTGCCAGGCGTTGCTCATGCTCTATCTCAGCGCGTATCAGGGCTGCTATCCCGCGTTCATTTCCGAACTGCTGCCGTCCAGCGTCCGCTCGACGGGCATCTCGGTGAGCTACAACGTCGCGGTGATGATCTTCGGCGGCTTCGCGCCGGCTATCGTCCAATGGCTCACGATGACGACGGGCGATCCGCTCGCGATCTGCTATTACGTGATCTTCGGCAGTGCGGTCGCGCTGGTGACGATTCTTCCGCTGCGCGACCGGTATAGCGATGCACTGCGCTAGCGTGCATTGCCGCGCTGCATTGCATTGCTTAAGCCTCGATTAAGAAACGGGTCGTAGTCTGCATTGGACCGACCCACCCCTCCTTCCGGCCGCGCAAGCGGCCGTTTTTTTTGGCTCATGCAATGCAATTGCTCATGCGTCTACTCGCCGTGATCGTCGTGCTCGTCGTCTTCGTGACGGCAGGCGAACTCGTGCTTTCGCTTCTCGCTCGCGGCATCATGCCCCACTGACTAATCGACAAACCGCAGCACATTGTGCAGCGGCTCGCGCGCGCTCTTCAACTGATTCTCCGGCTGCGACCAGTCCGCATAACCGAGGCTCATGCCGCAGACCACCGTCTCGTTCTCCGGCAGTTTCAGGTGCGCTGCGATGATGCGGTGATAGCGGTTGAAGGCCGCCTGCGGACACGTATCGAGGTCGAAGGCGCGCGCCATCAACATCACGTTCTGCAGGAACATGCCGTAGTCGAGCCATGAACCGCGCTCCATCGTGCGATCCGTCGTGAAGATGACGCCCACGGGCGCGCCGAAAAACTCGAAGTTGCGCGCCATCTGCGCATGCATGCCTTGCTTGTTTTCGCGTGTCAGGCCGAGCAGCGTATAAAGACCGATGCCGAGCGCGCGGCGGCGTTCGAGATAAGGCGAGGACCACGTGCGCGGGTAATACGGAAACTCCTCTTCGTGCTCGCGGTCGGCATCCGGATCGTTGAACACGTCGAGTATCGCCTGCGACAGCGCCGCTTTCACGTCACCCGTCAGCACGTAGACCTTCCACGGCTGGATGTTGCTGCCCGAAGGCGCGCGGCAGGCGTGCGTGAAGATCGCCTCGAGCGTCGTGCGATCGACAGGATCGGGCAAGAACGCGCGGATCGAACGGCGCGTGGCAATGGCATCGGCGACGGAAAGGCTTTCGTTCATCGGGCGGAAATAGGCAGTGAAGGCAGTGAAGCGACACTGCGAACGCTACCACGCATTCCGCTGTAAGCCGTGTTTCACGCACCGCCGCGCGATTCGTGAAAGATCCGCCGCGTCTGCCTATACTGGCTGAGTGTCATCTCGTATCACATCGAAAGCCGGAACCGTCCTGACGCCTTCATGCGCAGACCCGTTTCGCGCCGCATCTCCGCACTGGCGGGCGCTCGCCGCGCCCCGCATGTGTCGCCGCTTCTTCGTCTTTTTCAGTCTGGACGCTTCCTGCCGCTTTAGTGCCGCAAGTCGCGCCACTGCCCGCAACCATTTGCATGGGACCGGACGCGCCGCCGCGCCGGTCGAAAAGGAGAACGCTCGATGCAACACCCCGTCCCTCAATCGAACACCACGCGCATCATGCCGCGCACGCCGCCTCGCGTTCCCGAAACAGAGTCCGCCACGCACGCCGCGCCGGCCGAAGTGCTCACGCCGCCATCGACCAAGTCGAGCGATGCGAACGCCAGCGTCACGCTGACCGTGAACGGCCGCAGCATCACGTTGTCGCTCGATCCGCGCACGACGCTGCTCGACGCATTGCGCGAGCATCTGCACCTCACCGGCACGAAAAAAGGCTGCGATCACGGGCAATGCGGCGCATGCACGGTGCATGTCAACGGCCGCCGCGTGAACTCGTGCCTGTGCCTCGCTGCCGCGCACGACGGCAATGCGATCACCACCATCGAAGGCATCGGCGAAGTGGAAGCGCTGCATCCGCTACAGGCGGCCTTTGTCGAATGCGACGGCTATCAGTGCGGCTATTGCACCGCCGGCCAGTTGATGTCGGCGGTCGCGCTGCTCGACGAACCCATCGGCCCGAACGACGAAGACGTGCGCGAAGCCATGAGCGGCAATCTGTGCCGTTGCGGCGCCTATCAGAACATCGTCGCGGCGATTCAGTCCGTGCGCGGCAACAAGGGCTGAGGAGCGCGACATGGAACTGTTCCAGCTTTCCCGCGCGCGCGACCTGCCCGGCGCCATCCACGCGGGCGCGGCCGCGCATACCGCGCAACAAGGCGCGGAAGTGCGCTTTCTCGCGGGCGGCACGACGCTCATCGACCTGATGAAGCTCAACGTCGAGCAGCCCGCGCGCATCGTCGATATCAGTCGTTTGCCGCTCGACAAGATCGAAGCGACGGACGACGGCGGCGTGCGCATCGGCGCGACCTCGCGCAATTCGGATCTCGCGCATCATCCGCTGATACGCGAGCGTTACGCGGCGCTTTCGCAGGCGGTGCTGTCGGGCGCATCCGTTCAGCTACGCAACATGGCGACGACCGGCGGCAATCTGTTGCAGCGCACGCGCTGCGTCTATTTCCGCGATACCGCGTCGCCGTGCAACAAGCGCGAGCCGGGCACGGGCTGCTCCGCGATCGGCGGCTTCAACCGCACGCAGGCGATTCTCGGCACGAGCGAAGCGTGCATCGCGAGCAATCCGTCGGACATGAACGTGGCGCTCGCCGCGCTCGAAGCGACGGTTCACGTCGAAGGCGCGCGAGGCCAACGCGCGATCGCATTCGACGACTTTCATCTGCTGCCCGGTTCGACGCCCGATCGCGAGACCGTGCTCGAACCCGGTGATCTCATCACGCACGTGACGCTGCCGCCGCCGGTCGCGGGCACGCGTTCGCTGTATCTCAAGCTGCGCGACCGCGCTTCGTACGAATTCGCGCTGGCGTCGGCGGCCATTGTCATCGGCGTGAGCGACGGACGCGTCGCGCATGTTCGCGTGGGCCTGGGCGGCGTCGCGACGAAGCCGTGGCGCGCGCGCGAAGCCGAGAACGAACTGCTGAACGCCGCGCCCGACGAAGCGGCCTTCCGCCGCGCCGCCGACGCCGCGCTCGCCGACGCGAAGCCGCAAAGCGGCAACGCCTTCAAGGTAGAGCTGGCGCGGCGCTGCATCGTGCATGCGCTGAAGCTCGCCACACAAGCGTCCTGAACCCGCTGAATCCGATCGAGGAACCGACCCATGTCCACTGCGCCAGACATTCAGCCGTCACCGAACGGCGTCATCGGACGGCCGCAGTCGCGCATCGACGGACCGCTCAAGGTCTGCGGCCGCGCGACTTATACATCCGATGTCGATCTGCCCGGCATGCTGTACGCCGTGCCGGTCTGCAGCACCATCGCGAGCGGCAGGATCACGTCGCTTGAATTCGCCGCCGCCGAAGCGATGCCGGGCGTGAAGCTCGTTCTGCATCGCGGCAATATCGGGCGTCTGTATCGCATACCCGGCAACTCGTTCGAGAACGGTTATGTCGATGAACAGCGCCCGCCGTTCGAAGACGACGTCATCCGTTATTACGGGCAATACGTCGCATGCGTGATCGCGGTCACGTTCGAGGCGGCGAGCGCGGCGGCCGCTGCGATCAAGGTCGGCTACGAGGTCGCGCCGCACGATGTCAGCGCGACGCTGACATCCGACAAGGCGCCCAAGGTCGCGAGCGAACGCGGCGATCCGGATGGCGCGTTCGCCAGCGCGCCGGTGAAGATTGATGAGACGTATGTCACGCCCGTCGAGACGCACAATCCGATCGAGCTGCATTCGACCATCGCGCAGTGGGACGGCGAGAACTACACGTTCTACGAGACGAGTCAGGCGGTGTCCAACCATCGCGGAACGCTCGTGCAGATGCTCGGCGTGCCGAAAGAGAAGGTGCGCGTGATCGCGCGCTATCTCGGCTCGGGCTTCGGCGGCAAGTTGTGGATGTGGCCGCATTCGCTGCTCGCCGCCGCCGCGACGCGTCTGACCGGCCGGCCCGTGAAGCTCGTCGTGAGCCGCAAGATGATGTTCCAGAACGTGGGGCATCGTCCGGTGACGCAGCAGCGCGTGCGGCTCGCGGCGACGCAGGATGGCAAGCTCGTGTCCTTGCAGCACGACTTCCTGAATCACAGCGCGCTCGCCGACGACTACACCGAAGACTGCGGCGAAGCCACGCCGCACATGTACAGCACCGCGAATCTGCGCGTGACGGGCGGCACGGTCAAGCGACACGTCGGCTCGCCCACGTCGATGCGCGGCCCGGGCGCGGTGCCCGGCCTCTACGCGCTGGAATCGGCGATGGACGAGCTCGCCATCGCGCTGAAGATGGACCCGGTCGAATTGCGCCTGCGCAACGAACCTTCTGTCGATGAAAGCAGCGGCTTGCCGTTCTCGTCGCGGCATCTCGTCGAATGTCTGAAGACGGGCGCGGAACGTTTCGGCTGGTCGCAGCGCACGCCGGAAGTCGGTTCGATGAAGCGCGATGGCCTCACGCTCGGCTGGGGCGTCGGCGCGTGCAGCTGGCCGGGGCTGCGCTTCTCGGCGGAAGCGAGCGTCGATCTCCGCGCGGACGGCACGGCGCGCGTCGTGTGCGGCACGCAGGACATCGGCACGGGCACGTACACGATTCTCGCGCAGCTCGTCGCGGAGCAGACGGGCATCGCGCTTGACAAGATCGAAGTCGGCCTCGGCGATACCGCGTTGCCCGTCGGCCCGATCTCCGGTGGATCGGCGGCGACGGCATCGGTGATTCCGGCCGTGATGGACGCCACGCGCACCGCCATCCAGATGGTGCTCTCGCGCGCAACGGCGGCCGAGGGCTCGCCGTTCGCGGGCGCGAAAGCGGACGAACTCGCTTTCAGCCACGCGCGCGTGCATCGCAAGAACGAAGCGCCGGAGAACGGCGTGCCGTTCCCGCGCATTCTGGAGGCCGCGCGCATGCACGCGGCGTCGGGCAGCGCGAGCGCGAAAGGCGGCTTCGACGATCCGCTCAAGAAGAAGTGGTCCATCCACTCGTTCGGCGCGCATTTCGCGGAAGTGACGTGGGAGCCGGAGACGGCGCGGCTGCGCGTGAGCCGCGTGGTCACCGTGATCGACGGCGGCAAGATTCTGAATCCGCGTGCCGCGCGCAATCAGGTGGAAGGCGCGGTGGTGATGGGCGTCGGCATGGCGCTTTTCGAGCACACGGTCTATGACGAGCGCAGCGGCGCGCCGGTCAACAACAATCTGGCCGATTACGTCGTCGCGACGCATGCGGACACGCCCCGCCTCGATGTGACCTTCCTCGACCATCCCGATACGGTGTTCAACGAACTCGGCGCGCGCGGTATAGCGGAGATCGGGCTGGCGGGCATCGCGGCAGCCATCACCGGAGCGGTCTATCACGCGACCGGCGTGCGGGTCCGAAAACTGCCGGTCATGATCGAGGATCTGCTCGGCGCGTAGTCATCGCCCGGCCCGGTCGCGCATTGCCGGCGACGGGCCGGGCTGATCCCACCTCTCTCTTCGGCAATCTACCGCTGCCCGCGCAGGCACATCGCTTGCGCGCGGTCAAGATTCGATCCCGCCCTCGATCCGCGCTACCATAAGCCACCCCGCCCCTATTCTTTTAAGCAGCAATCAGCCGGAGTGCCCATGAACGACATGATTCAACAGCACGGCCTGAAGGTCGCATCGAGCCTCGCCAAGTTCGTCGAAGAAGAAGCGATTCCCGGCACGGGCGTCGATGCCGCAGCCTTCTGGCAAGGGTTCGATGCACTCGTGCACGACCTGGCTCCGAAGAACCGCGCGTTGCTCGCCGAACGCGACCGCATGCAGAGCGAACTCGATAACTGGCACCGCAGCCATCCCGGCCCGGTGCGCGATCTGCGCGCGTATCGCAAGTTCCTGGAGGAGATCGGCTATATCGTTCCCGCGCCCGCGCACGTGCGCGCGACCACGGCGAACGTGGACCGCGAGATCGCCGAGCAGGCCGGCCCGCAGCTCGTCGTGCCGCTGTCGAATCTGCGCTATGCGCTCAACGCCGCGAACGCGCGCTGGGGCAGCCTGTACGACGCGCTCTACGGCACCGACGCCATCGACGAAAGCGACGGCGCAGAGCGCACCGCCGAGTTCAACCCGAAGCGCGGCGCGAAGGTAATCGCCTACGCGCGCGCGTTCCTCGACGACAACGCGCCGCTCGCGCACGGCTCGCATGCCGACGCCACGAAGTACAGCGTCGAGCGCGGCCAGCTGGTCGTGACCTTGCGCGATGGCAAGAGCAGCCTCGCGAATCCGGAACAGTTCGCGGGCTTTCAGGGCGATGCCAGCGCGCCGCAAGCCGTGCTGCTCAAGCACAACGACCTGCACATCGAGATTCAGATCGACGCGAACGACTCCATCGGCAAGACGGATGCGGCGCACGTCAAGGACCTGCTGATCGAAGCGGCCGTGAGCACGATCATCGACTGCGAAGATTCGGTTGCGGCCGTGGATGCCGCCGACAAGACGCAGCTTTACCGCAACTGGCTCGGCTTGATGCAGGGCCAACTGTCCGAGCAGGTCACGAAGAACGGCAAGACCTTCACGCGCAGCCTGAACCCAGACCGCGAATACACCGCGCCGAACGGCTCCACGCTCAAGCTGCATGGCCGCTCGCTGCTCTTCATTCGCAACGTCGGGCATCTGATGACGAACCCCGCCGTGCTCGATCGCGACGGCAACGAAGTGCCCGAAGGCATTCTCGATGCGGTGATGACGACGCTCGGCGCCATGCACGATCTCAAGAACAAGATCAACTCGCGCACCGGCTCCATCTACATCGTGAAGCCGAAGATGCACGGACCTGCCGAAGTCGCGTTCTCGGACGAGCTCTTCACGCGCGTGGAAGACCTGCTCGGCCTGCCGCGTCACACCATCAAGATGGGCATCATGGACGAGGAGCGGCGCACCAGCGTCAACCTCAAGGCGTGTATCGCGGCGGCGAGCGCGCGCGTCGCGTTCATCAACACGGGCTTTCTGGACCGCACCGGCGACGAGATGCATTCGTCGATGGAAGCCGGCCCGATGATGCGCAAGGGCGACATGAAGTCGTCGGCATGGATCAGCGCCTATGAGCGCAACAACGTGCTCGTCGGCCTGAACGCAGGCTTGCGCGGGCGCGCGCAGATCGGCAAGGGCATGTGGGCGATGCCGGACCTGATGCACGCGATGCTCGAACAGAAGATCGCGCATCCGAAAGCGGGCGCGAACACCGCGTGGGTGCCGTCGCCGACCGCCGCGACGCTGCACGCGCTGCATTACCATCAGGTCGATGTGCAGCAGGTCCAGCAGGAAATGGAAAGCATCGACTACGAAAGCGTGAAGAACGGGCTTCTCGACGGACTCCTGACGATTCCGGTCGTCGAGAATCCGTCGTGGTCGGAAGACGATATCCGCAACGAGATCGAGAACAACGCGCAGGGCATTCTCGGCTACGTGGTGCGCTGGATCGATCAGGGCGTCGGCTGCTCGAAGGTGCCGGACATTCATGATGTCGGCCTGATGGAAGATCGCGCGACGCTGCGCATCTCGAGCCAGCACATCGCGAACTGGCTGCGGCACGGCATCGTCACCGAGGAGCAGGTGCGTCAGACGCTGGAACGCATGGCCGCCGTGGTCGACAAGCAGAACGACGCCGATCCGTACTATCGTCCGATGGCGCCCGCGTTCGATAGCTCGTACGCGTTCAAGGCCGCGTGCGCGCTCGTGTTCGAAGGCCGCACGCAGCCGAACGGCTACACGGAGCCGCTCCTGCACAAGTTCCGGCTGGCCGCGAAAGAGACGTCGTAAGCGTTTGGATCAACGCAGCAGCGCCATGCTGCTGCGTTTGCTCTGGCCGGGCTACTGGTCCGACCAGAGCTTGCCGGCCGTCGCCCAGTTTTCGCGCTTCACGTCGGTCAGGATGATGTCCACCGAGCCCGGCTCGCAGCCGAGCGTTTCGCACGTGGTTCGCGTGATCGCCTCGACGAACTTGCGCTTCTCTTCCACCGTGCGGCCTTCGAAAAGCTGGATGTTGAAAGTCGGCATTGCTTCGCTCTCCTGTTGAATATTCATTGGCGGTAAGACGGATCGATGCGGTCGAGCTTGCGCATGAGCGCGGGCCATTCGAGCGCGCCTTCTATGGCGTCGTCGTCATGCAACTGCGCCGCCGTGCGCGCCACCACGTCCGGCGTCGGCACGATCATCTTGCCGACACCGGCCAGCGCGCGCAATTGAATGTCGCACGCTCTCACGAGCGTATCCATGAGCACATAGGCTTCCGCGACGGTGCGCCCGAGCGTGAGCGGGCCGTGATTGCGCAACAGCATCGCCCGATGCGCGCCTAGGCTCGCGACGAGCCGCTCGCCTTCGGACGGCGAGAACGCGAGGCCCTCGTAATCGTGATACGCGAGATGGCCGTGAAAGCGCATCGCGTGTTGCGACGCCGGCAGCAGGCCATGCGGTTGCGCCGATACGGCGATGGCTTCGCGCACATGCAGATGCATCACGCACGCGGCTTCGGCGCGCGCGGCATGCACGGCGGCGTGCAGCGCGAAGCCGGTGGCGTTGACGCTGTGCGCACATTCGCCGATCACGTTGCCTTCGATGTCGATCTTCACGAGGTTGGACGCGGTGACTTCGTCGAACGCGAGCCCGAACGGGTTAATCAGGAAGCACCCCGGCTCGCCCGGCACGCTCGCGGAAATGTGCGTATAGACGACATCATCCCAGCCGTTCAGCGCGACGAGCCGATACGCGGCGGCCAACTCGACGCGCGTGGCGGCTTCGGCGGCGGAACGCGGCGCGTTTTCGTCGATGCGGCGCTCGGGGGTGTGGGTGAATGACATAAGGGTCTCCTGTGGGCCGGGGTTGGCGTGTTAGCGAATCGCCCTGACCTCATCGTTAACACTGGCCCGACGCCGTGCTGTAGTTCGATACCACGCGACGCGCCGAGCCGGCGTTCCACCGTACTCAAGGCTCGACGCCCGAGCCGGCCTTATAGGACACAGTCTTTCCGCGACGCCCGCGCGAGCGCAATCACCGCCCACGACGCGAGCACGAACGGCGCGGTCAGCGCAGCGATGCCGGCGCTATCCGCGATGCGCTCGATCACCACAGCGACCGCGATGCCGATGAACACACACCGCGCGCCGAGCGGCGCGGCAGCCAGCGCCACCAGCGCCGCGTTGAAGCCGCACGCGCCCGACAGCAGCACGGCGTCGTTCGCGCCGCCCAAGCCATGCAGCACCGCGCCCAGCGCGCTGCCCGCAAGTGCCCAGCCCGCGCGCGCGGGCCGCGCGGCGAGCAGTCCCGCGGCGATCAATCCGCCCGCGAGCGCGCCGGATGCGAACACGATGGGCGCGAGTCCCGCAAAAGCGGCCTCGATCAGTGCGTCGACACTCTTGGCGACGGGCCCCAGCGCCCCGACTTCGCCCCGGTCGGCCAGAAGCGGCATCCAGCACCAGGTGACGATGATCGCCGGGCTCGACAAGATCGGCAAGTTCCAGCGCGACAGGCCGCGAGCGAGCGTGCCCGCGAGCATCGTCGCAAAGACGGCGGCGAGGATCGCGACGGCCGCCGCCTGCGACGCGTCCCGAATGAAGGTGAAGGCCGCCAGCGCCGCGAGCGCGCCGTTGAAACCGTAGAGGTCGTCGCGCAGGGCGGGGGAATCGGCAGATTCGGTGATGAGCGTCACGACCTTTCCCGCGAGCGAGCCGATCAGCAAGCCGCAGGCAAGGCGCGGGCTCGCGCAGAGCACGCCTGCCAATACGAATGCGCCGGTCGCGGCGTTGCGCTGGAGGACGATCTGCCCGATGCTGCGGGCGAAGCTGAGAAGGGTTCCGCCGGGATGGGCGTCGGAACGAAGAACGGTGGACATGCGCGGCGGCTGCGTTAAACAGAGCCGCCAGCATAGGACAAGCGGCGCGCGCCGGGCGACGGCGGGCCGAATAGCGAGTATGCGGGAAGGGAGAGCTTGAGCCCGCCGCTTCAGAAGCGGCGGGAGATTGCAATATCGCTCAGTTGAAAGCCATCGGCATCAGGGTCGAGCCGTCGACCGTGGCGGTCGCGTAATTCAGCTCCGAACTCTTCTGGACGAATTCCGTGACGTTTTCGCGGAAGTTCGGGTGCTCTTCCCAGGTGATGTAGCTGGCATCGACGACTGCGGACAGCGTGAGCAACGTAAAAGCGATCTTTTCGAGAATGATGTAACGGTGGCGCATGGCGTTTCTTCCTGAATTTGCACGGTATTGTAACAGGGCCTAGGGGTTTTCCCTAGTGGTCTGTTGCAACGCCGCAAATCCGCCATGCGCCCGGTCGGATGCGGGTTACATCGACGCTTCCAGCATCGCCGCGTAGTCGTCGCTCGTCGCCTCGCGCGGGTTCGTCTTGTGGCTGTGATCCTTCATCGCCCCGGCGATGATGCGGGGAAACAGGTCGCGCGTCACACCCAGTTCTGAGAGGCCGCGCGGCAGCCCGAGCGTCGCGGTCATCGCGCGGATCGCGTCGCCGACTTCGTCGCCGGACGAGAGACCCATCGCCTGCGCGATGCGGTCGAGCTTGCCTTCCTCCTGCATCGACGGCGCGCTGCGATTGAACGCGATCACCGCCGGCAAAAAGATGGCGTTCAGCGTGCCGTGGTGCAGCTTCGGATTGATGCCGCCGAGCGAATGGCTCAGGCTATGCACGCAGCCGAGGCCCTTCTGGAACGCGAGCGCGCCCTGCATCGACGCGCTCATCATGTTCCAGCGCGCCGCTCGGTCGGAGCCCTCGCGCGTCGCCCGCTCGATGTATCGCCATGCGCGCCACAGGCCGTCGAGCGCGATGCCGTCGGCGGGCGCGTTAAACGCCGGCGCCATGAACGTTTCGAGGCAATGCGCGATGGCGTCCATGCCGGTCGCGGCGGTGAGCATCGGCGGCAGGCCGAGCGTCAGCTCGGGATCGCAGATCGCGACTTTCGGCACCACATGTGGCGAGATCACGCCGACCTTGCGGCCGTCATCCAGAATCAGGATCGCGCCGCGGCCCACTTCGCTGCCCGTTCCCGCCGTCGTCGGAATGGCGATGACCGGCGCGGTCGCCGCCGTGATGCGCGCGAGCCCGCCCTCGATCACGGCGAAGCTCTGCAGCGGTCCTTCGTGCGTCGCGCAGACCGCGACGCCCTTCGCCAGATCGATCGACGAGCCGCCGCCCGCCGCGATCACGCCATCGCACCCGTTCGAGCGATATAGCTCGACCGCCGCGCGCACGGCGGCTTCGTTGGGATTCGGCGGCGTCGCGTCGAACACCGGCGCGTCGAACGTGGGACCGAGCGCATCCACGATCTTGTCGAGCAGGCCCGCAGCGCGAATACCCGCATCCGTCACGATGAGCGGACGTCGAATGCCGATGCGTTCGCACTCTCCGGCAAGGAGGCGCACAGCGCCGAAGTCGAACTGGATCTGCGTGATGTAGTTGATGAGCGGCATGGCGAGATGAGGAAAAGTTATAGGCGCATCGGCTGAGTATACGTAGCGCTGCGCGTCCGCGATACTGACGGCATGTGATAGGGGTATAACTTTCCGTCAAGTCAAACCGCAACATGACGCCATCGCTCAATTCGATTCTTTCGCGGCTGCACTTGAGGCAACTGCGTCTTCTCATTGCACTCGAAGAACGTGGCTCATTGCAAGGCGCGGCGAGTCAGCTCGCTCTCACGCAGCCGGGCGTGAGCAAGTCGCTGCATGAAATCGAAACCACGTTCGGCACGCCGCTTTTCGTGCGCACGCATCGGGGCCTCGAGCCCAATGCCGTCGGCCATTGCGTGATCCGCTACGCACGGCTCATTCAGACCGACCTCGCGCATCTGCGCGAAGAAATCGTCGGCATCATGCGCGGCTTCGGCGGGCGCGTATCGGTGGGCGTCATCATGGGCGCCGTGCCGCTCGTCACCGACGCCATCACGGCGCTCGGCGCGCGTCAGCCGGAAATGTCGGTCGAGATCGTCGAGGACACGAGCGCGACGCTGCTCGGTCTCATCGACGCCGGACGGCTCGACGTTGCCGTGTGTCGCACGAGCGTGAGCCAGACGCCGTATCTCTACGACAGCGTGGTCGTGCAGCAGGAGACGCTTGCCGTCATTGCCAACACCGCGCATCCGCTCGCGAAGCGGCGGCGCGTCGCGCTGAAGGATCTGGCGAAGCACCGCTGGGTCGTGTATCGCGCGAACATGCCGATGCGTCTCTTGCTCGAACGCGAGTTCCACGACGCAGGACTGCGCTTTCCGGCGCATCTGCTCGAAACGACATCTGCGTTCGCGACGCTCGCGCTATTGCAAAAGAATCCGTCGCTGGTGGCGCTGGTATCGGTCGATGTCGCCCGCTTCTGCACCGCGCATGGCGTCGTGTGCACGCTGCCGCTCGCGTTTTCGTCGAAGAGCGAGCCGTACGAGATGGTCACGCGACGCGATGCGCCGTTATCGCCCGGCGTGCGGTTATTGATGGAAGAGATCGCGGAAGCGGGACGCGCCGTGGCCGCATGAGCGCGCCGTCCGCCAACGGACGAGATTACCGACGCGCCGCGCGTCGCATGCACGAATTACGCGGTCATACGTCGCAAGAAACGCTTACCGCGCCCCTTTTTTCGTAACACGAAAAGCTGGGCTTTTAGGCAAACGTTTGCGATTCATTTGTGTTTCAATTGAGGCCCTTCTGCCACCGATACGCCGACTTCCCGCGCGCCATGTTCCGCGCTTCATCGATGGGATAAAGAGCTATGCGTTTCCAGTATGAGGCTTCCGCATCCGACATGAGGCACAAGCCCGATCGCCAACGTCAGGCGCATTTCCAGCGGTGGTTCGCAACGTTCGCCAGTCTCGCGCATTCGCGCCTGCCGCTGCCGGCGTATCTGCAACAAGTCACGGACACCTTGCGCGAAGTCGCGTCCGTCGCGTCGGCTGTCGTCGAATGGATCGAAGACGATCAGCTCGTCTATTGCGCAGCGAGCGGCGCGGCCGCGCAGCACGTCGGCGTCCGTCTGCCGAGCGCCGGCAGTCTGTCGGGCCTGTGCATCACGCGTCAGCAGGCGCTCATCAGCCGCAATACCGCAAACGACCATCGCGTGGATCGCGCGGCGTGTCAGGCGGTCGGCGCCATTTCCATGGTGGTTGCGCCCGTTATCTACGACGGCCGCTCCGTGGCGGTGCTCAAGCTCATCTCCGGCGAGCCGGACCAGTTCGACCAGTCCGACATCGCCATCCTGAACGCGTTCTGCGCGTGCATCGCGGAAACCATCGCCCGAGAGGAAGCGGCGCAGGAGAATCGCCAGCTCGTGGCGGCCAACGCCAGCGTGAGCGCGGACTTAAGCATGGAATCGTCGCTGCGCGCGGAGTACGAGAAAAAGCTCGCCGATGCGCTGCGCCGCCGCCGCACCGTGATCGACAACGCGAACGTCGCCTTCATCTCGATGGACGAAGCGGGCATGATCGTCGACTGGAACGAGGCCGCGGCGTCGCTGTTCGGCTGGCGCGCGCAGGAGGCGGTGAACCGCGAACTGGCGCAGCTGATCGTGCCCGAGCGGCTCCGCGACGCGCATCGCACCGGCCTCACGCGCTATCTCGCCACCGGCGAAGCCCGCGTCATCAATAACCGCATCCAGCTTCCGGCGGTGCGTCGCGACGGCACCGAGTTCGCCGCCGAACTGACGGTGAGCGAAGTGTGGTTCGACGGCCAGCGGCAATTCGCTTGCTTCATCCACGACATCACGGACCGGCTGCGCGCGACCGAAGCGAACCAGCGCCTGCGTCTTTTGATCGATTCGGTCAGCGACTACGCGATCTACATGCTGGACCGGCACGGCATCGTGCAATCGTGGAACGACGGCGCGCGCGCCCTCTACGGCTACACGGCGGAAGAAGCGGTCGGGCGGCATTTCGCGCTCTTCTATCCGCCCGACGAACTGGGCCGCGACCGTCCCGACGAGGCCCTGCGCCGCGCGAGCGAACACGGCCGCATGGAGCACGAAGACTGGCGCGTGCGCAAGGACGGCTCCGCCTTCTGGGCGCATGCCATTCTGAGCGCGCTGCCGTCCACCAATGGCCGAGAGCAGAACTTCGTCGCGATCACGCGCGACATGACCGCGCGCCGCCGCCTCGAAGAACTCGAAGCGTCGAGCCGGCGCATGAACGAATTCCTGGCGCTGCTCGGTCACGAGCTGCGCAATCCGCTCGCGCCGATACGCAACGCCGTGAGCATTCTGAAGCTGAAGGCGTCCGACGATCCCGACGTCAACCGCAGCCGCCTGATCGTCGACCGGCAGCTCGCGCATCTGACGAAGCTCGTCGACGATCTGCTCGAAGCGGGCCGCGTCAGTTCGGGCAAGATTCGTCTCTCGACGGAAATCGTGGATATCGCGGATGTCGTGCATCTGAGCGTCGAAGCGAGCCAGCCGTTGTTCGATGCGCGCGGCCAGCGCCTCGCGGTCGAGGAAAGCGGCCAGCGCATGCATGTGACCGGCGATTCCACGCGGCTCGTTCAGGCGCTCAACAATCTGCTGAACAACGCATCCAAGTTCAGCCCGCCCGGGTCGACGGTCACGCTCGAAGTCGGCCCGCGCGGCAATGCGGCGATGCTGCGCGTGACCGATCAGGGACGCGGCATTTCCGCCGATGCGCTCGCCACGGTCTTCGATCTGTTCGTGCAGGAGCATCCGCCGGGCGCGCATCTCGACGAAGGCGGGCTCGGCATCGGCCTGACACTCGTGCGCGCGATCGCGGAACTGCACGGCGGCCATGTCGAGGCGAAGAGCGGCGGCACCGGCAAGGGCAGCGCGTTCACGCTGTGGCTGCCGCTCGCGCAGGCGCCAGCGGACATCGGAGCCACGCCGGCAGAGCCCGCGGCAGCGGCGGATCGGCAACTGGAAGTGCTCGTGGTGGACGACAATCGCGATTCCGCCGACAGCATGACGCTGCTCGTCGACATGCTCGGTCACACCGCGCGCTCGGCCTACGACGGCGAAGAGGCGTTGCAGCAGTTCGGCGCGCGCCGGCCGCAGGTCGTGCTGCTGGACCTGTCGATGCCGGGGCTCACGGGCTTCGACGTGATTCGCGGCATCCGCGAGCAGGCGAGCAGCGATGGCGGCAAGCATGTGATCGTCGCCGCCATGACCGGGCTCGGATCGGACGAAGACATCGCCCGCACGCGCGCCGCCGGCTTCGATGCGCATCTCGTGAAGCCCGTAGATCTCGACGAAGTGGAAGCGGTGCTCGCGCTCGCCGCCAAATGAAACCGACAGCGAGCCGCTAGCGCGCTTCGCTCTCCGCGCGCTCGACGGTCACGTTGCCGCGCTCCGTGAAGCGGTTCGCGGCTGCCGGGTCGGCGAGCGAATCGGTGATGAGCGTCCACTCGCGTTCGAGCGGCGTCCAGTGCTGCTGGCTCGCGCGCCCGAGCTTGTCGGACGTGACGAGCACGAACACGCTCGCCGCCTGCGCGACGATGCACTCCTTCAGAAACGCCTGCTCCGCCGTGGCTTCGCATAGCCCGCGGCCCGCCACCACGCCGTCCGCGCCCAGAAAAGCCAGGTCATACGTCACGCGCGACAGGGCAAGCTGCGCAATAGGTCCGAGCGTGCTCATGCTTGACGGCCGCACGTCGCCGCCGATCAGCGTCACGCGCACTTCCGCGGACGCGAGCGCGCTCACCGCCAGCAGATTGTTCGTCACGACCTGAATGTCCTTGCGCCCCGCGAGGCAGCGCGCGAGCGCGGCGGTCGTCGTGCCGCCGTCCAGAAAGAGCGTGTCGCCGTCCTGCACGTGCCGCGCCGCCGCCCGCGCGATAGCTTCCTTCTGTTCCCGGAAACTCCCCCGACGCGTATCGAGCGATTCTTCCGGCTCGTGCACGCCGACCGACGCCGCGCCGCCGTACGTGCGCACGATGCGGCGTTCCTCGGCGAGCGCGCGCAGGTCGCGCCGCACCGTCGCCTCGGACATGCCGAAGTGTTCGCACAGCGCGGCCACATCGTTCATGCCGGACAGCACGGCCTTCAACATGGCTTCGCGGCGTTTCTCGACTTTCATGCGGTTCCTGTTCGTTTGAGCGTGATGACGCGTGCCGCGTGCGGCGGACCGCAAGTTTAGCGAATCGGGCGGCGCTTTCGGGCTCGGGCAATGCTAATCGACACCTCACAAGCGCACGCTGCCGCTTTTGATCGGTCCGATCATTAATCATCACAACGTTTGCGCGGTTCGACCAGTGTAAACGCCTAGAAGCGTCGAATTGCGCGCGATTCGATCAAAGGATACACTCGCAAATGATCGATGCAATCATTTCTTGATCGAACCAGACAAGACCTCCTGGAGACACCCATGGCCCAGATTCCCATCAAACGCGCGGTGGAGCGCGTACCCGGCGGCATGATGATCGTTCCGCTTCTGATCGGTTCGCTCATCGCGACGTTCCTGCCGGGCATGCCGAAGTTCTTCGGCTCGTTCACGAACGCGCTCTTCACCGGCGCGCTGCCGATTCTCGCGGTCTTCTATGTCTGCATGGGCGCGGGCATCGACGTGAAAGCGACGCCCTACCTGCTCAAGAAAGGCGGCGCGCTCTTCGCCACGAAAGTCGGCATGGCGATTCTCACGGGCATCGTGCTCGGACATTTTCTCGGCGAGCAGCCGATCAGTTCAGGCATGTTCGCGGGGCTCTCGACGCTCGCCGTCGTCGCCGCGATGAACGACACGAACGGCGGCCTCTACATGGCGCTGATGGGCCAGTACGGACGCTCGGAAGACGTCGGCGCATACACGATCATGTCGCTCGAATCGGGTCCGTTCCTCACGATGGTCACGCTCGGCGTCGCGGGCCTCTCGGCGTTTCCGTGGCCGACGCTCGTCGGCAGCATTCTGCCGCTCGCCATCGGCATGTTGCTCGGCAATCTGGACCGCGACATGCGCGACTTTCTCGGCCGCGCGGTGCCGGTGATGATTCCGTTCTTCGCGCTGGCGCTGGGCGCGAGCCTCGACTTGCACAAGGTCTGGCAGGCTGGCCTGCTCGGCATCGGCCTCGGGCTCGCGGTGGTCGTCGTGACGGGCATTCCGCTCTACTTCGCGGACCGTCTGACGGGCGGCACGGGCGTGGCGGGCGCGGCGGCGGCGAATACCGCAGGCAATGCGGCGGCGGTTCCGGCGCTGATCGCGGCGGCCAATCCGGTCTACGAATCGGCCGCGAAGTCGGCGACCCTGCTCGTCGCGGCATGCGTGGTCGTGACGGCCATCGTCACGCCGATCGTCACGGCCGCGATTGCCAAGCGCGTGAACGCACGCAGCGATGCGCGCGTGGCGGTCGGCGCGCGCGACAAGCGGGGAGCCGCGCAATGAGCGCGCAGCCTGCCCAAGCAGCAAGCATGCTGATTCTCGCCGATGACCTCTCGGGCGCCGCCGACTGCGCCATCGCGTTCGCGGCGTCGGGGCGCAAGACGGTCGTGACGCTGGACGTCTCGTCGCCCGCCGAGGACGCCACGGTGATCGCCGCCGACACCGACACGCGCCGCCTCGCGCCCGCCGACGCCGGCGCGCGCGTCGCGGATGCGTGGCAGGCGCTGCGCGCGCCCGGCCGGCGTTTGTACAAGAAAATCGATTCGACGCTGCGCGGCAACTGGACCGCGGAAGTCGCGGCGCTCGCGCGTCTCGCCGGGCCGGCGATCGTCGCGCCCGCGTTTCCGGCCACAGGCCGCGCCGTGCGCGACGGCATCGTGTTCGTGCATGGCGTGCCGCTCGAAGAGACGGAAACGTGGCAGCTCGAACATGCCGGCCGCGACGCGCGCCTCGGGCCGATGCTCGAAGCGGCGGGCCTCTCCACCGCCCACGTCGCGCTCGATACGCTGCGCCGCGAGCCGCAGTCACTCGCCGCGATCATCGCGACGGCGGCGGCCGAAGGCATCGGCGCGTTGATCCTCGATGCCGAAACCAGCGACGACCTCGCCGCGCTCGCGCGCATCACGGCATCGCTCGATACGCCGTTCTTTTGGGTCGGCTCGGGCGGGCTCGCGCGCGAACTCGCGGCGCTGCCCGATCTGTTCGAAGCCGCTGCGGACCTGGCGCCAGCGGCGCGGCACCCGTCCGCAGACGTGGCGCGCGGCCCGGTGCTCGCGCTGGTCGGCAGCCTGTCGGCCGTGTCCGAGCGGCAATGCGCGATGCTGCGCACCGAAGCGGGCCTCGTCGAATTCATCTTGCCGCCGGCGGTGCTGCGCGACGGCGAGCGTCACGCGGACTGGCAAGCGTGGGGCGAGCGCATCGGCGAAACCTTGCGCGGCGGGCAGGATCTGATCGTGCGAATCGGACGCGACGATGCCTTCGACCCCGCCGAAGGCGCGCGCCTTTCGACCGCGCTTGCCGCGCTCGTCGCGCCGCACTTCGACGCGCTCGGCGGGCTGATTGCGACCGGCGGTGAAACCGCCCGCGCGATGCTCGCGGCGGCGAACGTCGGCAGCCTCGAACTGGTGCGCGAAATCGAAGCCGGCGTCGCGCTCGGACGGGCCACCACAGGCGTATCGGACACGGCGGGCGGCGCGGCCATCGTCACGAAGGCAGGCGCGTTCGGCAGCGAGCACGCGCTCTACGGCGCGTATCGTCATCTGCGCGGACTCTCGAACGAACACGCGGAAGCGGCCTCGCCCGTTGGCGCCCGCTAAGAACCACGCGAACCCTCAACATCTATCAATCACCATGACCAACTATCTTCCCGTAATCGGCATCACGATGGGCGACGCGAGCGGCGTGGGCCCGGAAATCGTCGTCAAGAGCCTCGCGCACGACACCGTTTATCAGCAGTGCCGTCCGCTCGTGATCGGCGATGCGCGCCGCCTCGAACGCGCCATCGAGATCACCGGCGTGAAGGCCACCGTGCGGCGCGTCGAGGACGCATCCGAGGCGCGCTATGAACCGGGCGTGATCGACTGCATCGACCTCGGCCTGATTCCCGACGACCTGCCGTTCGGCCAGCTCTCGCCGGTCGCGGGCGACGCCGCTTACCGTTATATCGCCCGCGCGGTCGAACTGGCGCAGGCCAATCAGATCGACGCCATCTGCACCGCGCCGCTCAACAAGGAAGCGTTGCACGCGGGCGGCCACAAGTTCCCGGGACACACGGAGATGCTCGCGCATCTGACCGGCGTGGACGAAGTGTCGATGATGCTCGTCGCGCCGAAGCTGCGCGTGATTCACGTGACGACGCACATCGGCATCATCGACGCGATCCGCAAGATCGAGCCGGGGCTCGTTCAGCGCACGATCGAGCGCGGCGACGCGACGCTGAAGAAAGCCGGCATCGCGAAGCCGCGCATCGGCGTGTGCGGGATCAATCCGCATGCGGGGGAGAACGGTCTTTTCGGCTATGGTGAGGAAGAGGAGAAGATCATCCCGGCGGTGAAGGCGTTGCAGGAACGCGGTCTCGACGTGACCGGCCCGCTGCCCGCCGACACGCTGTTCTATCGCGCGGGACGCGGCGATTTCGATCTCGTCGTCGCGATGTATCACGATCAGGGACACGGCCCCGTGAAGGTGCTCGGCCTCGAAGCGGGCGTGAACGTGACGGTCGGGCTGGATGTGATCCGCACCTCGGTGGATCACGGCACGGCGTTCGATATCGCTGGCAAGGGCATCGCCGATGAAGGCAGCATGCTGGAAGCGCTGCGTCAGGGCGCGGAACTCGCGACGCGGCGCGGGTGATTGGTGGTTGGGCGCGGGGGATGGCCGCTCGGTATCTCGGGCTGGGGCATCGTCGATGAAGGCGGCATGCCGGACTCGCCGTACCGGGGCGCGAAATCGGCGGCACGGCGCGGCTCGGACTGAAGCCGCTACGGCAGGACGTGGCAAGCGGCGTCGCGCGAGCCGCGGCTGAAGGCGCTACGCCTCCGCGCAGGATTCGGCGCACGGCACGGCTCAGTTCGAAGCCGGTGCGGCGAGACGCGCAACCGGCGACGCCGAGCGCCTGCGGCTGAAAGTGCTACGCCCGCGCAGGATCAGCGGCAGGACGCGGTACAAGCCCTAGCTGCTGCGGCCGGGCTCGCAACCGACGACTCGGCACGTGCGGGAGCTCATGGCGATACGCCCGGGCGAGGAGTCAGCGGCACGGCGCGGCTCAGACCGAAGCAACTGCGGCCAGACGCGGAATCGGCGACCACCCGTGCCCGGGGCTGAAGGCGCAACGGCGGCACGGCCCGGCTGCCGCGTCCCAGCGGCCCGGCACCCCCCCTTAAAACTGTAGCGGGAAGCCGACGCGAATCAGCGCGACAATGGCGCATCTTTCGTCGCCGCGTTCCGATCATGACCGCTTCCTTCGATACCCTCGCTTCCCTATGGCGCATCGCCGGTCTCCCCGGCGATGCGCTTTCCTTCGTCGACCTGACCGGGCACGATCCGGTCTTCCCTTCCACTTTCGCCGTCGGCACGGCCGCGCAGTCCACCATCGCCGCAGCGGCGCTCGCCGCCTGCGAGCTCGCGCATGTCCGCGGCGCGCCGCGTCAGCGCGTGTCGGTCGACATGACGCACGCGGCCGTCGAATGCACCGGCTACTTCACGCTCGACGGCAAGGAGCCGGAAACGTGGGGGCCGTTCTCCGGGCTCTACCGCTGCGCCGACGGCTACGTGCGTATCCATGCGAACTTCGCGCACCATCAGGACGGCGCGTTGCGCGTGCTCGGTCTCGATCCGGCCACGGCGACGCGCGCCGACGCCGAGCGCGCGCTCGTAGAGTGGCGCGCGGGCGACTTCGAGGAGGCCTGCGCGCAACGCGGTCTCGTCGTCACCAAGCTGCGCCGCTTCGACGAATGGGACGCGACGCCGCAAGGTCAAGCGCTCGCCAAGCAGCCGCTGATGACGTTCACGCGCATCGGCGATGCGCCCCCGCTCACGCTGCCGCCACTCGCCGCCGATGCGCGTCCGCTCTCCGACGTGCGCGTCCTCGATTTGACGCGCATTCTGGCCGGTCCGGTCGGCGGTCGCGCGCTCGCCGCGTTCGGCGCGGATGTGATGCTCGTGAATTCGCCGCATCTGCCGAACATTTCCGCCATCGCCGACACGAGCCGGGGCAAGCGCTCGGCCCATATCGACTTGCGCTCTGAAGACGGGCGCGCGGCGCTGTGGCGTCTGATCGGCGAGGCGCATGTGTTCTCGCAAGGCTACCGGCCGGGCGTGCTGGCCTCGCTCGGCTTCGGACCGGACGAGTTGGCGGCGCGGCGGCCGGGCATCGTGCAGGTGTCGCTGTCGGCTTACGGGACTCAGGGCCCGTGGGCCGGGCGGCGCGGCTTCGACTCACTTGTTCAGACCGCGATGGGCTTCAACGCGGCCGAAGGCGAGGCAGAAGGCGCAGGCAAGCCTCGCGCGCTGCCGATGCAGATGCTCGACATGGCAACCGGCTTTCTGATGGCGTTCGGCGCGGCGGCGGCGCTGTGGAAGCAGCAGCGGGAAGGCGGAAGCTGGCACGTGGAGGTATCGCTGGCGCAGACGGGGCAGTGGCTGCGCGGGCTCGGCCGGATCGAGGGCGGTCTGAGCGCGAAGAAGCCGGATATCGCGGCGTTTCTGGAGCGCGTGCCATCGGGCTTCGGCGAACTCGAAGCGGTGCGGCCGAGCGCGCAACTCGCGCGCACGCCTGCTGGCTACGACAGGGCGTCGGTGCCGCCGGGGACGTCGGAGGCGCGTTGGTGAGGGCGATAGGTCGATGCGGCCGGATGGCTCTTCATGGGCGAAGCGCGCCTCTCGACGGCGAATTGCAGGCGGCGCGGCCAATTCCGCAACGCAGGCGTACGCCGGCCAGTTGTGACAGCGATTCACGCCCAACCGGCCGATGCCCCCGCGACCCATCACCGGCTACGCGAATCGCGCCGCTGCCGAGTATGAACTCCGCGAAGGAAGCCTCTTGACCGCCGCGCGGCGCGCACTAGCGATCGGGAATCGGGACAGCGACAAGCGCCTTCACGCATACGTCCGCATGCAAATGTCATTCGTTCTACGAAACATTCACGTACTTGAGTCGCGCTGCTCGCGAGAGAAGCGACTCACCCGCCCTCACTTCCCCGACTTCTTCGTTCTCTCTTGATTAAACTCGATCGCCGCGCGCACCAGCCGCGTGAGCCGCGCCGCATCGACCGTATCGCCTTCGAAGAAATCGATGGCCCGCCGCGCATTCCCTTCCAGCCCCGCGTTGAACAGCCCGTCGGGATCGGCAATCGACGCGCCGTGAGCGAACGTCACCTTCACTTTGCCCTTGTGCGCGTTGGCGACCGCGATCATGCCGTCGCGATACCACACCGGGCTTCCCATGTACTTCCACTCCTCGACGATCTCCGGATCGGCATCGAGGATGCTTTCGCGCACGCGGGCGAACGTCTGCCCGCGCCAGTCCGTCAGTTCGGCGATCAACTGGTCGATGCGTTGCGATGCGTTCATTCGATCTCTCTCACTCTCGATGAAGCGATGACAGTACCGAATCTATCGCGAAAGCAATCCGAACACACCCACGCCGCTTCGCGTGCCCACGTACACCTTGCCGTTCGCAATCGTCGGCGTGATGAACTTGTTGCCCTGGCCGAACTGGTCGCGCGCGCCGGCCTGTCGGCTGTTGTACAGCTCGCGCGCGAGATTCGACGCGTCATACGCGTGTAGCGCCGCGATCGTGCCGTTTTCCGCCGCCCACACGATGCCGTTCGCCGCGCCGTTCGCCGACACGCTCGGCGTCGCGCCCGGCGCGCCGAAGCTCGTGGGCGTCTGGCTGGCGGGCGTGGACGAGAGCCGCGCGTCGGTGATCGTGAATGCTTTGATGCTGTCGCCTAACGCGCCGAAGTACACGGTCCGGTTGAAGTACGCGGGCATGCCGAACACCGGCCCGCGAATCTGCCCGACGACCTCCTGATAGATGTGATCCGCGTTCGAATCGAACTTGCCCATCGAATCGCGGTTGACCACGTAGATCACCGAGTTCTTGCCCGCGCCGAGCGCGAGATGGCGGATCGCGCCGCTCGCGTCAGGAAGATCGGGCAACACGAGCGCGCCGCCGGAACCGAGATCCTCGTCCACGCTCGACTGCTGCACCGTGTTCGACGGCTGGAAGTAATCCGTGACGGCGAGCGTCGGCGTCGTGGCGAGCTTCAGGAAGCCGTTGCCGAAGTTGCCGTGAATCGGCATGCCCTGCCCGTCGAGCGTCGTGTCGAAGGTGCCGTTCGCATCGAGAAAATAGATCGACGCGCCATCCGAAGCGAGGCCCGCGCCGCTCATCCAGATCGCGCCCATCTGTCCGTTGGGCGTGACGTTCAGCACGCTCGCCTGTTGCAGCGTGCTCGCGTTGTAGCCGATCACCCAGCCGGTGTACGGCATGATGTCGCAATGCGACGTCCATGCCGTATAGACGACGCCACCCAGCAGCAGCAGCGACGCGCGCTCGGCGTATTGCCCCGGATCGAATACGACGCGCCCGTTCTGGCTGCCCACGCCGGTGCCGGGATACGACGCGGCAATCTCCGTCGGCCCGCCGAAAAGCTCCGCGCCCGTCGCGATGTCGAGCGCATGAATGCGCTGGTGATAGTGGCCCGCGCCGTCTTTCGACATGCCGACGACATACATCGCGCCGCGCGCGCGGTCGATGACCGGCGTCGCCGTGATGCCGATGGTCGGCGCGATTTGGCCGCAGCCGTGGTCGTCGCTCGGCGTCTCGCCGCTTGCGAGCGTGCTCGCTTTCCAGAGCGTGGCGCCGGTGTCCGCGTCGAACGCAAAGACGCTCGCTTTCTCGGTCGCGACATACAGCACGTTGCGCGTGCCGCCCGCGATAGGCACGGCGGCGAGGAAAAGCGGCTGCGCATCGACCGGGCCGTCCGCCGCGAAGACGGCGAGCTTGCCGAACGTGGCCGCGTTGACGTTCGCGGGCGTGAGCACGGATTCGTAGAGCTGCTGGCCGGTGCGCGCGATGTCGTTGTGATAGGTCGCGACGTCTATCGGGTGCGTGGCCGGCTGCGTCGGTGTGCCGCCGCTCGTTCCATCCGATGCTGCGGCCGGACTGGACGCGGGCGCCGCCGCCCCGCCGCCGGCCGCGACGGAACTCGTCGTCGATGAAGAACCGCCGCCGCTGCATCCCACGACGATCGCCGCCGCGATGACCGCCGCGCCCAGCAGGGAGAGCACTGCGCGACCCGAAAAATGCCGACTCATGTGCATTCTCCTTTCACCGGACGAGCGAAACACGCGTTTCACTCGATTATCGCCCGGTGTGCGAAGTTCGTACGGTGGGACGTCGAGCATTGCTATCGCTTGGCGAATGTCTCGTTTGCTGCGTCGCACCAAACCTGCTAATATACGGGTTACTACCTAGGTAGTTAACCTAGAAGCCACCGAATCAAGGAGTAGCCATGGGAATCCTCGCCCCGCTTTTTTCGATCATCGCCGACGCCGTTCGTGACGCACTGAAGGCCCGCGCCAAGGTCAGCGCGCTGATGGCCGAAGCCTATCGCCGCGCGGTCTGAATCCGCTCAGGGCGGCGGTTCAACGCACCGCCGCCCTCGCGCGCGCTTCACGGCAGCGTGTACGCGATCACGTAATCCCCCGCCTTGGTTCCGAGCGAACCATGCCCGCCCGCCGTCACCACGATGTACTGCTTGCCGCTCGCGTCGGCGTAGCTCATCGGCGTCGCCTGGCCGCCTGCCGGCAGACGCGCTTCCCATAGCTTGTTGCCGTTGCGTACGTCGTAGGCGCGTACGTATTGATCGAGCGTGCCGGTCAGGAACGTGACGCCGCCCGCCGTCACGATGGTGCCGCCGAGGCTCGGCACGCCGAGCGGCATCGGAATCGGCAGCGGCGCCTTGTCGCGAATCGTGCCGTTCTTGTGCTGCCACGCGATCTTGCCCGTGCGCAGATCGACACCCGCGATATACCCCCACGGCGGCGCCTGACACGGAATGCCGAGCGGCGACAGAAACGCGTTCAGCTCGAACGCGAACGGCGTGCCGCGCGCCTGCTTGATGCCGCTCGTCTCGCTGCCCTTCTTCTCGCCCGCCTGCTCGTCCAGCTTCTCGCGGGCAATGAGCTTCGACGTGAACGCCATGTAATCCGGATTCGCGATCAGAATCTGCCGCACCGGATCCACCGACACGCCGCCTCAGTCGAATACGCCGAAGTTGCCCGGAAACACCAGCGTGCCCTGCTCGGACGGCGGCGTGAACGGCCCCTCGTAGCGCAGACTCTTGAACTTGATGCGGCACCAGAGCTGATCGAACGGCGTCGTGCCCCACATGTCCGCCTCGCGCACGCGCGGCGGATTGAAGTTGAGCGCGGAGACGGCCTGCGTCGGTGACGTGCGGTCGCCTCGCGCCGCCCCTTGCGGCACCGGCACCTCGTTGATCGGGATGATCGGCTGGCCGGTTTCGCGATTGAGCACGTAAAGGCTGCCCTGCTTCGTCGACGCGATCAGCGCCGGCTGCATGCCCTGCGCGGTTTGCAGAACGACGAGCGTCGGCTGGCCGCCCACGTCCATGTCCCAAAGGTCATGATGCGTGAACTGATAGTTCCAGCGCAGCTTGCCGGTCGCGAGATCGAGCGCGACGACGCCCGCGCCGAAACGCTCGGCCTGCTGCGTGCGGTGGCCGCCCCATTGGTCGGGCGTCTGATTGCCCATCGGCAGATAGACCATGCCGCGCTTTTCATCGACGCTGAAGATCGACCACATGTTCGGCGAGTTGCGCACGTAGGTTGCGCCGGGCGCGATCGGCTCGGTGGCGTCCGGGTTGCCCGAATCCCAGTTCCAGACGAGATGGCCGTCGTTGACGTCGTACGCGCGGATCACGCCGGACGGCTCGTTGTTCGATTCGTTATCCGTCACGTGACCGCCGACGATCACGAGATTGCGCGCGACGGCTGGCGGCGAGGTCGAGTAATAGCCGCCCGGCGTGAACGGCCCGATGTTCATGCGCAAGTCGATGGTTCCGTTTTTCCCGAAGCTCGCGCAGGGCTTGCCCGTGTCGGCGTCGAGCGCGATCAGGCGGGCATCGGCGGTCGGAAGAAAGAGCCGGCGCGGGCATTCGTTCGAAGGCGCGGCGGGTTGCGCGGCGGTCTGATCACCGCTCTGCGCGGGCGCGGCAGCGGCGGCGTCGCTCGATGCGGCCGGCGCGGAGGCGGCGGCATCGCTGGACGCGGCGGGCATGGAGGCAGCGCCATCGCTCGTGGCGGCTGGCGCGGACGCCTGCGCATCGGATGACGCTTCCGGCGCGGCGGACGCTTCGGACGCGGCCGCGGGCGAAGCCGCCGCCGCATGCATCGCCGGATCGTAATACGCGACGCCCCGGCAGGTCATGTGCTCCCAATGCTTGAACCCGACCGCGCTCTGAATCTGCGGATCGAAGTGCCAGCGCTCCTTGCCGGTCGCGGCATCGAGCGCGAACACCTTGCTGTGCGGCGTGCACAGAAAGAGCGTGTCGCCCACTTTGAGCGGCGTGTTCTCGTCGGTGGTTTCGGTCGGATCGTCGGGGCCGGGCATGTCGCCGGTGCGAAACGTCCACGCCGTTTTCAACTGATGCACGTTCTGCGGCGTGATCTGCGCGAGCGGCACATAGCGCTGTCCGAGCGGCGAGCCGCCATAGTCGATCCAGTCGCCGGGTTGGCGTCCGGTCGCGGCGTTCAGGTCGGGCTGGTTCGGGTCGGCGGCCACGCTCACGTCGATGCTGCCCGCGCGATCGTGCGGATCCGTGAAGTACGTGCCGATGCCGAGCAGCACCGCCAGCACGATGGCAGCCGCGAGCGGCACGCGCGCGGCCCGCGCAGTCGAAGGCGGACCGAACAGCGCGCCGCGATGCACATAAGGAATGAGCAGCCACACCGCGAGCAAGACCCAGATCCACAAGCGCGGCAGAAGCTGCCAGAAGTCGAATCGCGCTTCGAACACCGCCCAGATCGTCGAGCCGAACAGCACGAGCGCGAAGAGCAGCAACGCGGAGCGGCGCCGGATGAGCAGCAGGAGGCCCGTCAGCACGATGGCCACGCCGGTGATCGCGTAGTACCACGATCCATTGAGCGTCACGAGATACGCGCCGCCCGCGGCGAGCACGAGTCCGATCACGATGAACGCGATAGCCGTGCCGAACGTGAGCGGATGAAGTCTTGAGGTACTCGCCATGCTGCAACCCTCCCTGAAGAATGGCGGAACGCGGCCGTCGTCAGCCGTGGTTCGGACGTTGCCAGACCGGCCTGGGGCAGCAAGTCACGTGCCGTTCGCGAGCAGGGAGAGCGAAGGAGAAAGAATGCAGTGCTTCGTTGCGACGCAGTTTCAGCGCGGACGCGGCCACTGTCCGCCGTGAACTGTCGCGCAATGCGTGCCGGAGACGAGCGTCGCCTTCAGGTCGCTGCGTTCCGAGAAACGCGGGGCGTCGAACCAGAGAAGAAACTCGTCGCGCCACACGCCCCAGGCGTTTTCGTCAAAGTCGAAATCTTCGTCGATGCATCCGTTATCGCGCAGATACGCGCCGACGACCTGCTTGCCGTTCCAGTATGCAACGGCCACATCGGTCAGATCGGCGGTCATGCCGCGCGGCAGATCGCGAAGCAGCATGGCGAGGTGCGCCCTGAACGATGTGAAGTCGGTCGGTCTCATCGTGTGCTCCGCTTCAAAAAGATGCGTTGAAAACACTTACGCGGCGCGCGCGTTTCAGCCGAACGCGCCCTTATTGAGGTCCTTCTCGAACGCCGCCACCCATGCGGTGCCGTGCCCGATGCGATATTCGCGCTCCTTGAGCGTTGAACGCCGCACGATGTTCACGTGTCCCCGCAGCGGATAAACGTCGTCCACGACATCCGATTCGCCCGCCTCCTGCACGAGGAAGTCGCTCGGGTCGAGCCGGTGGCGCGCGAGAATCGCGAGAAAGTCCGCCTTCTCGTCGGGTGCGATCACTGACATGGCGCCCTCCAACATCGAACGCTGCTCATTCAAGGTAGCACACGCGCGGACGAACGGCGAAGCGAATCGCCTCACACGCGGTACGCACATAACTTGCTGCGGAAGGTGGCCGATTCACTTTTCGGAGGCATCGCCGATGAACGTTTCGCCGTATCGACACGCGGCTTTCTGCGCGGCCCTTCTCGCATCCGCGCACGCGCACGCCGGCCAGCCCGCCTGCGGCGTGCTGCAAGGCGCGTCGGGCAACGCGCTGACGTTACAGGAAGGCGCGCGCGCCGATCTCGTGCAAGGCGACAAGGCCGTGCACGGCGCGCTGCATATCTATCGGGATGACGCGGTGTATCGCGTGTATTGGCAGCCGGATGGAAGCGCGGAGCAGTACGTGCTCGCGAATGCTGGAGAAAGCGCGGGAGAAAACAGCGTGCGATTGATTTCGACGCCGCCGCGCGGCTCGAAAGTGGACGCGGGACCGGGCACGCTGCCGCCGCAGCAGGTGCTGTCGTGTCCCGCGTTGTGATGCGAATGTGTCGGCCGACGCCTTACTTCGCGAGCACTTTGCCGATGGCGTCGGCGACGATCTGCACGTTGCTCTCGTTCAGCCCCGCGACGCACATGCGCCCCGAGCGCAGGATATACACGCCGAATTCCTCGCGCAGACGGTCCACTTGCGGCGCTTCGAGACCCGTGTACGTGAACATGCCGCGCTGCTTGACGTAACGCGACAACGCCTCGCCATGCACGTGCTCGCGCAGGCCGTCGTGAATCGCGCGGCGCATGCGCGCGATGCGTTCGCACATCGCCGCGAGTTCATCTTTCCACGATTGCGCGAGTTCCGGCGTCGTCAGCACCTTGGTCACGATCTTCGCGCCGTGCGTCGGCGGATTGCTGTAGTTGGCGCGCACCGCGCTCGTCAGTTGACCGAGCACGCGATCGGCTTCGGCGGCATCGTCGCAGATCACATGCAGGCCGCCGCAACGCTCGCCATAGAGCGAGAAGTTCTTCGAGAACGAATTCGCGACGAACGCCGGCACGCCGCGGCGCGCAAGCTCGCGCACGGCGAACGCGTCGTCTTCGAGCCCCGAGCCGAAGCCCTGATACGCCATGTCGACGAACGGCAGCAGGTCGCGCTTATGCAGCACGTCGATGATCTTGACCCACTGCGCTTCGTCGAGATCGACGCCCGTCGGATTGTGGCAGCACGCATGCAGCAGCACGACGCTCTTTGCCGGCAACGCGTCGATGGCTTCGAGCATCGCATCGAAGCGCAGGCCGCCGGTGGCTTCGTCGTAGTACGGATACGTGTTCACTTCGAAGCCCGCGCGCTCGAAGATGAAGCGATGGTTCTCCCACGTCGGATCGCTCACCCATACTTTCGACGCCGGAAAGTATCGCTTGATGAAGTCCGCGCCGACCTTCAGCGCGCCCGACCCGCCGAGCGTCTGCACGCTCGCGATGCGGCCTTCGGCGCGCGCCGCGCTGCCCGTGCCGAACACGAGCGCCTGCACGGCATCGCGATAATGCGCGAAACCGGCCATCGGCAGATACGGCTTCGGGCCGAGCTCTTGCAGAATCGAGAGTTCGGCTTCGCGCACCGCCTGCATGACGGGCAAGCGGCCGGCGTCGTCGAAATAGATGCCGATGCTCAGATTGACCTTGTTCGCGCGCGGGTCCTTCTGGAAGTTTTCGTTCAGCGAGAGGATCGGGTCGCCGGGGTAGGCATCGATATGTTCGAACATGGTGTCGGTATCAGGACTGAATTCAGGACGATGGATGAGCGGGACGGCGCGCGGCGGCCCTGGTTTTGAGATAGTAGCCGATTCCGAGAATCGCCAGCCAGATGGGAATGAGATAGACGGATAGCCGCAGGTCCGGCGTCTCGTACATCACCCACACGATGCCCGCGACGAATGCGAGGCACAGATAGTTCGTGAACGGATAACCGAGGCTCGCAAACGTCGTGGCCGCGCCCTGCTCGCGCTTGCGGCGGCGGAACTTCAAATGAATGATGCTGATCATCGCCCAGTTGATGATGAGCGCCGATACTGCGAGCCCCATCAGCAGTTCGAACGCGCGGCCGGGAATGAAGTAATTGATCAGCACGCACGCCGCCGTGACGACGGCCGACACGAAGAGTGCCGCGAGCGGAATGCCGCGCGCGCTGACGCCGCGCAACGCACGCGGCGCGTTGCCTTGCTGCGCGAGGCCGTACAGCATGCGGCTATTGGCATAGACGCCGCTGTTGTACACGGAAAGCGCGGCCGTCAGCACGATCACGTTGAGCACATTCGCGACCACCGTGCTGTTCATCTCGCGGAAAATCAGCACGAACGGGCTGCCGCCGGTGGCGACCTTGTCCCACGGATAGAGCGAAAGCAGCACGCCGAGCGCGCCGATATAGAAAATGAGGATGCGGTAGATGACCTGATTCGTCGCGCGGGGAATGCTGCGCGACGGGTCCTCGGCTTCGGCCGCCGTGATGCCGACCAGTTCCAGCCCGCCGAACGAGAACATGATGACGGCCATCGACATCATGAGTCCGCTCGCGCCGTACGGGAAAAAGCCGCCGAGCCGCCAGAGGTTCGTCACGCTGGCCTGCGGCCCCGCGTGGCCCGACACGAGCAGATAGCCGCCGAACAGGATCATGCCGACGATTGCCGCGACTTTCACGATGGCGAACAAGAATTCGAGCTCGCCGTACGACTTCACGCTCGTCAGATTGATCGCGTTGACGATCGCGAAACACGCGAGCGCCGATACCCACGGCGGCAGCGCCGGCCACCAGTACTGCATATAGATGCCGACGGCGGACAATTCGGCCATGCTCACGAGGATATACACGGCCCAGTAGTTCCAGCCGGACACGAAGCCGGCCGCATGGCCCCAGTATTTGTCCGCGAAATGGCTGAACGAGCCGGCTACGGGCTCGTCGACGACCATTTCCCCCAGCTGCCGCATGATGAAAAACGCCATCAATCCGGCGATGGCGTAGCCGAGCAGCACGGACGGGCCGGCGAGCTTGATGGTCTGCGCGACGCCCAGGAAAAGCCCCGTGCCGATGGCGCCGCCGAGCGCGATGAGTTGTATGTGGCGGCTCTTGAGTCCGCGCCTGAGTGTTTCGTGCTGCGCTGCTGCCGGGTTGTTGCCTGAAGCCATTGTCGATCTCTGCCTGAACTGCCAAGGACGCGCGCCGCTCTGCCGCTGCCCGTCGGGAAACGCGAAAAGTGTTGTTTTTTCGTGCGACGGGCGACTGTACAAAGCGAACACTCGCCGAACCGTGCTGGACGGCGCGCGGAAAAACACGCGATTTTACCGCCCCGGCGCCCCGGAAAGCCTTGTCGGATGGACTCCGCACCCTCATGGGGCGCGAAGGCGCGTCGTCAAGAGATCGAACTGAACCGGGAATCAGGTCTTTTTCGGAGGATTGATTCGGACGCTCCCCGCGCAGAATGGATTCATCCACTTACGGGGAAGCCAACATGTTCCAGACGATGCAAACGAACAGCACGCCGCAGCAGACGGCGATTCTCGGCGCAATCGAATCGCACGCCGGCATGGCGGCTTTCGAAGCCGAACTGCTCGCCGAACTCCGGACGGCATCGGACAACGTGCTGCGCCTCGCCGCGCAGGTCCGCGCGCAGGCCAACGCCGATGCCGCCGACGCCGCCGAAACGCTGGCCGAGCAGCACGCGATCGCGCAAACGCTGATCCGCCGCCTGCTCGCGATGCCCGTCGCAGAAGCCTGAGCACCACGACTCACAAGAATACGCATCGAATCAGGAACACGACAATGAACTACTTGACCCTCATCGCCATCGTCTGGACCGTTTGCGCGCTGTTCGCCGTGCTGTTCATCCGCGGCGCGACGCTGCGCGAGCGCAAGCCCGTGCCCGTGCAAAGCCGCGCGCGCCGCGCCGCCGCCAGCGTGAAAGACGCGAGCCGCGCGTAAGAGCTTAGGCGCGGCGCGGCATCACTTGATCGCCGATACCGCCGCGCGCAGGCCGAGCAGATAGCTTTCCACGCCGAAGCCGCAGATTTGCCCTTTGACGACTTCGGAAAACACGGACACGTGCCGGAACGCTTCCCGCGCATGAACGTTCGACATGTGCACCTCGATGATCGGCACTGTCAGAATGGCGAGCGCATCGCGAATGGCGTAGCTGTAATGCGTCCACGCGCCCGCATTGATGACGACTGCATCGACGTTATCGCTGAACGCCTGATGGATGCGCGAGCACATCTCGCCTTCGATGTTGGTCTGGTAGCACTCGACTTCGACGCCCAGTTCCTTGCCGAGCGCGGCCAGTTGCTCGTCGATCTGCGCGAGCGTCGCGGTGCCGTACTGCTTCGGATCGCGCTTGCCGAACATGTTGAGGTTGACGCCGTGCAGCGTCAGGATCTTTGCCATGGTGTGTCCTCGAAGGATGAGCAGCGGCTTAAGGGTCCGCAGATTCGGATGCGCAGATTCTGAAGGCCGGCTCGCGCGATGACAATAGCGCCGGCTGACCGCTTGCCTCTTTCAGTTTTCGACCGACCTGCCGTAAACCCGCACATGACGGTGCACGCCGGATAAGCCCGCGCTTCACCGATGCCTCCCCCGTATTTTTCCGGTCCGCCGGTATCTCGCATGTCAGGCTCCTCGTCCTTGCTCGATTCCCTTCTGGCGATACCGGCAACGGACGACGGACGCATCACGCCCGGCAATCGCGCCTCGCTGCTCTTCACCCTGCTCGACGACATTAGGCCGCTGCTGCTCGCGGGCGGCTCCACCGCGTTCGTCGCGCTGGTCGCGCTCGTGCGCGCGCATGCGCCGTGGACCGTCGCGTGGTTCGTCGCGGACGCGCTGCTTCTCGCCGCGCGCGTGGCGGTGGTGTGCCGCTACCGCGCCGCGCGGCGCAGGCAGTCGCCGCAGCCCGAGCCGTGGGCGCGGCGCTACGCGCCGTTCGGGCTCATCGCGTGCGGCCTGACCGGCCTGGGCGCGATGGCCTGCGTCATGTCCGGCGACGCCATGCTCGCGTCGCTCGCGATCATGGTGACGGCCGGCATGCTGGGCGGCATCGCGTCGCGCAATGCGGGCGTGCCGCATCTCGCGATCTCGCAGATCTGCGCGGGCAGCGTGCCGATCGGCGTGGGCGCGCTCCTCGGCCCCGCCGGTTACTGGATGCTCGTGCCGCCGCTCGCCGTCTATATCGCTGCAATGAGCATCGTCGTGCGCCGCCACTATCGCAATCTCGTCGCGCTGATGACGGCCGAAGAAGAGCACGCGGAACTGGCCGCGCGCTTCGACGCCGCGCTCGCGCACATGCGGCACGGCCTCTGCACGATCGACGCGGCGGGCGCGGTCGTCATCGCCAATCGCAAGGTGGCGGACCTCTTCGGCGCGACCGCCGACATGCTGCGCATCGGCGTGGCGCTGCCGGAGTTCATCGGCTATCTGGCACTCGCGGGGCACGGCGAATCGCTGCGCGCGAAGTTGAGCGCGCGCTGCGGCGAGTGGCTGAAAGACGCCCGCGCCCCGCTCGATCTCACGCTGCCCGACGGCCGTCGACTCGAACTGAGCCGCGATCCGGTGCCGGACGGCAGCGCCGTCATCATCGTCGAGGACGTGACCGCGCGCCGCCGCGCGGAAGCGAAGATCCTGCACTGGGCGCATCACGACTCGCTGACCGGCCTGCCGAACCGGCGTTATCTGAGCGACCACGCCGAGCGCCTGATCGCGGGCAGCGCGCACCGCGAGAAGGTGATGGTGATGTACGTCGATCTGGACGGCTTCAAGCACGTCAACGATTCGCACGGCCACGATGCGGGCGACGAGCTGCTGCGGCGCGTCGCGGACCGTCTGCGCAACGCGATGCGGCATGGCGAACTCGCGGCGCGTCTCGGCGGCGACGAGTTCGCCGTGGTCGCGACGTACTTCGCGGATGCCGCGAGCATCGCGTTCGCGCGGCGCATCGTGCGCGATCTCTCGCTGCCTTACGAACTCGACGCGGGCATGGTCGTGACGCTCGGCGTGAGCATCGGCATTGCGCTTGCGAAGCCGGGCGAATCGTTCGAGCGCGCGCTCAAGCGGGCCGACATCGCACTCTACGAAGCGAAGACCGAGGGCCGCGGCGGCTACCGCTTCTCGGAAGACGACACGCTCGCCGCGCGCGACGAACCGGACGCGGTCGGCACACCCACGCAGCGGATGTAATCGCCCGGCTCGCTATCTCGGATGCGGGTCCAGCACCGCATGCAGCATGTCGCGCAATTCGATCAGGTCGCCGCGAATGAGCGCCGTGAAGGTATCGACGTCTTCCACCCAGCTTTCCGATTCACGCAGCAATGCGCGCAGTTCCTGGCACTGGTCGTACAGCATGGAGGGACCGAGCACCGTCAGCCCGCCCGCGAGCTTATGCGCCCAGCGGCGCAGCTTGCGCGCGTCCTTTTCCTTGCAGATATCGTCGAGCGCGACGATGTCTTCGTCGATCTGCCCGGCGAGGTCCGGCATGTACGCGGCGGGAATTGGCGGAAAGCGCGGCGGGAGATCGTCGTCCTCCGGCGCTTCGTTCGCGGGTTGCGCATCGGATTCGGGCGCGGCGCCCGCAGCATCAACGCCCGCCGTTTGCAGCACGCCGGCCAGCACCGCGAGCGGGACCGGCTTGGTCAGATAGTCGGTGAAGCCGCGCGCGCGCCCGCGTTCCACGTCCTGCGCGCTCGCGCTCGCGCTGATCGCGTAGACGCGCATGGCGGGATCGAGCGCGCGGGCGGCGACGAGCAGTTCGGCGCCGGACATCTTCGGCATGTCCATGTCGGTCAGCACGATATCCACGCGATGCTTGCGCAAGAGGTCGAGCGCCTCCTCGCCGTCCTTCGCCTCCAGCATGGATGCCCCGAGCGTCAGCAACTGATCGCGCAACAGCCCGCGATTGAGCCGGTTGTCTTCCGCGATCACGACGGTCGGCCCGGCCTTGCGCGCGGCTGGCAGCGCGAGCGCGTCGTCTCCGTGCGGCGAGGCGCGTTGCCGGCCCTTGATGGTCGCGATCGCGTCCTTGAACCCCTTGAGACTGAAGATGCTCACTTCCAGCACGCCGTCGCCCCAATGCACGGGCACGAGCGGGCCGTCCTGCGTCATGCGGATCACGCGCGTGCCGTCCTTCCATGCCGCCTTAATGTCTTCCTCGGTGAACTCGTCCGTGGCGATCAAATACTCGCAGCCTTCCGCGAGCGCCGGGTCGGCGTGGTTCAGGTACGTGACCGAACTGCGCTCCGGGTCGTAGAGATTTTCGAACCATTCGCGATACTCGCTCGCGCGGCACAGAATGGCGGGCTTGCCGTCGAGCAAGGCGGCGTCGCCGGTGTCGGAAGAATGGTCGGCGGCGAGCGGCAGCGACACCTGAATGCGCGTGCCGACGCCTTCGGTGCTGTCGAGCGAAATGCGGCCCTTCATGAGTTCGCAAAGCCGCACGCAGATGGACAAGCCGAGCCCCGTTCCGCGCGCCTGCGTGAGACGGTGCGCGTCGCCCTGCATGAACGGCTGAAAGAGCTTCTCGCGCTGCGACGCCGGAATGCCGATGCCCGAATCCGCGACGCTGAGTTCGAGCGCGTCGTTGATCCATCGGGCGCGCACGACGATCTTGCCTGAATACGTGAACTTGAGCGCGTTGCCGAGCAGATTGTTGAGAATCTGCGACACGCGAATCGGATCGAACAATAGCTTCGCCGGACACGACCGGTCGATTACGACGAACAGGCGCAAGCCCTGACGGTTCGCGAGCGGCGCATGCGCGACCATCACGCGCACGACGAGCGCGCGTATGGAGCCCCATTCTTCCGAGAGCCGCATCTCGCCGATATCCATCTTCGAAAAATCGAGCACGTCGTTGACCACTTGCAACAGCGCGCTCGCCGATGCCTGCATCGCGTGAACGCGCGCTTCCTGCTCGGCGGCGAGCGGCCCGAGCGCGACCAGTTCGAGATTGCCGACGAGCGAGGACAGCGGCGTGCGAATCTCGTGGCTCATCGAGGCAAAGAAGCTGAGCTTGGCTTTCGCGGCGGCGTCGCTGCTTTCCTTCGCCTCGCGCAGCAGCCGTTCCACTTCGCGGTGCTCGGTGATATCGGCGATCGCGCAGAAGAACACGTTGGTCTTGTTGACGACCGCCGCCGCATACGACACCTTCAGATGCAGCGTGCCGTGGTCCGGCTTTTCGAGCGTGTAGTGAAGCTGCCGGATGGCTGCCTCGTGCCCGTCCTCGGCCGCCGCGGTGCCGTGCGCGTGAAATGCATCGCGCAGGCCCGCGGGCAGGCTCGTGGACATTTCGCTCAGATCGAACAGCGAGCGCGCGATCTGATTCGCGGCGATCACATGCAGGTCTTCCTGCAACGCGATGCAAAGGCCCACGGGCGTCGCCTGCACGAGCAGATGGTTGAGAATCTCGCCCTCGACCGCGCGGCATGCCTGCTCGTACGAGCGGGTGAGAAAGCGAAAATTCCAGTAGCGGTACATCGCGAGCAACATGGCGACGAGCGCGCCGGTGACGAAGACCAGAATCGCCATCTGCACGCGCTTCGCGCCCATTTCCGTCGCGACGGGAAGCGCGACGACCACATGCCCGACGCCGAGCGCGAGCGGATCGAGCCGCGCGCCCCAGCCGTGACCGGGCAGCCAGTGGAACCCGCCCGGCGGCGCTGTCGCGAGCCGGTTCTCGATGAATCGGAGATCGGGCGTGTCGTCGCCCGCGAGCACCTGATGGTCGTTGTCGAATATGGCGATCTGCGACTCGAGCGACTCCGGCACCGCGTGGCGCAGCGCCCGGTCCAGATTGAGCCGCGTGAACACGAGCCCGTACGGGTCGCCGTCGCCCGCCACCACCATGAACATGAGGACGGTCGGCGCTCCGAAGCCGATCGAGCGCGGCGCCAGATACCACATGACGCGCCGGTCACGCGCGGCTTCGAGCGGGACGATGTTGTGCGTGTTCATGTAGACCTTCGCCGTTTCAGCGAGCGCGGCGATTCTTTTAGGCGGGGGAACCTTGTCGTCGGTCTCCGTGAAGAATCCGAAGCCCGCCGAGGCGGAACCGTCGAGTCTCGCGTATTGCAAGAGCGGCGGCGTGCTCTCTTCCGGGATCATCTGACGCGCGGCCTGGCACGCTTCGGCAAGCACTCTGTCATGCACGCCGGGCGGATACGGCTCGCACTTCGGCTTGCCCGGACGTTCCGGCACGCCGGCCTTCGGCGCGGACGCGCCCACTTCGAGCAGCAGGCTGCCCGCCGTGAGCATGTTGTATCGGCTGAATATGCTGACGTTCACGCCGCGCATGGCGGCCTGCGCGAACTCTTCTTCCGTCTTCAACGTCGCGGTCAACATGAAGAAGCCGGTGGCCGTCGCGCCGCACAGCGCGGCAAAGATCAAAAGCCCGACGGCGATAGCGAAGATGCGCCGTTCCCGCTTGAGGTTGCTTTCGAGCATCCGCAGCATTTGCAGAGGTGAATCCTGCGATGCGGCGAAGAAACGCTCCATCAGGCCAGCCCTGTTTTCGCGGCGTATTTGACGAGGTCTACGTGGTTCTCCACATGCAGCTTGCGCATGGCGGAGCGCTTTTGGGTCGCCACCGTCGGCACCGAACGGTTCAGCGTGCGCGCGATCTCGGTGACCGAGAGCCCCTGTGCGAAGAGGCGCACCACTTCCAGCTCGCGCGGCGAAAGCGGCTGTTCGCGGGCGAGATCCTTCGTCGTGGAGCCTTCGCGCGCGAGACGATGCTGGATCTTCGGCGAGAAGATGGTTTCCTTCGTCGTCAGCGCGCGCACGCTGATCTGCGCGAGTTCGCTCGCCGGCTCCTCCTTGCTGACGATGGCCGCGACGCCCAGCTTGCAGAGCTCATGGAACATGCCGCCGCTCGTCATCATCGTGAGCACGACGAGCGGCACGTCCGGATACGAGCGGCGCAGCTTGCTCACGAGACGCAAGCCGTCGAGTTCCACTTCTTCGTCGCCCTGCATGACGAGATCGGTGATGACCAGATCGGCCGGCTCCTTTTCGAGCGCGCGCACGAGGTCCGCGCCCGAATTCACCGTGGCCGTGATCGTGAACCCCGCGAGTTTCGAAAACTGATCGGAGACGGCCATCAGAACGATGGGATGGTCATCGGCCAACACCACGCGGATCGGCCCCGTGTGTCCATTCATAGGCACACCGTCGCCGGCGCTTTGCAGATTTGCATCGGAAAACGAAACAGACGCGCTGCTTGGCGCGATTGAAGCAACAGACGAACAGACCCGTTCATCCCCACGTCTCCCGACCGGGCGGACATGCCCTGAAGTCATTCTAGGATACGGGAAATCGCATTGAAAGACGAAGGACAGCGCTTGCATGGACGCAACGCCGACCGGGCGCGCAGCGACACTATTCATTCCGGTCTTCACAGTAGGCTCCAGGAGTCAGGCAGCCGAGGCGAACGCGCCGGCCGCCGCTGCGGCACAGGCGGCAACGCGGCTTCGTACCGTCGCATCGTTCGCCGTCCGCTTGAGAGGGTTCATCCCGTTGCGGCGCGGGCCGAGCCAGGTGACGCAACGGAATCGACGTGACCTGCGACGTCCGCTGCTTCTTGAACTGCCGGCTCTCCGCGAGGATCATGCCCGTGATGACGATCATGGATGCGATGAAGACCACCACCACCGTTAGCGTTATTACGGACTCCGATTTACCCACTCCCAGAACCGCGAGGATCACGAACGACAGCGTGAAGAACACCGGCATCAGGAACGTCGATGCGATTCCCACTGCTTCACAACACTTGCGAAAGACCTGGCTGATCGAATCCGGAACGAACATAAGAGCACCTGACTAGGAATGCGGCTGGCGACGAGCGCAACGACCGCCTCGTCCGCCGCGCTGCATTCGCGGTTCGCCGAGGCTTGCCCCGAGCCCTGCACATGCGGCTTGCGTCAATCCGCTGTGGCATCGACCCATGACTTTAGTCAAACGTTATCGCGCGATATATCGAACAATGTCGATAACGTCCGTCAGCGTGACTGACGCACCGTGTCGTTCGTCGGGCAGTGGTCTCCAGCAAAAAAAAACCGCCCGGGTAAGGCGGCGAACTGGGTCGAAGAAAAAATCGGTGGTCCGGGGCGAATGGGCGCGCGTGGCGATTGCCGCTCTCCTCGCTGGCCATGCCGGCCGCACGCGCCATGAAGACTGGCGCGCACAACCTTTCCCGGACATCGCAGGTCGCTTACATTCTCACGCCTGAGAGACTTCGCACGATATAGACGGATTTCGATTCATTCGATGGAGGCGCCCGATGAGCGGCTCGTCATACGGCCGATGCCTTCACCGCCAACTGATACCGCAGGTGCCCGCCGATGCGCGCGACGACTTCGGCCCAGTCGCCACCATAGCGGCGGCGGAAGAGGCGCATGGTCGGATACCACGGGCTGTCGTCGCGCGTGTAATGCCAGCGCCAGTCGCCATAAAACGGCAGCATCAGCCAGACCGGTTTGCCCATTGCGCCCGCGACGTGCGCCACGGACGTATCCACGGTCAGCACGAGATCCAGCGCCGCGATCGCGCTCGCCGTCTCGGCCATCGTGTTCAGACGAGCGCCCACGTCGTGAAAGTTCGCGCGCTCGTTGGCGTACCGGGCTGCTTCGTCGGCGCCCGCGCCCTTTTGCAGGCTGAAGAACTCGATACCGTCTATCGCGAAGAGGTCGTTCAGCACGGCGAGCGACGGCAGCGAACGATGGCTGTCGTTTTCATGCGTCGGATTGCCCTTGAACACGACGCCGATTTTCAGCTTGCCCGGCGCGACGTCGGGCAGCTTCGACGCAACGGATGCCGGCGCGTGAAGATAAGGCACGGTGCGCGGCAGCGCTTCCAGTTCGAGCGGCAGATAAGCGGGAATCGCATGCGGGAACACCCAGTAATCGACGCCCGACAGATTCGCCGCGTTCTGCACATCGACGACATCCTCGGCGCCGATCGACGCCTCGTACAGTTCGACGAGCGGCGCCTGACACACGACCACCACGCGCTTCGCGCCGCATTTGTCGCGGAAAATCTTCGCGAAGCGCAAAAAGAAGATCTCGTCGCCGAGACCGAACTCGCTCCAGAGGGCAATCGACTTACCCTTCAGCGACTCGCCCTTCCATTCCGGCACGTTGTGCGGCGGCTGCGTTGTGGTGCGGCGCTGCCACCCGAACGGCGCCATGACCTTCTCGCGCAGCGCGAAGCCTTCGCGCAGCTTGCCACGCGCGATCAGATGCAATGCCTCGTAAAGACGCGGCAGATGTTCGCCCGGCAACCGCTCGACGCACTGCGTCCAGATCGCGTCGGCATGTTCGGGCGCGTCCCAGCGCAAGAATTGCATCATCGCGCGATGATAGACATCGAAGCGATACGGATACTGACGCACCGCCGCCTGCGCCGCGGCGATCGCGTCCTCGGCGCTGCGCGCGTGCTCCATCGCATGCTTCATCTCATGCGCGGTAGGCACGGCGCGCTTGCGCAGCACGAGTTCGATCACGCACTCGGCGTAGCTGTCGGCGGTCTGGTCGGCGTCGGGCCGCGCGGCGTCGAAGTTGTCGCGCACCAGCGCAATGCGCTCGCAGTCCGCCACATGCGACATCGCCTGCACCAGTCCGACGACGTTCACCGAGCGCGGCAGCGTGTTCTCGGCCTTATAGATGGTGAAGCTCGTCTTGTGGCCGCCGTTGAAGCGGCTCGGCCAGACGCCCTTTCCGTACAGATCTTCGTCCGGCACGGTCACGATCACATGACCGCCTGGCTTTACGAGATCGAGCCAGCGCGCGAGCGCCTTGTGCGGATTGTTCTGCCGCGCGAGCACATGGCTTGCGTGAACGAAATCGAAAGACGCGTCGCTCGCGCCGTCCATCGTCGAGAGATCGCCCTTGTCGGCGGGCCACGACGTGACCTTGCCCATGCGCGGGAAAACATGCCCGTGCGACGAAAGCGGGTCATCCGTCACGCCGATGTCGAGGCCGTCGCCCACGAGATAGTGCTGCACGAATGCAGGTTCGCGCGAACGGCGCAGGCTTGCTTTGCTGGTTTCCTTCATGATTGCCTCACTTCGCCGCGACAGCAAGAGCCGCCGCGCTTGCCGCGTCAGCGCGGCTCAGGTCCTTCAAGAGCGCCTGAATGCGCTCGCCCAGAATCTCCGGCCGGCCCTTGAAAATGAGCTTCTCGATGGCCTTCTTGCCCGCGAGCGAACGGGCCAGATCGAGCCGTTCGCTGTCGTTCTCGATGAGACGCAGCGCCGCCGCCTTGTACTCTTCGTTGGTCTTCGCGACCATCCATTCGGGGAAACCGAGACGGCGAAACATGCCCTCGTCGATGTGCTCGTGCACTTCGCGCCCGGTCTTGCAGACGCCGACGAGCCCGGCCCACACCGTATCCACGATGCCGTTCGTGTTGCCGAACGGGAACGGGTTCAGGAACATGTCGCAGCCAGCGATCACCTTCATGTAGTTCGCGTAGTCCTGATGCTTGTGGACCACGGCCTTGTCGCCCATCAGGCGGCGCACGAGGTTGCGCACCTGCGGGAACACGAGGCCCGTTGCCTGTCCGACGAGAAAGTGGAATTCCACGGGCACCGACGCCTCTTTGGCGATCTCGGCGCACGTCTGCAGGAAGCCCGGATTGAGCTTCATGGTCGTGCCCGCGACCGCGATCTTCACGGGATCGGCCTTCAGGCGCTTGCGCTTCTTCAGGTCGAGTTCGAGCATGGCCGCAGGCGGTCGATACGGCATGCCGTCCGATGGCAGCTTGAGCAGCTTCTCGCTGAAGCAGGCTTCGTCGCCGACGTAATCTTCTTCGACGACCACGTAGTCCATCGCATGGCCGTGCGTGGTGGCGGGATGGCCGAGCGCCATCATCTGCAGCGGCGCGACGCGCAGGCACGCGAGCGCCATGGTGATCGGGAACATGCCGACGCTCGGCATGTACATGGCCTGCGCCTCGCGCGCTTCGCTGACATCGCGAACCTGGCGCACGTGGTCCCACAGCGTCGCGCCTTCCAGCGCGATGAACTCATCGAATACCTCGCGGCCCGCTTCATCGACGCGGCCTTCATAGCCCACGCCGATCAGATGAAACTTGTCGCGCATCGCCACCATCGTCTGCGAATGCGTGCGATAGATGGAGTGATTCTTCGAGAACCATTCGAGCACCACGAGCAGCACGGGCTTCTCGCCCTTCTTCGCCGGCCGCGCGCGACGCTCCACATCGTGCAGGCCGAGGCTCGCGAGCTTGCGGCGAATCAGCGCATTGATCGGCTTCTTGATGTCGTGCTTGCCGGGCAGGTCCGCATAGCTGCAATGCATGTACATGTCGTGCAGCACGCCGACCGGCAGCGCGTCGAGGCTCTCGATCTGGTCGAGCTTGTCCGGCAGCCAGCGCAGCAGCATTTCACGCTTCTGATGCGCGGCGGGCGGGCCGAGAAAGCGCGAAGACATGATGGTCGTCGCGAGGCTCGCAGTTGCGACCTTGTCGTGATTCCACAGCACGTCCCAGTCGAGACGCACTTCGGACTCGGGCGTATAGAACAACTGGAACTTGCGCATGTCGCCGATGCGCAATTGCACCGAGTGACGCGCTTCTTCATCGAGTCCGAGCGAACGCAGAATGTGATCGGCGTTGCGGAACGGGCTTGCTGCGAAGAGCCCCGCGATCCAGCGTTGAAAAAGCTGCGTCCGGCGAATGCCGTCTTCGGAGAAGCGGAAATCCGGATCGCTCATCAGCGCGGTGATGGCCGACGTGTTGCGCGTGAGCAGGTGATCGTCCATGATGTCGCTCGCTTCGCCCGACTGCGCCCAACTGTCGACATCCATCAGAAGGCCGTAGTTGGCGTCGATGCGCGCGAGCAGTTTCAGCAGCTCGCGGCCGGCGGCTTCCTTCTCACGACGATAGCAAAGGTATTCGAATTTGTTGATGCTGAAATGCATGATGCTGTGTCCCGGTTTTTGCAGCGAATGAGGATCGCCCGTCGGCGTCAGGCCGAGCGGGCCGCGAGCTTAATGACTCCAGGTGACGGAGAGCCAGTACTGCGTCGGCTTCTTGCCCGGCTCGACCCACGAGCTTTCGGAGAAGCGATACGGTCTTGAAACGGAGGCCGATACCGTTGCGCCGATCGGCGTCAGCCAGTCGACGCTCACGCCGTAACCGGCAAGCACGCGGTTGTTGGTCACGCCGCTCACGCCGGGATACGTGTTCTCCCAGTGGTCCCACGGCGAATGGTTCACGCGTCCGTAAGCAAAGTCGTTGAAGAGGCCGACTTGAAGCTGATGACCCGTCGCCACCGGGAACCGTTGATAAAGCCCCACGCTCGCCACGACGCCTTCGTCGGCCGAGCCTTCGTCGGCGCGATACGCGCGCACGGCATCGGGACCGGAGAGGCCGAGCTTCTCGCTCGCATCGAGATTGCGGCTCGCAAGCTGTCCACTAATGCGGCCCGAAGCGAAGAGGTTGCCGCTTTTCGACAGCGCATATGTCCCGAACGCGTTGCTGGTGAGCTTCGCGTAGTTGCCCGCGCGCCGCGTGATCGGCTCCGACGGGTCGTCGTTGCGTTGATGCCCGAGCGTGAGCGCGATCTGCCCGGCCGCGAGATTCGTGCGCAGCGCGCGGGCGCGTTCGCCGTTGTCCGCGGTCAACGAGAGTTGCAGCGAATCGAGCTTGCTGTGCGTGGTCGCGTCGTAGTCCGTGAGATCCGTCGATGTCTGGCTGTGCAACAGCGATGCGCCGCCCCACACGTTCGCGTCGAGTCCGCGGGCGAACGGATACTGCACGCCCGCCTGGGCGGTCGTCGCCACGCCCTTTACAGGCGTTCCCGCATTGATGAAGTACTGCTGGCGCGACACGCCGCCGGTCATGCGCAGGCCGTCGTCGAAGATCGGCGCGCTGCCGGTGAGCGAGCCCGTCCACATCTTCTTGTCCGTGCTCGTGATGGTGAAAGCCGCATCACCCAGTTCCAGAGTCAGCGGTTGCGCTTCGTCCAGATACATGTGCATGGCGTTTTCATAGATCAGATACGACAGACCGCCGGCCACGCCGAGACCGCCAACCACAGCCGCAGCCGTGCCGCCCGCGGAGCTGCCCGAGCTGCTGTGGGCATTGGTGTTGCCACCGGTGCCGTTGTCGGTGCCGTTGTTATCGCCGCCGTTGGAGCCGCCGTTGTTGCCACCATTGGCTCCGCCGTTGTCGGTCGTGTTGTGGTCCTTGTTGCCACCACCCGTATGGATGATGTCACCGTTGTCGATCACGTTGACCGTGCCATTGCCGTCGGTGTTGAACGTGCCGTTGGTGTCGATCACGCCTTGACCGTTCGTCGAATTGCCCGAGATGTTGGTCGTGCCGTTGTCCGAGGTGTTGATCGTGCCATCGTCGATCACGCCAGCGCCATTGGTCGAGTTACCCGAGATGTTCGTCGTGCCGTTGTCGGTCGTGTTGATCGTCGCATTCGGCTCGATCCAGGTGCCGTTGCCGTTCGTCGAGTTACCGTCGATATTTGTGCTGCCGTTATCCGCGCCCGCCGCCTGCGTGATCGAGCCCGTCGCCGTGCCCGAGCTTGCCGTGGTGATCGTCACATCGGTGCCCGCGTTCAGCGCGTTGTTGATCGTCCCGTTGCTCACCGTCGCGCTCGAATTCGAGCCTCCGCTGAAGCCGCTCGTCACCGTGCCGCTGTAGTTGCTGTCCGCGCTCGTGCTGATGGTCACGTTGGTCGGATCGATCAGCCACTGGCCGGACTTGCCATTCGGCGCTGCTGCGCTCACCGTGCCTTGCACGTCGAGGCTATGGCCCGACGTTTCGACGAAGCCGCCGTTACCATGCGCCGAATCGGCCTTGATGCTTGCGCCTGCGTCCACCTGCGTGTAATCCGCGAACGTCATGCCGTCTTGCAGCATCGATTGCGCTTGCGTGCCCGCGAGTTGATGCAGGCTGTCACCGCCCATGATGACCTTGCCGCCCGCTGCATCGCCGCTCACGTCGACCGTCGCGTTACCAAAGACGCCGACGCGGTTACCCGACAGCACCACCGTGCCGCCCACGCCGCCTGCTGCATTGTTCGATGCATCGACCTTGCCCGTAACGGCGACATCGCCCGTGTTGCCTGCATCGGCCACCACGGTGCCCGCGCGCGTCACGCCATCGAGATTCACCACCGTGTTGAGCAGCGTGTTCGTGCCGCGTGCGGTCAGCAGCACCGAGCCGTTCTGCGCGTTGATCGTGCCGCTGTTCTCCACCAGCGCGTTGGCCGTTGCATTGCTCAGCGTGAGTTGAATGCCTTGGCCGTTCGGCAGCGCCACCGTTGCGCTGTCGCCTGCGGCGAGCACCACTTGGCCTCCCTGCGCCGTGTTGATCGAGCCGGTGTTGCGCACCTGATCGCCCACGAGCGTGACGTAGCCTTGCGCCTGAATCGACCCATCGTTCTCGACGCTCGCGTTCGTGCCCGTCGAGCTCAGTTGCAGCGGGCCACCTGCCATGAACGCATCGGGATTGATCGCCTTGGTCGTCGCGAGCAAGGAGCCGACGTTCACCACCGAACCCTTACCGAACAGCACGCCGTTCGCGTTCTGGATCAACACCTGACCGTTGGCCAGGAGCGAACCTTGAATGTTCGATGCGCCACCGCTCGTCACGCGGTTAAGCGCCTGAGACTGAGCGTTCGGCTGATTAAACTGCACCGTGTTGCCGCTGCCGATGTTGAACGAGTTCCAGTCGATCACGGTGCGCTGGCTACCCTGATTGATGGTCATCGTATCGCTGTTCTGCGAGATGCTCGCCTGGCCTGCGGTCACTTGACCGCCCGTCGGCAACGCTTGCGCGAAGCTCACGCTGGGCTGCGTCGCCAGAAGAGCAGCGGCGAACGCCGTCATCGCGGAGACTACGCGGAACGCGCTTTCAACCGACACCGCGCCCGAAGCCGCGCCTTCGCCCGGCGCCTTGCCCTGGCTGACTACATCTTCAGCGACAGCCACCAACATGCCGAGTCGTTTGCTGAAGACGCGACGAAACCGATTCTTGTTCATGAGAGAAATACAAGTAAAGAGAGATGAGACGTTCCGCGTTGACAGTTCAACCGCGGTCCAATGCGCTCAGCGCAATACACATTGAAAAATTGCGGGAAGGGCTGAGCGCCTCGGCAATCTGGATTCGGCGCCGCTTTGAAGCCTCTCGGCATGTCGCGGCGGGGGACTGACTCGGGTCGCGTTTTGTTGACCGCTGTCAACTCGTCGACTCCGCAGCCCCGACCTTCCTCACCGAATCCACGGAACGAATGGTAGAAACGGGCGCCTTCGGCCCATATAGAAGAACTTCGAATCTCGGAAGGCGCGCGGAGCGCGGGCCGGGGAGGCCCGCCGTATAAGGCATCGCGCGTCCCTCGCGCACGAGGAAACCGCGAAATTGAGAAAGCTCCTAGCCGCAGAACAGGCGTCCACGGCTACCGGTCCGCCTTCGCGTGACCGGTGAAAGCGCTCGTTAGATGGCTTGACTGGCGCGCGCGGCGGCAGAGCGGTCCAGCGACAAACCGCGATCCGCTGCGAAGCGATGCAGGTCCGCCTCCCGCGAGAAGCCGAGCTGCTTGCACGCCGTCACGCGCCGCGCGCTGATGGTGCTCTTGCCGAGACTGAAGAGCCGCGCTGTCTCGACGACGCCCATGCCGCAGAGCATGAGGCCCGTCACCTCCATTTGCCACTTCGTGAGCGACGCGAAGCGCCGCAAGTCCGGCTCCGCATTGAACTGCGCGAGCGCGCACTCGGCCACCGGCGACCGAAAGTGCTTGCCCCTCGCCAGTTCGCGCACCGCGTTCAGCACCACGGACATATCCTCGCGCTTGTTCACGATGCCGGCGACATCGCGCTGAACCAGCGTGCCGACGAGAAACGGATCGTCGAACTCGCTGTACACGAGTATCGGCAAGTGCGGATACTTCGCGGACACGGAAGACAGAAAACGCCAGCCGTCGAGCGTGCCGCCGGTCGGCATCGAATAGTCGGTGACGACGACATCGCAATGGGCGCGTTCGAGCAGCGCCATTAATTCGGAAGGATGCCTAACTGCTTCAATGACATCGATACCGGCGTTTTCCAGTGCGTTACGCAACCCGCAGATAACGAGTGGATGATCGTCGACGATCGCGACGCTGATGCGCTTTTTCAGCATTATTTTTATCCTCAATGAAACGGAGCAGGTCTCATGCTTCCGTTCTTCCTGTCACCATCCAGAGTCGTCACGCGGGCCGAAGCTCGCTTCCCGCCGTCGAACGATCCAGCCACAAGCCATGTCCCACCGCGAAGCGGTACATCTCCGACTCCCCCGAGAAACCGAGCCGCCTGCATGCTTCGGTACGCTGCGCGCTGATGGTGTTCACGCGCCGGTCCAGGAGACGCGCCGTCTCGCAGACCGTGAGACCGCAGAGCATCAGTCCCGTCACTTCCATCTGACGGCGCGTGAGCGCCATGAAGCGCTTGTAATGCGGCAGCGCGCAGAAGCGGTCCAGCGACGCGCTGGCGATGGGCGACAGATAGCGTTCGCCTCGTGCGAGACTGCGGGCCGCGGCCAGCACTTCGTGCATCTCGTCGCGCTTGCTGACGATGCCGGCGACACCACGCTGCACCAGACTGCCGACGAGAAACGGATCGTCGAATTCCGTATAGACCAGCACCCGCGTGTCCGGAAACTGGCTCGACACCGAGGCGAGAAAACGCCAACCGTCGAGCGCCTGATCGCCCGGCATCGAATAGTCGGTGACGACCACATCGCAAGGCACGTCGCGCAGTAGCTTCAACAGTTGCGCCGGACTCGTGACCGCGCCGATCACGTCGAAATCCGCGCCCTCCAGCGTCTTCTCGAGTCCGTACAGCACGAGCGGATGATCGTCGACGACGGCGATTTTTGTCTTTCCCATACCGAATCTCCTGACAGGCCGAGTGAGGCCTCCCCATCAACTGGCTCGCGCAGGTTTCAACCGTTAGCCCGATTGCTCGGCGAGCGTCGCAGCCACGCAAACCGCGCGCTGCGAGGTCGTCACGGCGATACGGTGGAAGCGTCTGTGTATCGACGTTATCTGTACATCCATGTTGTCGTGACTTGCATTGAACGATAAAGGCGCGGGAATTCTGGTCATATAGAACGATGTCGAAAACCCTGTCCCCTTAATTGCGGCGACAAGAGGCGCGTTCTCGCGTGCTTGCAGGCATCATGGCTCGACCATTCGCCCGGCATTGCGCGAAGCGCGCGTGCGGATGAAATGACAGATGCGAAGCCCGCTGTCCATAGAGCGAGTTCTAAACAATGGAGAGTGTCACGCCCGATGCTTGTTCATCGTTATGCGGGCATGTCACCGATGCGCTTTAGGCAGGCAGCGACGGTTCGCTCTCGACGCCGCTCTGCACGCGCCAGCCTTCGAGCCAATCGACGAGCTTGGCGGGCGGCAGCGGCCGGCTCAGGTGAAAGCCTTGCGCGAGATCGCAGCCGAGCGCGCGCAGGCGCTGCATGGTGACTTCGTCTTCGACGCCTTCCGCGACGACCTTCAAGCCCATGTTATGCCCGAGGTCGATGGTCGATCGCACGATGGTCTCGTCGTCCTTGTGATGCGTCATGTTCATGACGAACGACTTGTCGATCTTCAGTTCGTCCACCGGCATGCGCTTCAGATACGTGAGCGACGAATAGCCCGTGCCGAAGTCGTCGATGGACAGACACACGCCGAGCGCATGCAGCCGGTCGAGCGTCTCGATGGCGTGGTTCGGGTCGTCCATGATCGCGCTCTCGGTGATCTCGATGCGAATCCATTGCGCCGCGACGCCATGCCGGTCGAGCAGGCTCTGGAACGTCTCGGGCAGCGTCGACTGAATGAGCTCGCGCGCCGACACGTTCACGGACACGGCCAGCTCGATGCCTTGCGCCCGCCATTCCGCGCACTGCGCGATTGCCTTGTCCGCGACCCAGCGCGACACGGTCTTGATATAGCCGGTCTGCTCCGCGAACGGAATGAACTGATCCGGCGCGATGAACCCGCGCGTCGGGTGGTCCCAGCGCACGAGCGCCTCGACATATTTCACGCGATGCGTCGCCAGATCGATCTTCGGCTGATAGTAGAGCGTGAGCTGATCGTGCTCGACGGCCTGCCGCAGTTCGCTCATCAGCGAGAGACGTTCGGCGCTGTTCTCGTCGTGACGCTCGTCGTAGAGCGCATAGCCGAGGTTCGCGCGCTTGGCCACGTACATCGCGATATCGGCGCGGCGCAAGAGCACATTCATGTCGCTGCCGTTGTCCGGAAACGCGACGATGCCGATGCTCGCGCCCACGTCGACGAGCTGCCCTTCGATCATGATCGGCTCTTCGAGCGCGCGAAGCATGCGCGCGGCGATCGCGCGCGCCGCCGGCAGATCGTCGGCGGGCAGCAGCACGGCGAACTCGTCGCCGCCCAGACGCGCGACCGTGTCCTCCGGACGCTGCAATGTGGCGCGCAGACGCTTCGCGACTTCGCACAGCAACATGTCGCCGATCGGATGCCCGAGCGTGTCGTTCACCAGCTTGAAGCGGTCGAGGTCCATCATCATCACGGACAACGCGCGGCCTTCCACGCGCGCCGCCACGATCGCCTCTTGCAGCCGGTCGTTGAAGAGCGCGCGATTCGGCAGGCCGGTGAGACGGTCCATGTAGGCGAGTTCGGTGATACGCCGCTCGCGCTCGACAATGCCTTCCTGCATCTGATTGAACGCGCTCGCCAGTTCGCCGATTTCGTCCTGATGGCGCACGTCGATCGGCGCGCTGTAATCGCCGTGTCCGACGCGCCGCGAGAACTGCGCGAGCGCCGCGAGCGGACGCGTGACCGAGCGCGCGGTGAGCATGCTGCCCGCAATCGAGACGATCACGCCCAAGATCGTGATGATCAAGAGCGCGGACTGTAAGCGATGAAACGGCGCGAGCGCCTGACTGAGCGAACGTTCCAACAAGACCGCGACGGTCTCGCCTTCGGAATGCAGATGAAGCACGCGCGTCGCGTAGCCATCCTCCGCGAGTTGCGCCTGATTCTTGAGGCCCGCCCGCGCCGCTTCGGGCAGCGAGCTGGCGAGCACGCCCCAACTGCCGCGCTTGTCGACGGTCAGGAACGACACATCGAGCGATGTCAGCGAACTCATCTCGCGGGCAAGCGCGTCGTCGATCGCGAAGCCCATCACGACCCACGCGATCACGATAGGCGCCTTCACCGGCACCGCGACGAGCTGATACGCCTTGCCGCCGATCATGCCGAAGGATGACGCGTCGCCCTTTTGCGCCACCGTCTTGATGAGATGCGGGAACGGGAACGCCGTGCCCTGATGCGCCGCGCCGCCGCTATCGGCGACGAGCGTGCCGTCGAGATCGACGAGCATCACGATATCCGCGTGAATGCGGTCGCCGTGATTCTGCAATGCGGAAGCCACAGTCTTGCTGTCGTGCGTCGCGACCGCCTCGCGAAAACCGAAGTCGGACGCCGCGACGCTCGCCGCCTGTGTCAACTGCTGGCTGTTGCCGCGCAGCACTTGCCCGAAGACGCGCTCGGCCACGGACAACTGCTCCTCGGCGTTTTGGTGCGCGTTCTTCAGAATCACCGAATTGATGACGACGTACGCCGCCGCCTGCGCGACGAGCATCAGCAACACGAACACCAGCGCGATGCGCGCCCGCAGGCTGTGCAGGCGCATGCTATTCGGCGGCCTTCAGTTGCAGCGAGAACTTCGCCGTCGCGTCCGAAGCCGCGGTCAACTTCTGCGTGGGCTGCGCGTTCGCATCGGCCTGGCGGAAATGCCACGCGGTCAGCTTGTAGGCATCGGCGGGCACGTTGTCGATGGTGGCCGCGCCTTTCGCGTCGGTCTTCGCGAAGTACGGGGTATCGACGATCAGCAGATACGCGACCATCGCATCGTGGATATTGCAGCCCATCACGACGAGGCCGGGTTTGTCGAACACGACCGGCGCTCCCGGAATGCCGTGATACAGGTTCAATTCGAAACGCTTAGCTGGCGAGAACGAATAGACGTCGTGCTCGATGTTGTCCTTGTTCGGAAACGTGACCGATGCGCCCGTCTGCACCACGGACACGAGCGGCACGAAGCGGCGTTTCACCTGATCGATCATGGCGCTGGCCGGTTTCGTCGCGGGCAGCTTGCCGCCCGCGGGCACCGCATACACGATGGCGTCCGGCACGGGCGCGCCCGCCTGATCGACCACCTGCACGTGAACGCTCGCCGCGTGCGCGCAGGCCGCGATGAGCGCCATCGCCGACAACAGGGAAGAGATAACGAGGCGGGGTGTCATTCGCGGTCCTGTACGTCGCGGTACATGGGCGCCAGCTTCGCGAGCAGCTTGTTCTGCGCGTGAAACGGCACGCCGTTCTTGTCCATCGCGGCCTGCAAGTCTTCGACGAGCGCGTCGAACGCGGCGCGGTCGATGTTCTGGCCTTCGTGCGTGCGCCGCATCGGGCGGCCGGTGTATTCGCACGGGCCGCCCAGCAGCACGCAGAACTGCTCGACGAGCTTGCTCTTGATGCGCTTGATGGGCGCGTTCTCGAAGTAAAGCGCGGTGCGCGGATCGGCGAGCACGTTGTCGTACAGATCGTCGACGATTCGCGTGAGTCCGGCTTGCTCCCCGAACTGGCGATAGAGCGTGTCGTCGCCGGCATGAGGGGTGCCGCTCAGAGCGGCAAACGCGCAGACGGCGAGCGCGGCATGGCGAAGGATCATCGTCGTTTTCATCAGAACCCCGCCTGCAAGGACACGTACGGCCCGCGCTGATTCTTGATCGTCGCGATATCGCCGAGCGCGACATAGGCCGCCGTCAAGGAGATGTGCTTGTTCGGCGCCCACGCGATGAACGCGTCGTACGCGTCCTGCTCCCGCGCGAACGAGAGGTTGTTCGGCTTCATGCGATATTCGCCGCCAATGGCGACGTTCTTCGTCAGCAGATACGCCACCGACGATTCGAATTCCGGGTGATACGCGTTCGACTTGTCGCCGCCGAAGCCTAGCAAGCCGAACTGGTTCGCCTTGGTGAAGCGCAAGGTGCCGTTGAGCAGCAGGCTTTGCGCGAGCAGCAGCTTGGTCGCCGAGAGATAGAAGTCCGTTCCCGAATTGCTCGCCGCGCCGATCGCCTTCAGCACGCCGCCCTCTTCGTTGTGCTTGAACTGCACGCCGGCCGCGATCTGCGGCAGCCACGTGTCCTGATCGAGCACGGCGTCGCCGAGCAGGCGCACTTTCACGCCGAAGATGTTCTGATTGAACGTGTAGTTCTCGCCCAGCCCGAGCTTCGCGCCGGCTTCGCGCGTGTCGAAGCGCTGGCGCGCGAGCGACAGTTCGACGCGGTTCGCCACGCCGACCGTCAGCCCCCACGTGCCGAGCGCGTAGTCCTGCGTGTGGAGATAGGTGCCGTGAACGTTCGCGCCGAGCTGGCGCGCGGTGCCGTAGCCGCCAATGACGGCCCACGGCGCGAGGCCGCCGCCGGCCGCGCCTTCGACTTGCGACACGCCGCCCGTCAGCAGCAGCTTGCCGCCGGTGAGCGGCACGGCGGGGACGTCGGGTGCAGCGGATGCGTCGTCGGCGCGCGCCGGCGTCGAAAGGGTCCCGAGGCCGGCGCATGCGCACGCGATGGCGCAGGCGAGGCCCGCAGTCTTGCGGATGAATGGCATTGCGTGGATGAGCTCGTGAGACGGGTTCGGCAGAATCCCGTCGGCCGCGCGGGGAATGCCGCGTGCAAAGCGCGGCGAGCCTCGGCGTCTGGGCGGCGCTCACCCGTGCGGGGGCGCCTTTCATCCACGTGTAAACGGCGGTGCTGGGCGAAACTTGATAGACGCGGCGCGACGCTAGGGCTTCGGAATCCGGATACGACTGATCATCAGCGAGCCGGAGAGCGCGTAGATAAGCACGAGCGGATGCAGCGTGAAGCCCGCGATGCGCCATTCGCCGAACCACATGTGCGGCCCGAGCGCGCCGAACCACGCGGCCACCGCGAGCATCAGCACGATGGCGAACGAGGTCGGGATAGGCGTGCCCTCGAAGTGCGTGACCTTGCCGGTGCCGCCCGACATTTCTTCCGTGGTCACGTTATAGCGCGCGAGCCGCGACACGCCGCAGGCGACGAAGTACGCCAGCACCACGCGGTCGTACAGGCCGCGCATGCCGAACCCATAGCCGATGATGGCGGGCGCGACGCCGAACGAGATTACGTCCGCGAGCGAATCCAGTTCCTTGCCGAGCAGCGACGCCTTCTGACGCCAGCGCGCGATGCGGCCGTCGAGCACGTCGAAGACGAGCGCCGCGAACACCAGCGCGCACGCGAGATAGATATGGAAGACCTCCGCGTCGTCGATATAGCTCATCGTCGAGAAGAGCGCGCCCGTGCCGCAGATCGCGTTGCCCAGCGTGAACCAGTCGGCCAGGTGGAAATCCCGGATCATCGAAAAACGTTTCACGCCTTTTTGTCTTTGCTGTATGTCGGTCATTTGCGTCGCGGAAAGCCTCGGAGTCGGGTCAAGTCTATCATCGCGCCCTCTTTCGGACGGGTCGGCGCAACCTGAACGCGAACGTACAGGTTTGCGCTATAATCCGCGGCACGTCTCCATTACGGGCGCTCGCCGCCATGTCTTCCAGCAAACCCGCGCTGCTCACCATTCGCGACGCCGCCGAGCGTCTGAACGTCACGCCTCGCACGCTCAAGTACTACTAGTAACGCGGCCTCGTCGCGCCGAGCCGCAGCGTTGGCCGTTACCGGCTCTATAGCGAGCAGGACCTCGAACGGTTCGCCCGCATTCTGCGGCTGCGCGCGCTGGGCTTCGCGCTACAAGGCATCGTCGAATTGCTGAAGCGGCCGGTCGAGCCCATCGGCGACGGACGCAAAGGCTATTCCAGCGAATCGCTGCGCGACATCGAAGCGGCGCTCGCGCAGCAGGTCGACGCGCTCGACGCGCGCATCGCCGGGGTCCGGCGCGAGCTGAAAGAGGCGCAGGCCGTGCGCGCCGAACTGAACGACGACCTCGACTACATCCGGCGGCGCATCGCCGGCGAAAAGCAGGAAACGCTCTTTCAGGAACGGCTGGCCGCGCGGCAGCGGCGCAAAGCCGAGGGCAGCGAGGGCAGCGACGGCAGCGACGGCAGCGACGGCAGCGAGGGCAGCGAGGATACCGCCGAATGACTGCCGTGCCGCTTGCGCGAAGCTCGTTCGCCTCGCGCCTTTTCGACGACGCCTTTCCGTGGGCCATCGCGCTCGCCACCGGCCTCGACTACTTCGACAACGCGGTCTTTTCCTTCTTCACGAGCTATATCGCGGGCGGCATCAACGCATCGGCGGACGAGCTCGTGTGGGCATCGAGCGCGTATGCCGTCGCCTCGGTGCTCGGCATTCTTCAGCAGCAATGGTGGATCGAGCGGCTCGGCTACCGGCGTTACGTCGGCGGATGCCTGCTGCTGTTCGCGGCGGGCGCGGTGGCGGCAGCCGCGTCGGAATCGTCGCTGGAACTGGCGTTCGCGCGTGGATTTCAGGGCTACTTCATCGGCCCGATGATGAGCGCGTGCCGCATCCTCATCCAGACGCAGATCACGCCGCAACGGCGAGCGACTGCGGTGCGTTACTTCCTCCTCATGATCCTGCTCGGCAGCGGACTCGCGCCGCTGATCGGCGGCTATTTCGTCGCGTGGCTCGGCTGGCGCGCGCTCTTTGCATGCGGCGCGGCGGGCGGCGTGGTAATGGGCGTCTTCGCGTTGCTCGCGGTGCCGCATACGGGCCACGTAGAGCGCGAGCAGCGCGGCGAGGCCCACTTCTGGCCGTACATCATCTTCGCGTTCGCGCAGGGCGCGTTGCAGATCGTGATGCAGCAAGTGCGCTTCGAACTGTTCAGCACGTCGCCCGAACTCATCGTGCTGACGGTCGCCGGCGTGCTGTCGCTCGGCTGGTTCGCGTGGCACCAGTGGCATCATCCGCAGCCGCTGCTTCGGCTGCATGCGCTGCGGGAGAAGTCCTTTCGCGCGGGCATCACGCTGTACATCGCGTTCTATTACGTCAGCAACGCGATGAGTTATCTCGTCTCGCGCTTTCTCGAAGGCGGCCTGCGCTATCCAGTGGAAAACGCGGGGCGGCTCGTCGGGCTTTCGTCGCTGTTTTCGGTGGTGATGGCGTTCGTCTATTTTCGCTTTTCGGCACGCATCAAACATAAGAAGTCGATGATCGTGCCGGGCTTTCTGCTGGCCGCGTTCGTCGGTTTGTGGATGTCGAGCATGCCGCCCGATGTCAGCATGCAGTGGCTCATCGCGCCGCTCGTGCTGCGCGGCCTGTTGCTGCTTTTCATCGCGCTGCCGGTGGCGAACGTGACGTTTCGCCTCTTCGCGATCGAGGAGTTCAACCACGGCTACCGCTTCAAGAATATCGTCAAGCAACTGACGTATTCGTTCTCGACCGCGACCATCATCATTCTGGAGCAGCATCGCATGGCCGTGCACGAGTCGCGGCTCGCGGAATCCGTGAGCGCGTTCAATCCGCTGTTTCAGAACACGTACGAGAAGTTGACCGGCGGCTTCGCGGCGCTCGGCTACGGCACGGCGCAGGCGAAGAGCCTGGCGCTCGCGGAAGTGGGACGCATCGTCACGCAACAGGCGAGCTTTCTGAGTTCGCTCGACGGCTTCTACTTCCTGATCGGCGTCGCGCTCTGCGCGAGCGTGGTCGCCGTGTGGCAAAAGCAGATCGACTGATCCGCCGCATCGCCTATTCGGTCGTCTCGCCGCCTTGATACACGCGCGCGCCGGCGACGGCTTCGGGCGGCATCATCCGCGTATTGATGCCCATGACCGGCCGATTCACGTCCACGGCGCGCCAGTGCGTGAGGCATCCGCAGTGCGCGCAGCGGTGAAACTCTAGCCGGCGCGGGCCCCACATGTAGATGTCGGTCGGGCCGCAATCGGACGCGAAGCGCACAGCCGGCAACGGGTAGTACGCCCATCGCGCGCCGTAGCGGCGGCAGAGCGAACACTGGCATTCGTTGATTTCGGCGGGCGGAGCGTCGAGCGTAAAACGGATGGCGCCGCAATGACAGGAAGCGTCGATCATGGCAATGGTCCAGCGGTTCGGAGTTGCGCTTCGATCGCGGCTTTGTCGATCACGGACCACACCTGCGCGATCTTGCGCTCGCGGAATTCGTAGAACACGTTCTCCGCGAAAGACACGCGCCTGCCGTCGATGCGCAGGCCCATGAAGTCCTGCTTCGGCGTGCAGTCGAACCACAGGCGGCTCGCGACGAAAGGCGGATCGGCGGCGAGAAGGCGGATATCGAAGCGAAGATCGGGAATCTGCGCGAAGTCGCGTTCGAGCATGGCCCGATAGCCGGCGAGCCCGATGAACTGGCCGTTGTGGATCACGTCATCGTGAACGAACGCGCCGAGCATCGGCCAGTTCTGCTCGTTCAGACACGCGATGTAGTCGCGGTATATCTCTGCCAGGCCGCTGCGTTCCGTTTGCATGGCAAGCCTCATCGCGGTGATGAAACGCGCGCACCGCATCCATCAGCGGAAGCGGTGCGCGGACACGCGGCGCGTTCAGCCTTCTATCTTCGACATGACGGCCGTCGTGGGATCGTACCGATAGCCCTTCTGCGCAAGCTGCTGCGCGATCTTTTCGCCGATCACCTTCTGCTGCGCCTCGCGGAACACCAGTTCGTGATCCGGCTTCAGCCGCTCCAGTTCCGTCGAGAGCCGGCGCAACAGCGCGACCTCGCCGGTGCTGCGCGCGTCGATGAAAAGGATCTTCTCGTTCGCTACGTCGAGCCGCTGCTTCAGGTCGCGCGCATACGTGACCCATTGCTCCGCGTTGCTGCGAAGCTCGTCATAGGCCTTCGAATGCGTCTGCGCCTGCGCCGAGATGCGGCGCTGCAATGCCGCGATTTCCTCTTCCTTGGCCGCGCCCGCCGTCTGCAACGCGATCTTGTGGTCGCGCAGTTCGTCGCGCATGGCGGCCTCGCTCTTCTCGCGCTCGGCAAGCTGCTGCGTGAGCGTCGCGGCCTGCTGCTGCGCTTCGTCGGCGCGGGCGACGGCGGCGGCGGCTTCCTGCGTCACGCGCGCCAGTTCGCTTTGCGCGACGTGCTTCTCCTGCGTGATCTCGTCGATGCGGGCGCGCGCTTCGTCCAGTTCGCGCGTGGCCTGCTGCAACGCTTCCTGCGCCGTGGATGCCTGTGCGCTGTGCGCCGCGCTCGTCTCGCGCTCTCTCGACAACTCGGACTCCAGCGCCGCGATGCGCGCGTGGCTCTCGTTGATCTGCGCACGGGCTTCGTCGAGTTCGCGCGTGGCCTGCTGCAACGCGTCCTGCGCCGTCGATGCCGCTGCGCTGTGCGACGCGCTCGCCTCGCGCTCTGCCATCAGTTCGGACTCCAGCGCTGCGATGCGGTTCTGGCTCTCGTCGATCCTGGCGCGCGCTTCGTCCAGTTCGCGCGTGGCGTGCTGCAACGCTTCGTGCGCGACCGATGCCGCCTCGTTCGCCTCGCGCTGCGCCGCGAGTTCCGACTCCAGCGCGGCCATGCGCGTCTGGTTCTCGTCGATCTTCGCGCGTGCTTCGTCGAGCTCGCGCGTCGCGCGCTGCAACGCTTCGTCGTGGGCCGCAGCTTCCGCTTCTCGTGCCGCGCCGGCTTCGCGTTCGCTCGCGATCGCGTGACGCGCGGCGTCCAGTTCCGCTTCGAGCGCGGCAATGCGCGCGGCGCTTTCGTTGGCCTGCGCGGTCGCGGTCTCGGCGCGCGCCGACGCCGTGCTGGCTTCCTGCGACAGACGCTCCGCTTCCTGCGAGCTCGCCGCGTGATGCTGCCGCGCTTCGTCGCGCTCTTGAGCGATACGCGCAAGCTCCTCGTTCTTGCTCGCGAGATCGGCGCTCGCGGCTTCGCGCGCCTTGCGCTCCTCGTCGAGCGACAGTCGCGCCGCGCTCAGTTCGGCGTCCTGCGCGGAGACGCGCTGCGCCAGTTCGCCGGCGCGCGCTTCGGCGGCCTCGGCTCGCTCGTTCGCGGCGTTCTGTTGATTCTGCAGACGCGCGACCGCTTCTTCCGATGCGCGCAGCGCGTGCATCAGCTCCTCCAGTTGCCGGCGGCTGTTCGCCGCATCGCCCTCGGTCTGCTGGTAGACGGCGAGCGCCTCGTCGCGCTCGGCAAGCGCCGTCTGGAGCCGTTGCCCGAGCAGGTCGGCGCGGTGCGCGCCCGCGCTATGCGCCTCGTCCCACGACGCCTTCCTCAGCCGATGCGCCGCGCTCATCAGCGCGTCGGCGAGTTCCTGCGGCATTTCGGCCGAAGGCTGCGCGGCCGGCGGCGCGGGCTGCCGGGCGTCGCGCCAGCGTTCGAGCGCGGCGGCAATGGATACGATCGAACCGCGACGCAGTTCCGACCAGACCGTCACGGGCGATACCGGACGACCGGCGTCGGTCAGGCGTTGAACGGTCGAGAAAATCTCTTCATCGGTGATGTTGTCTGCTTCTGTGAACATAGGCGCCTCGAATTACAGGCATCGGGCAACGACTTGCCAGACGAAAGATAGGATTATCCAACAACTTGGCGCTCGCGCCCCGCTTTCGTCGGATGAAGCACCGCTTCAATCCGGTTCCTGCGTGAGAAGGCGCGACCGCGCGGCCTGAATCGACTGATGCAGCTTCGCTTCGAGGGTTTCGCGCGGCGGCAGCACCGTCAGATATTCCGCGACGTGGATGCCGCTTTTGTTCAATTCCAGCAGCTCGATCTGCTCCTGCTTTTTGCCCGCGCACAGAATGATGCCGAGCGGCGGCAGCTCGTCCGGCTCCTGTTCGTGCTTCGCGAGCCAGCGCAGATAGAGTTCCATCTGGCTTTTGTATTCCGCCTTGAACGCGCCGAGCTTCAGTTCGATGGCGACGAGGCGCTTGAGCTTGCGGTTGTAGAACAGCAGGTCGATGTAGAAATCGTCGTCGTCGATCTGGAGGCGCTTCTGACGCGCGACGAACGTGAAGCCCGCGCCGAGTTCCAGAAGGAACTGCTCCATCTCGCGGAGAATCGCGTCTTCGAGGTCTTTTTCGAGGTAATGGTCGTTCAGTCCGAGGAAATCGAGCACGTACGGGTCTTTGAGAAGCGCCGCCGGTTCCACGCGCCCTTCGTCGCGCATCACGGCAATGTCGTGCGCAATGGCGGCTTCCGGCTGGCGCGAAATGGCGCTGCGCTCGAACAGCATCGAATTGATGCGTTCCTGCATTTGCCGCGACGACCACCGCTCGACGCGCGCAAGCTCGATGTAGAAATCGCGCTTGAGCGGATCGTCGATATAGATCAGGGTCTTGAGATGCGTCCAGCTCAATTGTCTCCGCACTGCGGAGACACTTTGCTCGTCCGGAAAGATCTCCGCGAGCCGCATGCAGTGCCGCAGTTGCTTCTCGCTCCAGCCGCGTCCGTAGCGGGCGCCGAGCTCGCGCGCGAGCGTCGCGACCACTTGCCGGCCATATTCGGCACGCGCACCGCCCAGCACTTCGGTGCGTACCCGGCTGCCGATCTGCCAGTAGAGCAGCGTGAGTTCAGCGTTGACGGCGGCCGCCGCGCGCTCGCGGGCGGCATCGATCAGCCGGCGGACTTCGTCGAGAAGCGAAGAAGGAATGAGGTCGCTCATAGGGTGAGGTCGAAATCGGCGATCTGGCGCAGCACCGCGCTCGCCGATTGTCTCCGCGGCGCAGAGACAAACCGGTTGCAGTCCGGCCGGAATGCGGCCGCGCGCCAGTGGCGATCGTAGCGCAAGCCGCGCCGCGCGGCTTTCGCCCCTCAGAACCCCGCCGACGCCCCCGGCGCCGAGCCAATGTCGCGCCACGACGAGCGCGTCGTGCCGCCGCCGGCCGCGCGGTTCAGAATGGCGCGCGTGCCCGGCGTGACCGGCATGGCCGCGAGCTGCGACAGCTCGACCCAGCGCACTTCGTCGATGCCCGCGCGATAGTTCGCATGCGGACGCGCGTCGGCCGGAATCGCCACGCGATAAACGTGATGCACGTGGTGCGCCGACACGTGCTGCCACAGAAACGCCGCTGCGCTTGCCTCCGCGCCGGTCTCCTCGTAAAGCTCCCTGATGGCCGCGCTCATCGCCAACTCGCCGTGACCGACTTCGCCGCCCGGCAGAAACCACGGACCACCCCGTTCCTTCACCAGCAGCACTGCATGTTGGCGAACCAGCAACACCGTCGCCCGAACCCTCATGTCCCCATCTCCAGATGATTGCCGCGTCGCCCCGTTCGCGCGGCTGCCTCGTCAGCGTTGCGGCCGCTGACGGTCATTTCGTTGTAACGCATAACCGGCGGGCCGCGCAATCGGTTATACCGCTTTTTTCGGCATCTGTTTAACGGACCGGAGCGGCTATCGACCGGGCAAAGCGCTCATGCGACAACGCTCGCCGCGTCCAGATACGGCGTCACATTGGCCATCGCGCGGTCCACGTAGGCGTCCTTTTCGCCCACCGGGGCGACATAGTGGAGGGCGCTCCGTGCCGCATCGACGCCTGCGAGCCGCGCAATGACCCACGCCGCCAGATACTGGGATGCCAGGCAGCCGCCCGCCGTCGCGACGTTGCCGCGCGCGAAGAACGGCTGTTCGAGGACCGCGACGCCGGCTTCCTGCACCCACGGCTTCGTCGTGAGATCGGTGCAGGCGGCGACGCCTTGCAGCAAGCCGAGCTTCGCGAGCACGAGCGTGCCCGAGCACTGCGCGCCGACGAGCTGCCGCGCGGGATCGAGCGCGAGCCGCGCCATCAGGCTCGCGTCGGCGACGACTTCGCGCGTCAGCATGCCGCTGCCCACGATGACCGCATCGGCCGTCGCCGCGTCTTCGAGCGATGCCTGCGCCTTCAGCACGACGCCGTTCATCGAGCGCACCTCGGCCGACGGGCTCGCGATCGACACGGTCCAGTCCGGCTTCCTGACGCGATTGAGTATGCCGAGCGCGATCAGCGAGTCGAGTTCGTTGAAGCCTTCGAAGGTGAGAATGGCGATGTGCATGGCGGCTGAGGATCGGCGTCGAGGACTTCGCATGCTAAAGCCACGAGCGGATGCGGGCAATCGGGGCATCCGTGACGACATCTCTATTAGTACTTCGAGACTTTACGCAATCGTCCATTCTTCCGACGAAGCTTTCGCATCGTCGTTCTTTTAAGCGTTCAAAACAAAACCTGCTTATTGCGAAATAGTCGACCGGTTTAATACGAGGGTCATAAACGCACTGAATACGGTTTGAATCATTAGATGGATAACGAGCGTCCGTATAAACACCGACTCGAAGACGCTTGCATTAGTAACCCGAATTAACTAGATGCGAGCGCTCTTTTATATTCCTCAGGCGATTTGATTCGCCGTCCGATATACCCGCAGGCCGGAGTGTGGGGTTCCGCGCATACCCGTGAAATGCAGACTGATACGGTTGCGTCACGCGCAATTCGTCTCATGCGCACACAGAACAATCATCTGTCTTCCTTAGAAACTCACTCGGAGCATCCCGCTGCAGAAGTCCGCCGTCTCTGTCTGAACCGACCATAAGCGCCCGGAACTGCTTAATATGATTGCCAGAACTAAAACGTCCGACGAAGCCGCTACCGAAACCGACGACGAGATTCCTTTTGCCTCTTTAATAGACACGGTGATCAATCACCGCGTGCTGATTACGGTGGTCGTGCTTTTCGCGTTGTTGCTCGGCGCGGCTTACGCGTATCTGAGCCCGCCCATCTATCGATCCGCCATTCTGATCAAGGTCGAAGACAACAAGGACGTATCGAATTCGCGCCCCGGCGATCCGCTGAGCAACATGCTGCCGACGCTCGACGATCGCTCTTCGGCGGAAGGCGAAATGCAGGTGCTCGGCTCGAAGCTCGTGGTCTCGCGGGCGGTCGACGCGCTCAAGCTCTATATCAGCGCCGAGCCGCGGCGCTTGCCGATTTTCGGCAACCGCTTCTCGCATCACAACGGCGAGTTGTCGGAGCCGGGCCTCTTCGGTTTCGGTGACTACGCATGGGGCGACGAATCCATCACCGTTCCCGACTTCGACGTGCCGCGCCAGCTCGAAGGCAGCAAGTTCACGCTGACGGCGCGCAAGGACGGACAGTATGAGTTGAGCAATCCCGCGCTCGGCACGCCGGTCATCGGCACCGTCGGCGAAGTGCTGCTCGTGCAGACGCCGAAAGGACCGGTGCGCTTGCTCGTGACGGCGCTGCGAGGCAATCCGGGTGTCGGCTTCGAGGTCGTGCACTACTCGCGTCAGCTGACCATCGACGCGATCCAGAGTCAGATGAAGATCAGCGAGCAGGGCAATAAATCGAGCGTGCTGAAAGCGACGCTCGAAAGCGCCGATGCCGTGCAGGTGGCCGCGACCATCAACGAGATCGGCCGTCAGTACGTGCGGCTCAATGGCGACCGCAAGGCCGTCATCGCGGAGAATTCGCTGACCTACCTGCAACGCCAGTTGCCCGTGCTCAAGCGTCAGATGGAAGACGCCGAGAACGCATACAACACGTATCGCGACCGGAATTCGCTGCTCGATACCGATGAAGCGAACCGTCTGCTGCTCAAGCAAACCGCCGACGCGAACGCGCAGCTGCTGACGTTGCGCCATTCGCGCGATGAGCTCTCCACGACGTTTTCGAGCGCGCACCCGCGAATCGTCGCGATCGACAAGCAGATCGCCGCTACCGAGCAGTTTCTCTCGAAGCTGAACGACCGCACGCGTTCCATGCCGATGGAAGAGCAAGGCGCGCTGCGCCTCCTGCGCAACGTCCGGGTGAGCACGGACCTCTACACGGCGCTGCGCAACAACATCGAAGAGATGATGCTCATCAAGGCGGGCAAGGCCGCGTCGGTTCAATTGATCGACACGGCGGACGTGCCCGAACTGCCGGTCAAGCCGATCAAGTGGCTCGCGTTCGCCGTCGCGCTCGCGCTCGGCCTCTTCGCGGCCGTGGGCCTCGCGATGCTGCTCGACCGCATCTTCCGCGGCGTCACGGATTCGCAGGAGATCGAAGTCGAAACGGGTCTGAGCGTGTTCGCGACGATTCCGCAGAGCGCGCGTCAGCCGGCGCTTTCCAGCGTCGTGAACGGCACGTCGCCGCGTCAGGCGGTGCTCGCCGCGCAGTTTCCGAAGGACCCGACCGTCGAAGCGCTGCGCATTCTGCGCTCGGCGCTCCAGTTCTCGCTGGTCGGCGCGCGCAACAACGTCGTCATGATCGCCGGGCCGCTGCCGGGCGTCGGCAAGTCGTTCCTGTCCGCGAATCTCGCCACGGTGCTCGCATCGGGCGGCACGCGCGTGCTGCTGATCGACGCCGACTTGCGCAAAGGCTATCTGCATCGGCAGTTCGGCATTCAGCCGGGGCCGGGGCTCGCGAACATTCTGAGCGGCACGCATACCTTCGAGGGCTCGGTGCAACGCAACGTGCTGCCCAATCTCGATGTGCTGCAAGGCGGACCGTATCCGGCGAGCCCGGCCGAGCTGCTGCTGAGCTCGAAGTATCGCGAGGTGATCGCAGAAGCGTCGCGAAGCTACGACATCGTGCTGGTGGACGCCGCAGCCGTGCTCGCCGTATCGGACGCAGGCGCGATCGCTCCGGCGGCCGGCACCATCTTCCTCGTCTCGCTGTATGGACGCACCCGCGTCGGCGAAATCAAGGAGGCGATGAAGCGGCTGAACCAGACGGGCGCGCGCGTGACCGGCGTGCTGCTCAACGGCGTCTCGCTGCATACGGCGAACAAGGCGCTCGCGGGCCGCTACGGCAGCAGCGCCTATGTGGCGCACAACTACGAGTCCGCACCCGAATAAGCTGGCCCGGTCCCGCGCCGCGGGGCCGCAGCAGACGAACCGCCAGGCACCATCCGACCCCAAGCGTTGCTTAGAGACTGGAGAAACCGTCATGCGTTCGCTTACTGACCATAAGATCGCCGTGATCGGGCTCGGCTATGTCGGCCTGCCCCTCGCCGTCGAGTTCAGCAAGCATCATGAAGTCGTGGGCTTCGACGTGAACCGCCATCGCATCGACTCGCTGCGCGAAGGCCACGACGCGACGCTCGAAGTCCCCGACGACGAACTGCGCGCCGCGAAATCGCTCGTCTTTGCCGACGATCCCGCCGCGCTCAAGGACTGCACCGTCTTCATCGCCACCGTGCCGACGCCGATCGACCGGCACAAGCGCCCCGATCTCGGCATGCTGCTGCGCGCGAGCGAAACCATCGGCTCGGCGCTGAAACCCGGCGATGTCGTGATCTACGAATCGACCGTGTATCCGGGCGTCACGGAAGAAGAATGCGTGCCCGTGCTCGAACGCGTGTCGGGCCTGCGCTTCAACGTGGACTTCTTCGCGGGCTACAGTCCCGAGCGCATCAACCCGGGCGACAAGCTGCATCGGCTGCCCGACATCAAGAAGGTCACTTCGGGCTCGACGCCGGAAGTCGCGGACGCGGTGGATGAGTTGTATCGGCAGATCATCACCGCCGGCACGCACAAGGCGAGCAGCATTCGCGTGGCGGAAGCGGCGAAGGCCATCGAGAACACGCAGCGCGATGTGAACATCGCGCTCGTGAACGAGCTGTCGATCATCTTCAACAAGATGGGCATCGACACGGAAGCCGTGCTCCTTGCGGCCGGCACGAAGTGGAACTTCCTCAACTTCAGGCCGGGGCTTGTCGGCGGTCACTGCATCGGCGTCGATCCGTATTATCTGACGCACATGGCGCAATCCATCGGCTACAACCCCGAGATCATTCTCGCCGGGCGGCGCCTGAACGACAGCATGGGCACCTACGCGGTCTCGCAACTGGTGAAGGCGATGACCCGGGCGCGCATCTATATTCCCGGCGCGCGCGTGCTGGTGATGGGACTCGCGTTCAAGGAGAACTGCCCGGACATGCGCAACTCGCGCGTGGTGGATATCGTCACGGAGTTGCAGCAGTACGGCACGAATGTCGATGTCTACGATCCGTGGATCTCGCGCGAAGATGCGTTTCACGAGTACGGCATTCAGCCCATCGAGGAACCTGCGAAGGGCGCGTACGACGCGATCATCGTGGCGGTATCGCATCGTCAGTTCGCGGAGATGGGCGCTGACGCGCTGCATGCGCTCGGCAAGGACCAGCATGTGGTGTACGACCTGAAGTACGTGCTTCCGGCAGACGCCAGCGACCTGCGTCTGTGACGCGTTCACAGAGAACGACCATGCCCGACCCCGACCTTGACCTCGACCGATACGAATCCGTATGCGAAGCGTTGCGCGAGAAGCCGCAGACGTGGCTTGTCACCGGAGTGGCCGGCTTTATCGGCTCGAACCTGCTCGAAGCCTTGCTGGCGCTCGATCAACGCGTGGTCGGCCTCGACAACTTCGCGACCGGACACCGGCGCAATCTGGACGAAGTGCGCAGTGTCGTCGATGAGCGGCAGTGGCAGCGGTTTCGCTTCATCGAAGGCGATATCCGCAACCTCGCCGATTGCAAGGCGGCGCTCGAAGGCGTGGATCATGTGCTGCATGAAGCCGCGCTCGGTTCCGTGCCGCGTTCGGTGCGCGATCCAATCGCGACGCACGACGTCAACCTGAGCGGCTTTCTCAACATGCTGTGCGCGGCGCGCGAAGCGGGCGTCGAGAGCTTCACGTACGCCGCGTCGAGTTCGACATATGGCGACCATCCGGGCTTGCCGAAGGTCGAGGATCGCATCGGCCAGCCGCTCTCGCCGTATGCCGTGACCAAGTACGCGAACGAACTGTATGCGTCGGTGTTCGCGCGGACCTACGACTTCCACGCGACAGGGCTGCGCTATTTCAACGTCTTCGGCAAGCGTCAGGACCCAGACGGCGCGTATGCGGCCGTGGTTCCGAAGTGGACCGCCGCGCTCATCGAAGACGAGGTCATCACCATCAACGGCGACGGCGAAACGAGCCGCGACTTCTGCTATGTCGATAACGTCGTCCAAGTGAATATCCTCGCCGCAATGGCCGCGCGCGAGGCGAAGGGGCAGGTGTACAACGTGGCGGTCGGGGACCGCACGACGCTCAAGCAGTTATACGAAGAACTCAAGCGGGCGCTCGCCCGACATGGCATCACGAGCCGCCGGGATCCGGAGTACGGCCCGTTTCGCGCGGGCGACGTGCGCCATTCGCAAGCCGACGTCTCCAAGGCCGAGCGTCTGCTCGGTTACGGACGCAAGGTCGCCTTCGCGGACGGCATCGAGAGGGCCATGCCGTGGTATGTCCGCTTCCTTTCAGAACAAGCTGACCGCGAGCCAATCAGCGCACAGGCGCTTTCGGCCGCAGGCGGCGGACCATGAGGCCCTTGCGTTGATCTCACAATTTGCGGCACTGAGAGAACGGCTTTTACAGCTTCACCCGGATCACCTGCGCGCCGCGCGCGGGATGGCACGCGTCGCCGTCTTTGTCCTGCTCGGGCGATGCGCCGGCGCGGCCAAGGAAATGGTCATCGCGTATCGCTATGGCATCAGTCACGTCGTGGATGCGTATCAGATCACGCTGACGCTCGTTTCGTGGCTGCCGGCCGCATGCGCGGCGGTGTTCGCAATCGTGCTGGTTCCGGCATTCGTGGATCTGCGCCGCCAGTCGGCGAACGAGGAGGCACAGTTTCTCGGTGAACTCGTGGCATGGGGAATCGTCGTCGGCCTGGTCTTCACCGCGATCCTTTATCTCGTGTGGCCGTACGCGCTTCAATTCATGGCGGGCAGCCTCTCCGCGCAGACGAGGGAGATGGCGCATCAGATGATGCTGGTGATGGCGCCCATCGGGGTACTCATCATGATCGAGACGGCGTACGGCACGCGCTTGCAGTCGAAAGAGCGCCATATCGGCACGCTGCTCGACGGCTTGCCGGCCGTGATGACGCTGCTGCTCGTGCTGTTCATGACGGAAAAGAGCGCGATGGTGCCGCTCATGTGGGGCACGCTGCTCGGCTATGTCGTCTTCGTGCTGGTGGTCTGGCCGCTCGGCGGCAAGGTGGAAGGCCGTTACGCGCGCCTCTCGCTCACGTTCCGCTCGCAGCGCTGGCAACCCATCTATCGCGCAGTGCGCGTCTTCATGCTGGGCCAGCTCGTGGTGTGCTGCTCGCCCGCGCTGGATCAGTACTTCGTCGCGCATCTGGGCGATGGCGCGGTCGCCACGCTCGGCTATGCGAACCGCGTCTTCGGCCTCTTGATCAGCATGGGCGCGCTCGCCATTGCGCAAGGCACGCTGCCCGTGCTCTCCGACATTCTCGGCAAGGACGACGTGACGCGCGCACGGCAGACGGCGTTCCAATGGTCCGTGCTGATGCTGGGCGCAGGGACGGTGTGCGCCGTGATCGCGTATCCGCTCGCGCCGTGGATGGTGCAGGTGCTCTTTCAGCGCGGCGCGTTCACCGCGGGCAATACGCTGCTCGTCGCCGAGCTGATGCGATATTCGCTGGTGCAGTTGCCCTTTTACTTCGCCGCGCTGGTGATGATGAACCTCCTGGCCGTCGAAGGACGCTACAAGGACATGGCGGTCGTCACCGCGCTCGCCTTCGTCGTGAAAGTGCTGGCCAACGTCGTGCTCACGCGCTGGATCGGCATGCCGGGCGTGTTGCTCGGAACCGGCATGATGCACGCGTCGGTGTTCTGCCTGTCGATGATCGTCGCGAAGCGCGTGCCGCCCGCGCGTCCCACGGGAGATCTGGTCGCATGAACATCACGCTGCTCGTGAGTTCGATGGGAAGCGGCGGCGCCGAACGCGTCGCGGCCACGCTCGTCAATGCGTGGAGCGAGCGAGGCGACACCGTCACGGTGGTCGCGACGTATCGTCGAAGCACGCCCTGCTTCTATGCGCTGTCGGACAAGGTGCGCTTCGTGCGGCTGGCCGACCGCGTGAAGCAGCCGCGCAGCGGCGCGCTCGGGTATCTGGAGCGGCAGCGCGCACTGCGTGCGGTCATCGCCGAAAGCCGGCCGGATGTCGTCGTGAGCTTTCTGTACAACGTCAACGTCGCGGGCATTCTCGCGTCGCTCAGGCAACGCGTGCCGCTCATCGTGTGTGAGCACAACGACCCGTCCGTCGACGGCCGCTCGCGGTTCTGGCGGCTCGCCACCCGCCTTGCCTATCCGCACGCGGACGCGGTAACGGTCCTGACCGAGAACGTCGTGGAGCCTTTCCGCGCGATGGTGCCCGGCGTGCGCCACATGGCGGTCATGCCGAACCCGCTGCCGCCGGAACTGTTCCGCGAGTTCGAAAAGACGGCAATTGCCGCTGAGAACGGACGGATGCGCCTTGCTTCGTTCGGGCGGCTTCATCCGCAGAAGAATTATGGATTACTAATTGATGCGTACGCGTCGATTGCGTCGCGCTTCCCGCTGTGGGACCTGACCATTTGGGGCGAAGGCGCCGAGCGCGCATCGCTACAGGCGAAGATCGACGGCTACGGACTCGGCGATCGCATCTTCATGCCCGGCGTGACGAGCGATCCGTGGGCGGAGATGCGGCGCGCGCAGGCGTTCGCCATGTCGTCGCGCTTCGAAGGATTCGGGCTCGCGCTCGCCGAAAGCATGGCGCTGGGCGTGCCCGCCGTGGCAGTCGATTGCAAGAGCGGCCCGCGCGACATCACGCGCAACGGCGAAGACGCGCTGCTCGTGCCGCCGAACGACCGCGACGCGCTCGCCGACGCGCTGGCCCGTCTGCTCGGCGACGAAAGACTGCGCGCCGAACTCGGACGCAAAGGCGCGCAGTCGATGCGCGAGCGTTATTCGGTCGACGCGATTTTGAGGCTTTGGGACGCGCTATTCGAGCGCGTCGGTGTGCGGGCCGCCGGCATCCACGCGCCGCAGAGCGCGAACGTCCGCAATCGTCGGGGCACAACTACGCTGCATGGGACGAGGCCATGAACAAAGTCATCCTGTTTGCGAATACCGACTGGTATCTGTACAACTTCCGCCTGTCGCTGGCCTACCGGTTACGCGATATGGGTCACGAAGTCGTGCTGATCTCGCCGCCGGGCGAATACGGGCCGAAGCTATGCGAACTCGGCTTTCGCTGGCGCGCCGTGCCGATGATTCGCCGCAGTCTGAATCCGTTCCGCGAACTGGCGTTGGTGTTATGGCTCGCCCGTCTCTTTCGCGAAGAAGACGCGGCGCTGGTGCACGGTTTCACGATAAAAAGCGCAGTGTACGGATCGCTCGGCGCGAAGCTGGCTGGCGTGCCCGCGCGGGTGAACTCGGTGGCGGGCCTCGGCTACGTATTCACGAGCCGCGATTTGAAGGCGCGATTGCTGCGCCCGCTCGTTCGACGCGTGCTGCGCGTGGCGCTCGATGGCGACGACTGCGCGCTCATCCTTCAGAATCCCGACGACGTGACGATGTTCAAGACCGCGCGCCTAGTGGATGAGAAAGCGATTCATCTCATCAAAGGCTCGGGGGTCAACTGCTCGCGCTTCAAGGCGCCGCCCGACGACGCGCCGCTTTCGTCGGAGCCGCTGCGCGTGCTGCTCGCCGCGCGCATGTTGTGGGACAAGGGCATCGCGGAATTCGTCGAAGCGGCGCGCGCGCTCAAGCGCGAGCATCGCACCATCCGGTTCGTGCTTGCGGGCATGCCGGACGCGGGTAATCCGGCGTCTATCGAGCGGTCGACCATCGAAGGCTGGGTGGCCGAAGGTCTCGTCGAATGGCGCGGTCATGTGAGCGACATGCCTTCTCTGCTCGCGCAAACCGACGTGATGGTGCTGCCGAGCTATCGCGAAGGTCTGCCGAAATCGCTGATCGAGGCGGCGGCGTGCGCGTTGCCGCTCATCACGACGGACGCGCCCGGCTGCCGCGAAGTCGTCAGTCGCAACGGCGAGGACGGTCTCGTGGTGCCGGTGCGCGATGCGACCGCGCTCGCAAACGCGATCCGCCTGCTCGACGATGATCGCGCGCTCGCGCGCCGCCTGGGTCTTGCCGCTCGCGACAAAGCCTTGCGGGAGTTCGACGAAGCCATCGTGCTCGACAAGACCATCGGCGTGTATCGCACGCTCGCGCCCGCGCCGGAACGCGCGCCTTCTTCGCTGCACATCGCGCCGTGAAAATCGTCCATATCATCACGGCGCTGCCGGCCGACGGCGCGGAGATGCTGCTCTACCGGCTGATACGCGCATCGCGCGGGACCGGCGTTCGGCATACGGTGATCTCGCTTTCGTCCGAAGACACGCTGGCCGCGCGCATTCGCGAAGCGGGCGCCGAAGTGCGCATCCTCGGCATGCGTCGCGGCGTGCCCGGTCCGCGCAAGTTCGCGACGCTGATCCGCTGGCTCGGCGAGCTGGATCCGGATGTCGTGCAGACGTGGCTCTATCACGGCGATCTGATGGGCGGGCTCGCCGTGCATGCCGCGAGCGCGTGGCGACGCATGCGCGGTTCGCGCGCGCCGCGCCCCGCGCTCGTCTGGGGCATCCACCACACCGACTTGCGCTCGACCGGCAGCAACCGCATGACGCGCTGGGTCACGCGAGCGTGCGCGCTGCTGTCGGCGCGCGTGCCGGATTCGATCATCTGCTGCGGCGAAGCGGCCAGACGTTCGCACGCGCACGGCGGCTATTGTCCGACTAAGATGATGGTGATTCCGAACGGCTTCGAGCCCGATCTCTTCAGACCGATGCCGCAGGCGCGCGAGACCTTGCGCCGCGCGCTCGGCTTCGACGCGGATGCGCCGGTGATCGGTATCGTCGGGCGATATCATCCGGTCAAGGACTATCCGAACTTCATTGCCGCGATACGCCGCGTGTCTGAGGCGCTCCCGCATTGCCGCTTCGCGATGGCCGGACGCGGTCTCGACGACAGCAACGGCGAGCTCGTCGCTTGTCTGCGCGAGGCCGGTGTCGGCGACGCGTGCCGGCTCCTCGGCGCGCTGCCGGACCCGCAAACGACGCTCGCGGCGCTCGACGTGTTCTGCCTCTCCTCGCGCAGCGAAGGCTTGCCGACGGTGGTCGGAGAAGCGATGGCCTGCGGCGTTCCGTGCGTGGCGACCGATGTCGGCGATACGAAATGGCTCATCGGCGAAACCGGGTTCGTGGTCCCGCCGCAAGACGCAGACGCGCTTGCAACAGCGCTCATCGCGATGTTGACGCTGAGTGAGGAGACCCGCGCGGCGCTGGGAAAAGCGGCTCGCGAGCGGATAGAGCGCCAGTTTTCCATCGACACGACTTGGCACCGCTATGAGGAAACGTACCGCAGAACCCGCACGATGCCGCGCGGCCCGCGTGCCGAAAGGCTCAATGCCTGAAACGACGCTTTGCTTGCATTACGCGCGTGCGCTGTTGCCCACGACACGACAGACTGACGATTGAAGCTTTGGGTGGCGTTGAACGCGATGACCGGCCGACTTTGAAAAAACTGCAAGCGCTAGTCGGAGTGGCCCGAGCGCGACGACTGAGCCGCTTCGTTCGGCTTCAGCGGCCCGGACTTGTGAAACCGCGCACGCATGCCGCCGAACAATCCGGACGACGCCTCCGCGTTCTCCGATTTCCGGCGGTTGCGCCGCCGCGACGGCAGCAGCACCTCGGCCAGCGCCAGCAAGGCCAGAGCGACGACAGCGAAAAACGCGATCGTGCCGACAGTAGTGGCGAAATTCATGCACTCTCCAGATGATTCGGTGCCCGGGTAAACCGCAATCGGGCCACCCTTTTAGAGCACCATCCATGCCTTAAGTTTTCGGCAAATTTCCCTGGAAGTTTAGTGCGTTGGCGCTGAGTGGAAATCAGAGACAGCCGACAAACAGAAGAGCCGCGACGAAATGGCGGCTCTCCTGTCCATGGCAACGGACGCCTGCCGCTTAGCGCGTGTACGTCATGTTCGTCACTTCGACCGACGGGCCGGCGTTATCCCAGTCCGTCTTGCTGAAGCCGAGCGCCGAATGCGTGTACACCGGGTTGTCGCTGCTGATATGGCCCGTGACCGAGCGACCGTTCAGCTGCAAGCCGCCGACCGCGTACGCCACATGGTTCGAAGCGTTGTCGTGGTGGTTCGTGATGTCGATCGACACGACCTTCGCGACCGGTCCGGGGAACGCGCCGAGGTACACGAGGATGCCGTAGTGGCAGCTGTTCGTCGTCGGGCTGATGATCTTGATGTTCTGCAGCACCGCGTTGTTGTTGTTCGGCTCGATGTCGAGGCCGGCCGAAGGCATCGTGCCGCCGATGGTCGACCACGTCGGCGAGTCGAACGTGATGTTGCTGCCGCTCGTGATCGTCGCGCCCTGACGGCGGCAGCCCGTCGCCACGTGCTTGGTGATCATGACCGCGTTGCTTGCCTTCGTGACCGTGCGATACGAGTTGCCGATGTAGATGCCGTCGCCCCAGCAGTTGATGGTGGTCGGCGAGGTGATCGTGACGTTCGTTCCGCCGGCAATCGAAATACCCATGCCCTGCCCGCCGTCGTTCGGATCGTTCGTGGCCGAATTCAGCTCCTTGCTGCCGTCGAGCGTCGCGTTTTCGATCTGAACGTTATCGACGTCGAACACGCGCAGCATCTGGTAGCTCGCCGTGTTGTGCGCGAGCAGCTTGATCGACGCGCCGCTTGCGAAGCGCAGGTGCGAATTGGAGCGCAGATCGAGGCCGGCCGCGTCGATGCGCACCTTGCCCGAGATCAGCAGAATCTTGCCCACCGAGCCGTCGATGGCCTTTTGCAGCGCGACGCGGTCGTTGGTCACGCCATCGGCCTTCACGCCGAAGGAACTCGCGTTGACGACGGTGCCCGAGGTGGAGGAGCTCGCGGTCGCTTGCGTCGACGATGCCACGCTGGTGCTCGACGCCGCCGACGCGCTTGAAGCGGTCGACGCGCGGTGCCAGCGCTTGTCGGTGGCGGCGAGGTCGTCGGCGCTGCCGCCGCCGCACGCGGCCAGTGCCGCCGTGCCGGCGCCCATGACAAGCGCGGTTACGAACTTGCGGCGCGTGAAAATGCGGTTTTCGGTTTGGGAGGCGGTGTGCTCGAAAAAGGAATTAACGGTTTTTTTAGAAAAGGACATTGTGCTTGACGTTATTGATAGGCGACTAGGAAAAGAACGTTCGTCGAAGACCGATAGATCGGGCGACATTTGCCGAGCGGTTTAACCGGGGCGCTACATTGCCCAAAGCAAGCCACTCCCAATATGCCGGTCAAACTTACTTCATAACGCTCGCGTAACAAGGTATCTAATACCGACACCGGGGACGTATGATACATAACCTTGTATGATCATTAATAATGTTTCGTAACGAGCTGTAACGAAATAGCGGGGACAGGTCATAATGTCGAGGACGTACGTACGCCTCAATCGCACGTCTGGCGGGGGATTCGGGAAAACGCGGGGGATTACTTCTGAGGATTGATATTAATTTCGCACGAGCGGCGAAATTAATCCGTCGTCGCAAAAGGACGACGGTTTTCACGTCTGAGGAAAAGTGAAATTCTTTCTGGCAATATTCCTCTGAATTAATGCGCCGGCTGCGTGTTTTATTGCACGATTTTCCAGCCGGCGGATTTACTCAGATTATTTAGCGGCTTCGCTCGTGCGGGTTTCTACTGATTCACCACGGGTTTTGCCGGATGTGGCATCGCTATTCGGCCGACGCATTCCCGCGCGAATAGCGGCGAGTTTCGCAATGCCTTCCTGCATGGCGAATGCGACGCGTCCCCACGGAGACTGGGCGATCTGAATGCTGACCGCGACCGCGAGATTGCCTTTGCTCCAGTACGGCTTGAACGCCTCTGACCCGACGCCGAGGTCGAAGTCCAGCCGGTGTTCGAGCGCCCAGCGCACCCACGCCTCCGTGGTGATCGCGCCGGGCGCGAGCTTGCTGTGCTGGCGGTCGAAGCCGCCCATCGCGCCGAGAATGCTGTCGGTGCCCATCCCGATCATATTGGCCGCGATGGGCGCCCCATCGAGCGTGAGCACCATCATGCGCGCGCTGGGCTCCGAGTCAGATCCGGCCGGGTAGTTGAGGATGCTCACCAGATAATTGCGGAAGAGCGGCGAATAGAGCCATGCGCCCTTCTTGTCGACGCGCTCGGCCCAGTTGCGCTTGCAGGCGAGCATCCAGTCGACCATGCGGGCGTTCTCGTCAGCGTCGTCGGGGCCGAGAATGCGGATCTCGACCTTGCCCTGCCGCTCCAGACGCCTGAGCAGCGCGCCGGGCTTCTTCCCGGATAGCGTGCCGAGCGGCGCCGAGAAGCTCTCCCAGTCCTTCTCGCGCGAGAGTCGCGCAATGGCGTAGGGATGCTCGTTCGCGACCATCATGCCGTCGTGGGCGCTCGCCAGCCGATACAGATCGCCGGTCTTGTCCAGATAAGGAAGGAGGATAATGTCCGAGGGGCACTGCTCCCGCGCCGCGCGCCAGACGGCTTCGGTCAGCGCGGGCGACGCGTAGTCGGGGTCGGCGAGCACGGTCGTATAGTCGGCGGATTCCGGACTCAACGGACGCAGGATGGTCCAGAGCCGATTGCGCGAGCGCACGAGGGGCCATACCGCGATGAGACGACCTTCGCTACGAACCGCGATGAGCCGCAGCGCGCGCCCGAGCGGTTTTGCGACGCACTCCCAGCTCAGCCACGCAACCGGGAACGATTCGTGATGGCGGCCCTTGGCGCGCTTCCAGAGCGCCTGCCATTCGGGTTCGAGTGCCTTGAATACTTCGGGTGATTTGATGATCTCGATGTGCGGTGCTGGTGCAATCATGAATGTGCCTAAGCCCTTGCTTGGTTTAGGATCGCCCGTGGAACAGGGATCGACGGGTTGGACAAAAGTACGCGAGTCTGGACCCTTGGGTGTCCTGCGCCTGAAATCTTGCATCGGCGAGCAAGGGGCGCAACGTGCGATGCCGTACAGTGGTTCACGCGAATGCTCAATACCCTGCGGTAAAACACCGTAATACGTCGCCCGACGACGTAACTTGACATCGCCGAAAAATATGCATTGCCTCTTTGATCCGATCTCGGCACACGCTTTCCATCCCGCCACGCGAGGCATCGGAAAGTTGTCGACTAACGCGCACAGCGCCTGATCCTGATACTGCCGAAAGGCCCGAATCTAGCCCCATGGCTATCATGAACCGAGTTGCGAGGGACAATGGATAACGAATGCTTTTCTGTCAGTGCTCTACCCGATACGACGAATACCGAAGCAGTCAAAGCCAAACCCAAGACAAAACCCAACAAACCGAACAAACCCAAGGCTAAAGCAAAAGAGGTCGTCACGAGCGCGAACGACAACGCTCGACCGCAAGGAGCGTTCGAACGGTCGATCTTTCATCAGCCGTGGTGGCTCGATATCACCAGCGACGGCAGGTGGGGCATTGCCGAGGTCAAACAGGGCGATGAAGTGATCGGCGAAATGCCGTACACGCTCGAACGCAAAGGCATCTGGCGCATCTCGGCCTTGCCGCCGATGACCCGCACGCTCGGGCCCATCATCAAGCCGCAGAAGTTGGGCACCCCCGACCGCGAATGGTGTTATCGACTGGACATTACGAGGCAATTGATCGCCAAACTCCCGCCGGTCGCGCATTTCCATCAACTGATGGACACGCGCATGTCGGAAGCCGAAGCCTTCGCCTTCATGATTCACGGCTATGACGTGTCGATCGGCTACACGATGGAAATGCCAGCCGAACGGACGGAAGAAGAGGCATGGTCCGGCCTGCGCCGCAATACCCGCAACTGGGTGAGGCGCGCGAGCGAGCAGCTCACCATTCGCGAGATCGACAGCCCGGACGGCTTCACGCGCTTCTACGACGAGAACCTCGCCGTGCGCAAGCGCAACAACGTGTACGGCTCGCAGATCATGCGGCGACTGCTTACCGAGGTGCTTCAGCGCAAGTCGGGCACGTTGCTCGGCGCGTTCGATCAGAGCGGCAAGCTCGTGGCCGAGACCGCTCTCGTGTGGGACGACCGTGCGCTCTATTACCTGCTGTCTTCGCGTCTTCCTGAAGCGCACGGCGGCGCCATCAGCCTGCTGATCTGGGAAGCGGCGCGCGTGGCCCGCGAACGCAAGCTGCTGTTCGATCTCGACGGCATTTCCACCGCCAGCATTCTCGACTTCCTGTCGGGCTTCGGCGGCCGTCTCGTCACGCGTTACGAGATCGAGAAAGTTCGCGCGGACTTCGGCGCGCTGCGTACCGTCCTGCGCGGCGAAAAGACCGCGACCAAGACAGGCGCCAAGCGTCTGCGCAAAATGCCGGTGGAGAAAACGTGATCTGACGTGATCTGACGCGCTCGGGCGTTCGTCATCGACTCGCACATTGCGCCGATGACGAATCGCCCGCGGTCTAGCTGCCGATGAAATACGCGTAGACGCCCTCGAAATAGCTCTTGATGATCTCGGCGGATAGCACCAGCAATACGCCCACGATCCACCAGATCGAGAATGCGTTGCGGAAGCGAATCTGCGCCACGATGAAGGGCAAGAGCAACTGCACGCAATACCAGACGCGCCCCTTGCCGAACGGGAACAGCGCGAACGCGAGCACCAGATAGAAAACCAGCACGATATGCATGGTGGCCAGCTCGGTCCAGACCGTGGGCTGCGCCTTCGGCCTGTTCTTCCATTCCGAATACAGCATGACGATCGATGCCGTCATATAGACGACGAGCAGGATCACGAGCTTCATCGTGAAGTCGTTTTGATAGCCTGCATATTCGTCGATGCGTCGGCCGCCGAAATTGCGGAACAAAAAGCCCGCTGACGATACGAGCACGAGCGCCGTGACGCCCGCGCATGCGAACGATAGCCGCCGGCGGTCGCCGCACGCGCGGATCGCTACGAGCAACAGCGCCGGAACGGCGAACGTCGTGTGGACGAAGCTCGCGAGGACCCAACCCGTCAGAGGCCGCTGATACCGCAGCGAAAGCAGCATGGCGATGGAAAAGCCCATGCCCTGACGAATCTGGAATGTGCCGACCGTGGCGAGCGCCATTGGCACGACCGCCCACAGGCATAGCCCGACGAGCGGCCTGCGCACTTCCAGCAGCGCGATGAAGATCAGCGTGTTGAGCAGCACCACGGTCACGCGCACGCCCGTCTCAGGCGACAAGCCGAGCGCATTCAGCCCGACCACCCATGCGCGCCAGCCGAATTCCTCCGTGACCGTGCTGATGACAAAAGCGAGCGTCGATGTCCGTTGATAATAGGACGTGACGAACCAGTCCCACGTCGTGCGGCGGAAGTATTCGAGGTAGTTGTCCTGGTCGAGCAGCGTGGACACCTCGCGCGGACTCGTCGCCATCAGATAAAGAATGACGAGTGCAATGGCGATATAAGCCCAGCCGCTCGGCGTCGCAAAGAAGTTCTGCGCGCGATGCCCTGTCCGAGACGCCTGTGCGTCGCTCAATCGCATTGCCCGTGCTTTCATCTAAGGATTCCCAAAGGAATATCGTCCGAATACGAGCGTGCGGCGGCGCACGCATCGAGTCTGTACGTTGTCACACAACGCGCGGATGGCACTATCGGACGAGCCGCAGGTCCGTCACGACGACAGCGGGACCGCGCTTGTCGTAGTCCACGTTCTCGACCGACGCAAGCCGGGAATTCACCCACGTAGGCCCGCGACTTTCCACGCGGCCTTTTACGATCCAGCCTTTCGTATCGAGCCCCGAAACGCTGAACGCGTTGTCGGCCGAATTCTCATCGCGATGCCCGCTGATCCGAATATCGACATTCTTCGCCCTCGGTCCCGGCAATTGCGCGAGGAACACGAGAATGCCGATCTTGCAGCGGCGCGTGACGGGATCGACGACGCGGATGTTTTCGAGCACGTCCCGATTCGAGTTCGGCTCGATATCGAGTCCCGCGGAAGGCGCCGTGCCGCCGATGTCTTCCCATACGCCGCGCTCGATGGTGATGTCGCGGCCACTGATGATGGACACGCCTTGTCGCCGGCAACCGACCGCGCGGTGATCGACGAGACGAATGCCATCCGGCGCGGTAGCGCTCGGCCGGTAACTGTTCGCGATGTACACGCCGTCGCCCCAGCAGCCGATGGTCGTTGCCGAGCGAATCGTCACATTGGCGCTGCCCGCCACCGAGATGCCCATGCCATAGCCCTCTTCGTGGCGCTTGGCGGGCGCGGCGTTCAGTTCCTTGCTGCCGTCGAGCATCGCGCCTTCCAGCACGACGTCGTTCACGTCCCAGATGCGGATGATCTGATAGAACGGCGTGTCGTGCCACAGCAGCTTGATGGATGCGCCGGGCCGGAAGCGCACGCGCGATCCGCTCCTGAGTTCGACGCCGCTCGCGTCGATGCGGCAGCGGCCGCCGATCACGAGCGTCTTGCCGACGGAAGCGTCGATGGCCTTCTGAAGCGCGACGCGATCGTTCGTCGCGCCGTCGCCCTTCACGCCGAAGGTGGCGGCATCGACTGTATCGTCGGCCCACGCGAGCCGTGGCGCGACGCTTTTCATCAGGACACCCGAAGCAATCATCTGGATCGCGAGTCTTCTTTGCATACCGTTCAGGCGCATGCGCGCTTCATATGGAATAAGTCAAACGAAATGTGAGTTCTCACACTTATATGCTCGCTCGTCCCCGTTAGGCTAGGCGGCAACGACCGCCCTCTCCGCTCTTCAACTCACACGACAAATCGAGCAATGAAGCCCCTCGACCTTATCAGAAGCGATCTCTACCGCTACGCCGGATCGGTCGGTACCGGCGCATTCATTCGCAAGTTCGTTTCATCCGAAGGATTCAATTACTCCGTGTGGTTTCGCCTTGCATCGGGGTATTCCCGAGGACTGTCCGGCGTACTCCTTAGAATCATATTGCGCCGCAAACAGCGGCAATTCGGCATTGTCATTCCGGTGGGAACGCGTATCGGGCCGGGACTCTACATCGGCCATTTCGGCACCATCGTCGTGAATGAAACAGCGGTGATCGGCGCCAATTGCAATCTCTCTCAAGGCGTGACCATCGGCTCTAATCACGGACAAGCCGCGACCATTGGGGACAACGTATATATCGGCCCAAACGTGTGCATTGTCGAGAACGTATTGATTGGCGATTCGGTGACTATCGGCGCGGGAAGCGTCGTGACCTCGAATGTGCCTTCCAACGTGACGGTCGCGGGCGCGCCTGCTCGCGTGGTCAGCGACGACCTCGCGCGCAAGCGCGAAGGCCGCTATATCGTGCGCCGATGGGCCGCTCCGGACATTGCATGATCGTTCGGTTGTCATGACGGCGACACGAGATATGTCGGCAAGGTCGCTAAAGCACAAACGTAGGCTTTTGCGACCCGCCAATTTTGGATCAATACGAGGTCTAGCCAACATTTCGTCAACGAAAAACCTAGTTACCGAAACGGCTGTCCGCGCGATGATATTCGGACTCCAAACATCCGCGCACGCGCGGGAATTCCCTGATTATTCATAATAAAGGCTTTTTCTAAACGGGACTTCGGAGCCCTTATTTATCGGTGTTTCTTTTTTAGCCGAAGCAGGTGTGTTGCATTTGCTTAAACGCACGGCCGGACCGTACCAATTCGCGGCCATCGTTCGCAGGTGCAGCATGTTCCGAACCGAATCGTCCGCACTGTTGACAAAATGAGTAAACGACAATGCTGAACCTTGCCCTCGGCTGCTTCACTTCGTTTTGTCTGACTCTTCTGATCGTCAAATACACGAGCCATGCGGGATCCAGATGGCTCGACAGCGATCTCACGGGAGTGCAGAAAAATCATGCGTTTCCGGTTCCGCGTGTCGGCGGCATCGCAATCATCGGAGGAACGGGTATTACGTTCGTCATGGGCGGCCTGTTCGGCGCCAACCCGCGCGGCGAGTCTCTGTTGCTGCTCGGATGCGCGGCCGTTCCGTTCATGGCCGGCTGCGTGGAGGACCTGACCAAGCGCGTGAGTCCGCGCGCACGGTTGCTCGCGGCGATGGCCGGCGCGATCGGCGGCGTCTACGCGTTGAATGCGGTGATCGGGCGCGTGGACCTGCCCATCGTCGACCGCGGTCTCGCGCTGATGCCGCTCGCCATCGCGCTGACCGTGCTCACAGTCTCCGGGCTCACCAACGCGATCAACCTGATCGACGGGATGAACGGCCTCGCTTCGGTATCGTCCATCCTCATCTTCGGCTCGATAGGCTATGTCGCGCATCAAGTGGGCGACTGGCTCATCATGAGCGTTGCGCTGACGATGATCGGCACCATCCTCGGTTTTGCGGTCTGGAACTATCCGGGCGCCGCGATCTTTCTCGGCGATGGCGGCGCTTATTTCATCGGCTTCGTCATGGCGGAACTGCTCGTACTCCTGATCGCGCGCCACCCGGCTGTTTCTGCGTGGTACGCGGCCGTGGTCGCCATCTATCCGCTCTTCGAGACCATTTTCTCGATCTATCGACGCAAGCTGGTGCGCGGGCGGCCGGTCAGCGAACCGGACGGCGTGCATCTGCATACGCTCGTGTATCGGCGGATTGCGCTGCGCGGCGCCGATTATCGCGATGTACGGCAGCGCGGACGCCGCAATGCGCGCACGTCGCCGTATCTGTGGGTGCTGTGCTCGGTGGGCGTCGTGCCGGCGTCGTTGTTCTGGAACGAGCCGGTCGTGCTATTCGCCACCGACCTCGTCTTCGTGAGCGTCTACGTGTGGTTCTACGCGTGCATCGTGCACTTCAGGACACCGCGCTTTCTGGTCGGCCATTCGTCGATCACGCCGGCCACGTCGCAAGAAACGCGGCGCTAGAAGGAACCGAAGCGGCGGCTCAGTTCGCCGCTTCGGACGCGTTGTATTCGGGCTCGTCCGTCCGATGCCGGGCGGCGAGCGCGCACAGTTCTTCCATGTTCATCGACACGAACCCGTACTTGTCGCGCAGATGCGCGTAGTGGTCCGCGATGCGCTGCAGCAATGCGATGTTCTGCGCCGTGTCGCGTCCGAAGTTGTGCGGATGCCACCACAGGTGATAGAGCCGCTTGTTGATGGCCGCATAGGTCATCGCGTCGGTGATTCGCTTCAAGCGAAGACCGTCCAGCCACGCGGTTTTGCGCTTATACGGCCTCAGGAAACTGCTGGCCGGGAAATTGAACGGCATCGCGCGATAGCAGTCGTCGAGCGCATAGGTGTTGTGGCCTGAGAGGTCGATGTAGGCATCGAGCAGGCGCGTCGCTCGCTTGAGCCGGCTCTGGCCTGCCTTGTCGGAGGCCGCATAGGCGTGCCCCTCTTGCGTGCCGCGATAGCACAGCACCCCGAAGCGCGTAAGCGAAGCGAGGTACGCGTCGTTGCACTGATTGCGCGGAAACACGATGCTTCGCACGGACACGCCCGCGCGTTGCGCCACTTCGACGGCGCGCGCGAGATCGGCTTCGAATTCGCGCACGCCCTGCCCTTCTTCCAGACAATAGTAGTGCGAGTACGTATGCGTGCCGATGGCCTGTCCCGGCTGGCGCGCAATGCGCTCGATCAGTTCCGGCGCGAAGTGATAGAGCGGATCGAGTTCGCGGGCGGCTTCGATGTACTCATAGGGCGAGATGCCGGGGCGCGTATAGCGGGGCCGCGCGTCCGGCAGATTCGCCTTGAGTTCGGCGACATCGCGATGGAACAGGAAGCCTACCGTCGCCCAGGTCGCGTGAATGCCGCTCGCGCCGAACACGCGCAGCATCTCGGGAATGGCGCGCCGCACGCCGCGCAAGTTTTCCCCGTAGCTCTCGATCGTGCGCGTCTCGCGCACGCCCCATAGCAACTCGAAGTCGAGAGAAACGGTGAAGACGCCGTGATCGAATGGCATGAATCGGTCTCCCGACAAAATACGCGCGGCTACGGTGGATCAACGAGCGGAACGGGCCATGGCGTTTCGGTCGCGCAATGGCGTCGCGGCGGGCGTGTCGGGCACATCGCTTCGCGCATCGGCGGTTGCGCCCGCGCGCTCGTACGCCAGCACGAGGGCAATGTTCACGCACAGGATCATTAGAAGGCCGACGATCAACATGCTCAGATTGCGCAATTCATCGTGGAATCCGAACGTGATGAAAAGCGGCACGTTCACGGCGAGCGCGATCCAAACATGACGCCGGAAGACGACCGGCAGCTTGCTCCAGCCGGAGCGCAGCAGAACAACGGCAATCACGATGTTGATGACGTTGAAACCCTTCGACATCACGACGCCATAGTTGTATTCGAAGCGCAGATAGCTCAACGGATGAATCAGAAAGTCGAGGTTATGGAACAGATGGAACTGCGCGACATCGCCGCTATTTCCCGCATATTTCAGCTTGATGGCCAGATTGACCGCCGCCGCAATGGCGAGCAACACCGCTTGCACGATCACGGCGCGACGCAAGGAAAGTCGCGCGTGAAGAAACGGAAACAACGTCAGCGTGAAGAAGAGAAACGATTCCTTGTTCAATGTCGCGATGGCCGTGAGCGGAATCAGCCATAACGCTCGTCCGGTCGCCGCGAGCCATACCGCGAGCATCATGAAAAGGAGTTCGGGGAAGTCGTAGAAATAGGCGCCGTCGGTCAATATCAGCGGGAATATCGCGGCGAGCGCCATCGGCGCGAGCGTGCTTGCGGTTCTGTCCGCCTGCAAGGTCATGCAGACGGCGCGCATCGCGAACATCGCCAGAAAGAGCGCGGTGAACGACATGCCGAAGATCAGGTAATAGCGCAGCGCGTATTGCGGATTACGCGCGTCGACGGCGCTCGGGTAAAACCAAGTGATCGGATGATGCGTGCGGTTGTCGTCCATCAGAAGCGCGTCGACTTTCGTCTTCAGCTTCTCCGGCATGGCGCGTTCGACGCCGTTCGCGAGCATCGGCAATAACTGGCGATAAACGAAGGGACGATCGATCGTGCCATCGAGCATGGCGGGCAACGCCCATTCCGGCGTCTGGTCGCGGAATTGCCACTTCGTGAAATAGCCGTTGTACGATGCCGCCGCGACCACGTAATACATCACGACGAGCAGCATCCAGCGTACACCGCGGCGCAGAACGGGTTCGTTAAACATGGCGATCTCCAGACGATGTGTCGACCCAGCCCCGCAGCTCGGCACGAGACTGATATCGGTCAGGCGACTGTTCCGGACAGCCTCGCGCATGTTCGCTGATTTTCCTCGCCGCGAAGGTGGGCTACCGCACCGTTATGCAAATGCAAGGCGTACTGAGCGAAGGCCGCCGCGACGCTTTCGCGACTGGCGGCCTGTGCGACATCGCGCGATGCGGATAGAGTGGCGCTACCGCAATCCTTTCGAGATCATGGATAACCAGACCTTCAGCGAATCCGAACGCAACGCCGTGTATCGCGCCATTCAGGAGCGCCGCGACATGCGCCATTTCGTGAGCGATCCCGTCGCGCCGGCCGTGATGCAGCGGCTCATCGACGCCGCGTTGCATGCGCCGAGCGTCGGCTTCATGCAGCCGTGGCGCATCGTCCGGATCACGTGCCCCGAGATTCGCGCGCAACTTCACGCGGCGGTCGAGCGCGAGCGCCTGCTGACCGCCGATGCGCTCGGCGAGCGGCGCGATGCGTTCATGAAACTGAAGGTGGAGGGCATGCGCGATTGCGCGGAGGTGCTCGTGATGGCGCTGATGGACGGCCGCGAGCGCCATGTGTTCGGCCGCCGGACGCTGCCCGAGATGGATCTCGCGTCGGTGGCCTGCGCCATTCAGAACATGTGGCTGGCGGCGCGCGCCGAAGGCATCGGCATGGGATGGGTGTCGCTTTTCGATCCGCAGGAAATCGCCGACGTGCTCGCGATGCCCGCAGGCGCGCGGCCCGTGGCGATTCTTTGCGTCGGACACGTCGAGCGGTTCTACGACGCGCCGATGCTGGAAACCGAGGGCTGGGCCACGCGCCGGCCCCACGAAGAATGCGTCTTCGAGAACCGGTGGCCGTCGCGTTGACTTCTTAACAGGCCGTCGGCCTGACGCGTTCCACTTCCAGCCCGAAGAGCGGGCGCAGGCGCGTGCCGAGCACGTTGCCGAAGAACGCCGCCACGAGCCACAGCCAGCCGTGCAGGCTGCCCGACACGATGCCGCTGAAGTACGCGCCGATATTGCATCCGTACGCGAGCCGCGCGCCGTAGCCGAGCAGCAGACCGCCGACGATGGCGGCGATCAGCGAGCGCATCGGCACGCGCCACACCGGCGCGTAGCGGCCCGCGAGCGCGGCGGCGAGCATCGCGCCGAGCACGATGCCGATATCCATCACGGACGTCACATCGTGCGAGACCGGCGCGGCGAGCGTCGCGGCGTTCGGCTTGCTCATCCAGTACGGCCAGCTAGCGACGTCGAAGCCGATGGCGGAGGCCGCCTTCGCGCCCCACAACGCGAACGCCGACGTGACGCCCCACGGCCGGCCCGACAGCGCGAGCGTCGCGAAGTTGAGCACCGCGAGCGCCAGCGCGCCGGCCAAGAGCGGCCACGGACCATGCAGCCACGGCGACGTGTGCGCGGGCTGCACGTGCGCGGCGACGAGCTTGCCGTGCCGGCGCTTCTCGATGACGACCGTCAGCGCGGCGATCAGCGCGAACACGATCCAGTTGACCGCGAGCGCGGGCGCGAGGCCCAGCGACTTCACGAGCGAGATGGGCTGCAACGAAGGCAGCGCGGTCCAGAACGGCATATGCGCGGTCGCGATCACCGATCCGACGATGAACGCGGCAAGCGTCACGATCATGCGCGTGCTGCCGCCGCCGACCGTATAGAGCGTGCCGGATGCGCAGCCGCCGCCCAGTTGCATGCCGATGCCGAACAGAAACGCGCCCACGATCACCGACGTGCCCGCAGGCGACACGAGCCCGGTCACGGGCATGCCGAAAAGCGACCCGGCCGACAGCGCGGGAAAGAACAACGCGACGCCCACGGCCAACATGAGCATTTGCGCGCGCAGGCCGGCGCCGCGGCCATCGGCAATGAAAACGCGCCACGCGGACGTGAAGCCGAAAGCGGCGTGATAGAGCGCGACGCCGAGCAGCGCGCCGACCACATACAGCGCGGCCTGACGCGCGCCGGCAGTCTGCGCGAGATAGAGCATACCGGCAAGCAGAAGGAGGCCGGCAACGGTCAACGGCTTCGGGTTGATCTCGGTGCGGCGGCGAAGAGGGCTGGCTAAGTCAGACATGATGAGTCGAGGCGGTGAATTTGCGTAAACCCCTATATTGTCGGCCTATTTCGGGGTTCTTGCTGACGGCCGATCGGTCGCCGCTTGGTCACCGCTTCCCTGCTTCGGCCTCCTTGCCGTAGCCCGTGAGTTCGAGATAGCCGCGTCCGCCCTTGCCTTCCGCCTGGCCCTGGCCCGTCACCGTCACGGCGCCTTCCCAGTACACCGCGCCGGTGGAATCACGCGAGTCGAGTTCCTGATCGTCGATGAGCGGCGCGAGACGCCAGCGCATCGCGCCGACGCGCACGGTCATCGCGACCGGATAGCGCGTGTTCGTGCGCGGCGAGCGCCACTGGCGTTCCGGCGTGAACTCGACATCGCCGGGACTGAACTGCGTCGTGCGGCCATCGCGGTCGCGCAGCGCGGCGTGCGCCCAGACCGCGCGGCCGTCGCGGCTGCGGACCTTGAACGCCATCAGCGCGGAACCGTCGTCGAGGTTCGCGCCGAGCCAGTCCCAGCCGGCGGCGTCGGCGGGTAGCAAGGTGCTCGACCACTCGTGATCCAGCCACGCGCTGCCGGTGACATCGACCGTATCGCCCGGGCCTTTCGCCGACGGCCGCGTGACGCTTCCCGTCACCTGCAATTGCGGTTCGCTGTAGTAATAGCTCGCTTCTTCCGGCGACGGCCCCTTGCGCGAATAGCCGCGCTCGCCCTGAATCATCGGCGGCTGCGTCGGCGTGAACGTGAGATGCAGCGCGAAGCCGGCGGCATCCGCGCTCACGGTGTAGCGGCCATCGGCTTCGCGCACCATGCGCCATGCGTCGAGCTTGACGTCGGTGTTGCCGTTCGCCGCATACGCGAGCCCGAAGCCCTGCCGCGCGATGTCCTGATCGTGCACGAGCCGCCCGAACGCCGGATCGGAGAGCGCGGCGTGCGCGACGATGACCTGCGACGGATCGAACGCGCCGCCGCCGGCCTTGCCCGTATTCGAGCGAAAGAACGTGATCTGGAAACCGAGCGGCTTCTTGTCCGGCGTCTGCAGCCAGCCGGTCGCATACCACCACTCCGTGCGGTACGCGGGATGCGCGCCGCTGTCCTGCGGCCAGTCGATCGCCCGGCCCGGCACGACCGCCGCGAACGGCGCATCGGCGGCGAGCGCGCTCGTCGAAAAAAATGCGGCGAGCGCCAGGAGCATCGCGATAAAGAAGCTGAAGCCGCGCATCACCAGTCCTCCCGCACGGCGCGCACCGCGTCGACCGATACGGCGCGCCGCCCCGCCAGCACCGCCGTCGTGCAGGAAGACACGAGCATCACCGCGCCGATGACGACGAGCATCGTCCACGGCACATGCAGCGACATGGTCCAGTGGAACGATTGCGGATTGACCACGAAAACGAGGATCAGACTGATGGCGAAGCCGAGCACGCAGCCCATGGCAATGCCGAGCAGCGTCAGCAGGCCGCCTTCGGAGGCGAGCAGCGCGAGGATCTGTTTTCGCGTCACGCCGACATGGCGCAGCATGCCGAATTCACATGAGCGCGCGAGCGTCTGGACCGAGAACGTCGCCGCGACGCCGAACAAGCCGATGATGATCGCCACCGCTTCCAAAAGGTACGTCACTGCGAAGCTGCGATCGAAGATGGTCAGCGTGCGCGAGCGGATGTCCCCGGGCTGCGAGAATTCGAGCGCGTCGCCGAACGGCAGGCTTTGCAGCGCCGCGATGACCTGCCCTGCCCGCACGCCCGGGCGCAGCGTGATGGCCACTTCGGTCGCGCCCATGTCGCCCGTCAGCCGCCGATAGTCCGCGAGCCGGAATTGCAGCGCGCCGGTCTGCCGCACGTAGTCGCGCCAGATGCCAGCCACGACGAAATGTTCGTCCGCGCCGCCGAGCGGCAGCGTGACGCGCTGGCCGGTGCGATAGCCGTACAGATCGGCCATCGCCTCGGACGCCCACACGGGCGTTTCGTCGGCGCGCCATGCTTCGGGCGGCAACGTCGCGCCGGTCATTTGCAGCATCGCGCCGGGGTCCGCGCCGTTGATCTCGCGAGCGATCACGGCGACGGGCGGTTTCGAGGCATCGAGCGTCACTTGCGAAGAACGCGAGAACGCCGCCCGCGCGACGCCGCCGGTAGCCGCGATCTGCGCCTGCTGCTGCGGCGTGAGTCCGCCCGTATCGCCGGTGGATGCGAGCCGCGCATAGACATCGGCGGAAAGCAGATGCTCCAGCCAGTCCACCACCGATATGCGGAAACTCGCCACCATGATCGCCATCGCGACGATCAGCGTGAAGCTCGACAGCACGCCGCCCATGGCGATCGACGCCTGCCCCGGCGCGTTCGCGAGCCGCGCGAGCGCGAGCGTGCCCACCGCACTGCGGCCATGATTGCGGCGCAGCCACGCGTAAGCCGCGCTCGCCGCGCCGAAGACCATCGCCGTGAGCCGCGGCATCAGCGCGATGCCGCCCACCAGCAGAAGCGCGACGGCGAGATAGCCCGCGATGGGCGCATCGTCGATGGGCGGCGCCTGCGTGAGCGCCGCGCCCGCGACGAGGCACAGGAGCGCGGGCCACGGCGTCGAAAGCGGCGAGAGCGCGGCTTCCTCGCTGCCCGCTTTCAACGCCGGCGCGGGGCGCGCGCGAACCGCTTCGAGCGCGGGAACGAACGTGCCCGCGAGCGCGACGCCCAAGCCGAGCGCGAGAAAGATCGCGGTCGAGACCGGCTCGAAATGCACGCGCGGCTGCACGCCCGGAAAGTAGCCGCCGCCGAGATCGCTGCCGAAAAAGCGCAGCGCGAGCCCGGCCACCGCAAAGCCGAGCGCGATGCCCAACAGCGCGCCCGCAACGCCGAGCAACGCGCCTTCGGACATGATCTGCCGCACGAGCTGACCCCGCGTCATGCCGAGGACGCGCAGCATCGCGAACTGCGCGCGGCGTCGCACGACGCCCGCCGCCTGCGTCGAAAAGACGAGGAACGCGCCGGTGAAGAGCGCAACCAGCGCGAGCACGTTCATGTTGATGCGGTAGGCGCGCGACAGCCTGTCGGTGCGGCTTTCCGTGTCGCGCGTCTCCGCGACGACGAAGCGCGGCCCCAGTTCATCCTGCAACGCGCGACGAAACGCTTCGCGATCGACGCCGCGCGCGAGTTGCAGGTCCACGCGCGAGAGCCGCCCCTGCACGCCGAAGCGCGACTGCACGGCGGCGATATCCATCACGCCGATACGCTGACCCGGCAACGCCCGCACGATGCCGCCCGCGACGCGCAAGCGCACCGGCGACGTGCCATTCTGCAAATCGACGTCCGCGCCCACGCGCGTGTTCAGCCATTGCTGCGCGGCGGTCGACAGAAAGATGGCGTCGTCCGACAAGACGTCGAGCGGCGTCTGCGGCGACGGCACGCCGGTCAGATCGGGCGCGATGCGCTTTGCGCGAAACACGTCGATGCCGAGCACCTTGAGCGGCGCGGTCTGCTTCGGCACGGCGACGTCGAGTTCCAGCACGGGGCTCGCCACGACCACGCCCCGGCGCATGGCGAGCATCGGATAAAGGCGCTCGTCGATGAACTGTTGCGCGCCGCGCACCTGCAAGTCCGCCTGCCCCGACAGGCTGCGCGCGGCGGCGGAAAATTCGTTGAAGGCCGCGCTGTTGATGAGTTGCACCGCGTAACCGAGCCCGACGCCGAGCGCGATCGTCAGCACGGCGACGAGCGCCCGCCCGCGATGACTGCGCCATTGAGCGCCCAGCAGCCAGCGCGCGAGCATGCGATGACCGGCGGCGCGCGCCGTCATCGCGCGCGCGACTCGTTGAACGCCGCGAGCGACGCGGCTTCGTGCAACGTGCCGTCGGCGAGGATCAGCACGCGGTCGGCGAACGCGGCGGCCGCTTCCGAATGCGTGACCATGATCGCGGCGGCACCGGTCGCTTTCGTTTCGGCGTGGAAGAGGCCGAGAATTTCGTGGGCCGTTTGCGGATCCAGATTGCCGGTCGGTTCGTCGGCGAGTATCAGTCGCGGGCGATGCACCAGCGCCCGCGCGATGGCCACGCGCTGAAGTTCGCCGCCGGAAAGCTGGCGCGGCAGATCGTTCTGACGATTGAAGAGACCGACGGCCGCGAGCATGCCGTGGGCGGGCGTGGTCGGCAGGCCGTTCAGGAGCAGCGGCACCGCGACGTTCTGCACCAGCGTGAGATGCGGCAGCACGTGAAACGCCTGAAACACGAAGCCGAGCTTTTCGCGCCGCGTTTTGGTGGCGGCTTCGTCGCTCATCGCGGAGATGGGCACGCCGTCGATCAGAATCTCGCCGCTGTCGGGGGCGTCGAGGCCCGCGACCAGATTGAGCAGCGTGGATTTCCCCACGCCCGAGTCGCCCATGATCGCGATGAATTCGCTCGCGCCGAGCGTGAAGTCCAGCCCTGCAAGAATGGTTCTGCCGGGACCATAGGTTTTGTGAAGGCGGCGGCATTCCAGGGCGGGGCGTGTCATAGGCAAGCGCGCTCAATATCCTCGGGTGACGAGTATTATGCCTAAGGTGTTTCGTCCGATGTGAACGACCATCGCCGCCATTCGTTGGACGTTTCGCGTCGACCTGTTCACCCGCTTTCTCTTGCGCATTCCGTGCGCCCGCCGGCCCGCGCACGTGTGCGCATTGTGCGGTACGCCACATAGGTCCGTTGCCCGCTGGACTAGATTGTTCGCAAAGAAATGGCGTCGCCTTCCTGCATGGATCGGCACCCCTGAACAAGTCGTTCCGAGCCTTCATTCCGCTTAGGATACCTATCTTTTTTTGGTACCCGCCGTTCAAGGTGAATCGCATACATCCATCTGACGAAACAAGGGACATCAATGAAAAGCAAAAAAGACGGCTATGGCTATAACGAACGCCTCTTCTCCGGCGGAGTCCGCGGCCGGTTCCATCTGGCGCGTTTCAACTGGATCGCCCGCGAGCTGGCCCGGCGGCGCTGCGCATCCGGCTCGGTGCTGGAACTCGGTTGCTTCGACGGAAAGCTGATCGAGTTCCTTCCCACCGCGCCGAAGAAGTACGTCGGGTACGACGCAAACTGGGAAGGCGGCCTCGACATCGCCGCGAAGAAATGGGGCGAGCACGCCGACTTCGTCTTCCACGAGGCGACGCAGCCCGAACACATGGCGCTGGCCGACGACGAACGCTTCGATATCGCCGTGTCAATGGAAACGCTCGAACATGTGCCGCCGCATCTCGTCGATGGCTATCTGCGCAAGATCGCGGAGCATCTCGACGGCTACCTGTTCGTCACGGTGCCGAACGAAAAGGGCATCGTATTTCTGACCAAGTGGACGCTCAAGCGCATGCTGAGCAAGGACGCGCACGCCTATTCGTTCGATGAGCTCATGAACGCGACGCTCGGCAGAATGGAGCGCGTGCGGCGCAACGAGCACAAGGGGTTTGACTACGGCGCGCTCGTGCAGCAAATGAAAAAGTACTTCGATATCGTGGAAGTATCAGGGCATCCGTTCGGCTTTCTGCCCGCGCAGCTGTGTTTCAGTATCGGAATCATCGCGAAGCCCAAGGGCGTCACGCATGCTGCGCCTTACGAGAGCGAACCGATGCCGGGAGCGGCCGCGAAAGCCTGATGATTTTGCGTGCGCCCGGACGACCCGCCTGGCTGATCGCGGCAGCGGCGGCGCTTGCCGGGGTCTGGTTGATCGGCTCCGGCGTCTGGGGCGCCGCCTTCCGCGATCCCGGCGATGAGCCGGCGGTATCGCAAGGAGAGCATGTCGCGATCGTGCTGCTGAGTGCGGGCGCGCGCCGCGAACGCCCAGGCGGCGCGTGGGTTCCGACTCGCGATGCGTTTTATCGTATCGAGAAGACGGCCGACGTGTATCGCGCCTGCAAGCACGACGAACGCACGTGCGCCGTGATCGTGAGCGGCGGCGACCCGGACGGCCACGGCATCTCCGACGCGCAGCTCTACCAGCCGTGGCTCGTCGGGTCAGGCGTCGATCCGCGCGACATCACGCTCGAAACGCAGAGCGCGAATACACGCCAGAACGCCCGTTACGTGAGCCGCATCCTGCACGGCATGCCACACGACAGCGTCACGCTCGTGACTTCCGCTTATCACATGCGCCGCGCACAGCTCAATTTCGAGGGTCTGGGGATTCGCACACACGCGGCGGCGGCCTTTTCGGACAGCGCCACAGTATCGCTCGTTCCGCGGCGAAAGAATTTCCTCGTCGCCTATCACGTCGTGCATGAAACGCTCGGCATCGCGCAATACTGGGTCATTCACTGGATTGGCGTGTTCTAGCGCCGTAATTTATTCGTCGTTCAAAGTAAATTGATGCTTCCTGCGGATGTCCCGCCGCGCCCGGCATTTACCGCCCCGACTTCACCGCATCGGCTTCGGCCGGCTTCTCCCAGCCGAACGCCTGCACGTCCGTCACCGCGCCGCCGACCGCCACGACACCGCGTATCTCGCCGGGCATCGGCAGCACGATCGCGTGCCACGATGCATCCGCGCCGCTGTCGCACCGCTCGGCGCGCGTCTTCGCGATGCGCGCCGCATCCGCGAGCGCATCCACCGTGACGCCGATGCCGACGCTCGCCGCGCCCACCGCGATCACGATCCAGATGCCCGAATACGCGACATCGACGCAAACGCTGCGTTCGCCGCGGGGATCGGTGGCGATGATGCGCTCGTCCGGGCCGTCCTCGACCTGCACTTCTTGCGGACGGCAATCGAACATCTGCGAGACGACGAGCCGCAGCGTCGCGCGCGCCACGCCGAAACGCCGCCCGATGGCCGAATGCGGATGGAGCCGCGCGCGCCTGCGCTCCGCGACATTCAACCAGCTTCCAACGTTCGACGCCGACGCAAAGCGGAATTCGCTCGTGATGAGCCATACGCACAACTCGCCGCTCGCGGGCGGCCGGTCGACGGCCCGCGATTTCGCGAGGTCGTGATAACGCCACGCGGCGTCGTCGGCCAGCTTCAGCGGGAAAGACGTGCAGACGCCCTGCATCATGCACAGAGGCTCGGTCGAAGGGCAAAGGCATGCGGCATGGCGGCGACCTCTCAGGTTGTTTTTGTGGGGCGCCCGCCGGGCGGGCCAACCTGCATTTTCCGGAACGGTTCCTTAACAAACGCTTATGAGACGGCCTTCATTTAGCATGCAATGGTAGGCGGTTCGCGCGCATGGCACCGCATGCCGGAATATCGATTGCTGCCCTCTCCGACCACCTGTCATTCCGGAGACTCCCTATGCCACAAGCCGCTCTGTTTACTCCCACGCGCGTGCGCAACCTCGAACTGGCGAACCGCATCGTCATTGCACCGATGTGCCAGTACTCGGCCGAAGACGGCTGCATGAACGAATGGCATCTGATCCATCTCGGCCAACTCGCGTTGTCGGGCGCGGCGCTGCTCACTATCGAGGCGACCGCCGTGCTGCCCGAAGGCCGCATCACGTGGGCGGATGTCGGCCTATGGAATGACGAGACCGAAGCCGCGCTCGAACGCACGCTGAAGGGCATTCGCCGCTGGTCCGACATGCCGATCGCCATCCAGTTGAGCCATGCGGGCCGCAAGGCATCGACGGAAGTGCCGTGGGAAGGCGGCGCGCAGCTCGCGCCCGACGACGCGCATGGCTGGCAGACCGAAGCGCCCTCCTCCGTGCCGTTCGAGGAAAACGAAACGCCGCCCGTCGCGCTGGACCGCGCGGGGCTCGAGCGCATCCGCGACGCCTTCGCCGCTTCAGCGAAACGCGCCGCAAGACTCGGCCTCGACCTCATTCAGATCCACGCGGCGCACGGTTATCTGCTGCATCAGTTCCTGTCGCCGCTTTCGAACCGGCGCGACGACGAGTACGGCGGCTCGCTCGAAAACCGCATGCGCTTTCCGCTCGAAGTCTTCGACGCCGTGCGCGGCGCCTTCCCCGAGGACCGGCCGGTGACGGTCCGCGTGTCCGGCACGGACTGGGTGGATGGCGGCTGGGATATCGAACAGACCATCGCCTTCGCGCGCGCGCTGGAGGCGCGCGGCTGCGATTCGATCCACGTGTCGAGCGGCGGCCTGCACCCGGCGCAGAAGATTCCCGTCGGTCCCAGCTATCAGGTGCCGCTTGCGCGCGCGGTCAAGGGCGCGGTGAAGATGCCGGTCGTCGCGGTGGGGCTCATCACCGGCATCGAGCAGGCGGAGAGCATCATCGGAACGGGCGACGCGGACATGATCGCGCTCGCCCGCACCGCGCTCTACGACCCGCGCTGGCCGTGGCACGCGGCGGCGCAACTGGGCGCGCACGTGCGCGCGCCGAAGCAGTATCTGCGCTCGCAGCCGCATCAATATAGGGACTTGTTCGAAGAGGACTGAGGCCCCGCGCAAACGTCGCGGCGTGCTATCTTCAAGCCGTCGCGCGTCGCCGTGTCATGTGGTGCCATCATGAGTCAAGTCCGCTATCCGCTCGGACCCGACGACCGGGTGCATCTTCTCTGCTGGCTCACATGCGGCTTTCTCGGCGCGTTCTATCTCGAAGGCGCGTGGCCCGAACCGTCGTTTCAGGTGCGCGCGGCGCATCGCTGGCTGGACAACCACAACCGCGCCGCCGACTGGATCGAGACCGCCAAGCTCTCCGTCACCGCGCAGGCGCTCGCGTCGCGCTTCTGTCCGCTGCTCGATACCGAAGCGGGACGCAGCGCCATCGAAAAGATCATCGAAGGCGACGATCTCGACTACGAGAGCGAACTCGTCCAGCGCATTTTCCACGCTTGTGTCGTCCAACTGACGGACCGGCGGCGGCCCTCGCGCTAAAGTCGCGCAACCCCGCGCGCGGCGTTGTATTCGTCCGACAGAACGCCCTTCTTCCCACGCTTATTTCACTTGACAAGCCGGTTGCCCGCGCCTTGCAGCAAGCCTTCGGCCGCGCGGATTTTTTCTGCAGCGGCTATGTGCGGTAGCCCACACTTCGGCGTTCGGGCGCGTTGCTAAATTCGTGCCGCCTGCTCGCACATCGATGTTCGCCCTCTCGCTAGCCGACGACGGCGCGGCTACACCGTCAGCGGCCAAAAGACGACAAAACAAATCGACACAGCCCGGAGGGTGTATGCAGCGCAGCATCGGTTCTTTCAGTCGCGCCTCGCGGCTTCGGCCGCTTTCGGCCATCGTGCCGCTTATCGTCGGTCTTCACTGTGCGCACGCCGCGCCCCCGCTTCCGAGCGGCGGCCAGTTCGCCGTGGGCAGCGGCTCGATCACCGGCGGCGGCCGGTCGCTCGTGATCGACCAGACTTCGCCGCGCGGCGTGATCGACTGGAAGAGCTTTTCGATCGGTAACGGCCGGCAGGTCACGTTCAACAACGGCAACGGCGCGACGCTCAATCGCGTGACGGGCGGCGATCCGTCCACCATTCTCGGCCAGCTCACCGCGAGCGGCAGCGTGTATCTCATCAACCCGCAGGGCGTGGTGATCGGGCCGGGCGGCGTGGTCGCGACGGGCGGGCGCTTCGTCGCGTCGTCGCTGAACGTGAGCGATGCGGCCTTCATGAAGGGCGGCGACCTCACCTTTTCCGGCGACGGCCGCGGCGTCGTGGTGAATCTCGGCAAGATCGGATCGAGCGGCGGCGATGTCTTCCTCGTCTCGCGCACGGCTGCAGTGAACGCCGGCTCCATCGACGCGCCCAAAGGCTCCGCCGAACTGGCGGCGGGCACGCAAGTGCTGCTGCACGATTCATCGAGCGGCCAGCAGATTTTCGTGCAGACGGGCAGCCACGGCACGGTCGCGAACGCGGGCGTGATCCACGCGGCGCAAGCGAGCCTTCAGGCCGCCGACGGCAACGTCTACGCGCTCGCGGGCAACAACGCGGCGATCCGCGCGACCGGCACCGCGAAGCGCGACGGCCACGTGTGGCTCGTCGCCGATCAGGGCGCGGTGCATGCAGCGGGCACCCTCGCCGCGACGAATGCCACCGGCAGCGGGGGCACGGTCGAAACCCGCGCGGCCACGCTCGATGTCGCGAACGCAAACGTTGTCGCGGGCGAGTGGTCGCTCGCGTCGCCGACCTTGACCATCGACAGCGCCACCGCGAATGCGTTGTCGCGCGGCCTCGCCAACGGCACGTCCGTGAATGCGCAGTCCGGCGGCGATCTGACCGTGAACGGCAACGTGCGATGGAACGGCAACGCGTCGTTGACGCTCGCCGCGGGGCATGGCGTCACGGTAGCGCAGACATCGACTATCGCGAACACGGGCGGCGGCAATCTCATGCTGCGCGCCGATGCCAAAGGCGTCGACAACGGCGGCAGCGTGACCAATCGCGGCAAGATCGACTGGTCGGGCAGCACGGGCATCGTGAGCGCGCTCTACGACATGAACGGCAGCTACGCGCCCGGCACGCTGCTCACGCACGCCGGCTGGACGGCCGCGCCGTATAGCGGCGTCGTCACGCAGATCACCGCGTACAAGCTCGTCAACACGCTCGCCGATCTCGGCCGCGTGTCGCAGAACCTCGCGGGCAACTATGCGCTCGGCAAGGACATCGACGCGAGCGCGACCGCGTATCCCAACTTCTTTACGCCGATCGGCGCGACGGCCGCCACGCCGTTCACCGGCCAGTTCGACGGCTTCGGGCACACCATCGACCAGCTCGCGGTCAACGACTCTTCGTCGTCGGGCTACGTCGGCATGTTCGGGGTGATCGGCGCGAGCGGCGTCGTGCGCGACATCAAGCTGACGAACGCCAGCGTGGGCGGCGGCGCGCCCGGAACCTACGGCCTGCTCGCCGCGCAGAACAACGGCCTCATCACGTATGCCTCGACCTCGGGCGACTTGTCGTACGGCGGTTTCGGCGGCGGCGGAAACGGCGGGCTCGTCGGCGCGAACAACGGCCGCATCGAGCGTTCGTCGAGTAGCGCGACGGTCGGCTTCCAGGGGCCGTCGGGCGGCCTCGTGGGCGTGAATACCGGGACCATCGCGCAGTCGTATGCGACGGGCAATCTGACCGGCGGCTCGCACGCATCGGTGGGCGGGCTCGTCTCCTTCAATAATGGCACCATCACGCAGTCCTACGCGACCGGCAGCACGGGCGGCCAGACCGGCGACGGCGGACTGGTCTACGACAACGGCAGCGCGGGCGTCATCAACGAGTCGTTCGCGGTCGGTCAGGTCGGCGGCGGCGGACCTCCGTTTGCCGGGTACGGCGGCATCGCGGCGATGAACGAGGGCGTGATCGGCAACGTGTACTGGAACCGTGACACGACGACGCTCACGAACGCCGTGGCCCTCAACAACGGTACCGCGCCGGGCGACGCGAACGGGCTCTCGAACGCGCAAATGCGCATGCCGGGCAACTTCGCGTCGTGGAACTTCGGCGCGGGCGGCGCGTGGACGATGCCCGCCAACGCGACGCATCCGGTTCTGAGCTGGGAACGAGCGCGGCCCTGAGGCGTCTCGCACGAAGCGCGAAGGGCGGGCAGCCGCCCGCCCTTCAACTTCCGATCACGACGAACACTTCGCCGAGCGGCGCCTTCGATCCGTTCGGCACGACCGCTTTCAGCGGAAAGCCGAACGTTCCCCGCACGCTGACGAAGCGCCCCATCTGAAAGCGAATGCCCGCGCCGACGCTCGCGAGCGATGCGTTGTTTACCTCGCCCGCTTCGGGAATGCGGTTCCACACGTGTCCGGCATCGAAGAAGACGAACGGCTGCAGCGCCGCGACGCCTAGGGTGAGCGCGGGCGCGCGCATTTCCGTCTGCACGTTCCAGCCGCGATCGCCTTGCGCCGCATACGGCTCGTAGCCGCGCACGGTCGCATCGCCGCCTAGCCCGAGTTCTTCGCTCGGCAACAGCGTGTTGCCGGTCCACTGAAATAGCCCTCGCGCGGACACCGAAAATCCCGACGCCCCCAGCGCCGACTCATGCTGTCCCGACAGTTGCACGTACTGATAACGCGGCGTCGCGCCGAGCCGCGCGGCATCGAAGGCGGCTTCGTTGTTGCTGCTGTCGAGACGGCCGGGACTCGCAAAGAGCGACGCGTTCAGATGCGTGCCGCCCGCCGGGTCGCCGTTCGTGAGATCGTAGGCAAGCACGAACTGGTGAATATGCGTGTTCGCGTTGAACACCTGAAAGCCGCCGAATTCGAGGTCGTTGTTCGAGCGCTTGAAGTCATAGCCGAACTGGATCTGCTGCTGCCACGCGCCCGCGTTGTCCAGCGGCGGAAGCAGGCGGTCGTAGCGAAAGCTCAACTGCGAACTGATGCCGGTCTGTCCGTAACTGTCCGGCAGGCGCGGCGTGCTTTGCGCGAACACGCCGAACAGTTCGATGCGATCCAGCCACGGCAGCGGCGCGAAGAAGTTGAACGCATGCGCGACGAAGCGCGCTCGGTCGGGCCGTCCTTCGATGTCCGGATTGCCCGAGAATAGGTCGTTGCTCGCCGTCGCCTGATAGCCGATGCGCGCGTCGATGCCGAACAGGTTGCCGTAGTCGAAGCCCGCGAGAAACCGGTCTCGTCCGAGATCGCGCACGCCGTCGTTGTTGTAGCCGCCGTAGACGCGCAGCGGCAGGCGGTCGTCCGTTTGCAGCACGACGTCGGTCGTGTTCTGCGCCTCGCCCGGCGCATAGATGACATCGACCCGGCGATACGGATTCGCGTTGAGCAGCGCGAGCCCCGCTGCGACATCGGCCTCGTGGATCGGCTCGCCGCTCGCAAGCGGCATCTCGCGCGTGAGCAGCGCATCCGAGAAATAGCGGTTGCCCTTCGCCATCACGCGCCCCGCGCGGAACTCGGCGACCGCGATGGTCACCACGCCGTTGCTCACGTCCTGCTCGGGCACGTAGACATCGACGAGCGGCTGTCCCGCGGCGCGATATCGCTGCACGACCGCGCGGCGGATCTGCGCGAGACGTGCGAAGGTGAGCGGCTTGCCGAGATCGGCGGCGAAAGTGTCGAGGAAAGCCGCGTCGAGGAGCGGAAGGTCCGTGGACGTGATCGCGCCCTGCGCGGCGGATCGGCGATGGCCCGATGCGGCCTCGCCTGCGCGCGCGAACGCAATGCCGCGCAAGTCTTCGATCGCGACGGCCGGCGATTCGTCGGCCGGCTGCTGCGGCGGCTGCGGCGCGCGCGGGCGCTCGGCGGCGGGCGGCGCGATCGGCGCGACATCGCGATAAGCCTGCGCGGCGGCATCGCCGATATGCGCGCACAGCACCGCGACCGCGACGGCCAGCGCGCGCATCGGCGGGAAAAGACGCGTCATGCGCCGCGAAGGCGCATGGCCGAACTCACGACGCGGCGGGCAGGCGAGCCGCGCCGCGCATTGTCAGCGTGTGTCACGCCGCCTCCGATGCTGTCCGTTGCTGGGCCGCCGACTATATATCGGCGGCGGTCCGGCCCGCCAGCCTGCGTCCGGCGTGAATGTGCGAAAGCGCACGGTAAGCAGACGAATCGCTCGCATCCGCTTACGCGCGCGCAACGCATCACGCGCTCACGGCTTAAGCACGACCTTGATGCAGCCGTCTTCCTTGTCGCGGAACGTCTTGTACATGCCCGGGCCGTCCGCGAGCGACACCGTGTGCGTGATGACGAACGACGGGTCGATCTGCCCGTCCTGAATGCGCTTGAGCAAGTCGTCCGTCCAGCGGTTCACGTGCGTCTGACCCATGCGCCACGTCAGTCCCTTGTTCATCGCGGCGCCGAACGGAATCTTGTCGATGAGCCCGCCGTACACGCCCGGCACCGACAGCGTGCCCGCCGGACGGCACACGTAGATCATTTCGCGCAGCACGTGCGGCCGGTCCGTCTCCAGCATCACGGCCTGCTTCGCGCGGTCGTACATGGCATCGACGGAACGCGTCGCGTGCGATTCCATGCCCACTGCGTCGATGCATTTTTCCGGACCCTTGCCCTGCGTGAGTTCGCCCAGACGTTCCAGCACGCTTTCTTCCTTGAAATTGATGACGGTCGCGCCGCCCGCGCGCGCCATCGCGAGGCGCTCGGGAATATAGTCGATCGCGATCACCTGCTTTGCGCCCAGCAGCACCGCGCTGCGAATCGCCATTTGGCCGACCGGGCCCGCGCCCCAGATCGCGACCGTGTCCGTCGGTTCGATATCGCATTGCACGGCGGCCTGCCAGCCGGTCGGAAAGATGTCGCCGAGAAAGAGCACTTGCTCGTCGGTCAGGCCGTCCGGAATCTTGACGTGCGTCTTGTCCGCGAACGGCACGCGCACGTATTCGGCTTGTCCGCCGGGATAGCCGCCCGTCAGGTGCGTGTAACCGAAGAGGCCCGCTGTCGTGTGGCCGAACACCTTGTCCGCGACATCCTTGTTGCGATTGCTGCGTTCGCACACCGAGAAATTGCCGCGCTTGCACTGATCGCACTCGCCGCAAACGATCGTGAACGGCACGACGATGCGATCGCCCTTCTTGAGCGCGCTGTTCCCCGAGCCGACTTCGACCACTTCACCCATGAACTCGTGGCCCATGATGTCGCCGGATTCCATGCCAGGCATGAAGCCGTCGAAGAGATGCAGGTCGGAACCGCAGATTGCGCACGTCGATACCTTGATGATGGCATCGCGCGGGTGCTCGATGACCGGGTCCGGGACTGTCTCGTAGCGGATGTCTTTCTTGCCTTGCCAAATCAGCGCCTTCATTGTTTGCCTCCAGCGGGAGTGAAAGGTCGGATCGCGTGTTGCATCTGGGAGCAGCAGGTTGCCGCGACCGCAAACAAGTTCAGCAACGCGTGTTCCGCGCTGGCGGCCGCAATGATGTCCATGACGCGCATCCGACATCGCGCGCAGCACGTAAGCGATGCAATAACGCGAACGGCGCAGTGGGTCCGTCCTTTGAGCCGCGACATGCCCCACGCCTGTGAAACGCCCGCGCGAACCGCGCCGCGCGTCGCCCCTATCGACGCGATTGGAAAAATCCAACGGCTCGGCGCGCCGTGGGAATACCCACTGCTGTTCACTCGATGCGCCCATCCGGTTCTAGCGCTGGACGCTCGATGGCGCTTCCCCGCATCGCTTGTTTGGACCTCTCGCACTTTCATCGAAGGAGCCTGCCATGTTCATTCACAACAAACGTCTGCAGTACACGGTGCGCGTTGCCGCGCCCAATCCCGGCCTCGCCAATCTGCTCCTCGAGCAGTTCGGCGGCCCGCAAGGCGAGCTTGCCGCCGCCATGCGCTACTTCACGCAAGCGGTGACCGAAGACGATCCGGGCCGCAAGGACATGCTCTTCGATATCGCGACCGAAGAGATGAGCCATCTGGAAGTGATCGGCAGCATTGTCGCGATGCTGAACAAGGGCGCGAAGGGCGCGCTCGCGGAAGCGGTAGAGCAGGAAGCCGAGCTGTATCGCTCGATGACGGGCAACGGCAACGATTCGCACACGACCGCGATTCTTTATGGCGCGGGCACGCCGCTGACGAACTCGGCCGGTTACCCGTGGACGGCGGCGTATATCGACACCATCGGCGAGCCGACGGCTGACTTGCGCTCGAACATCGCAGCCGAAGCGCGCGCGAAGATCGTTTATGAACGCCTGATCAACGTCACGGATGATCCCGGCATCAAGGACGCGCTCGGCTTTCTGATGACGCGCGAAATCGCGCATCAGAAGTCGTTCGAGAAGGCGCTGCATTCTATTCAGCCGAACTTCCCGCAAGGCAAGCTGCCCGGCGTGCCGGAGTTCACGAGTGTGTACTTCAACATGTCGAAGGGCGACGACGCACGCGGCCCGTGGAACGAAGGCGGCGACTGGAAGTTCGTCGAAGATCCGCAGCCCGCAGTCGATGGCGGCGACGGCACGGCGAGCGTGACCGTGAGCGAGATGGAGAAGGACGCGCTCACCACGATGGCAACGCGCACTGCGTCCGACCCCGCCGCCGACCCGGTAACGGGCGCGGACCTGGGCTCGGGCAAGGCAGTCTGACGCGCGCATCGCGCGACGCCGCCGCAAGAACAAACGGCCGCGATCGTGACGATCGCGGCCGTTTGCGTTGGTGAAGCGTTGGTGAAGCCTTCGTGAAACTCGGTGCAGCTTAGAACCGGTGACGCAGACCCACCGCAGCGGCGACCTGATTCTGCGAGGTCGACGGCGACAGCGTGTTGATGATCGCGACGTTCGCGCCTGCGTTGCCGAGCTGGCCGGAGGCATGCTGATACACGCCTTCGACATAAACGTCCGTGCGGCGCGACAGCGAGTAATCGGCTTGCAGCGAGACGGTATGCCATTTCGGATCGCCCGTGCCGTTCGATCCCGTGAGCTTGCCGTCCGTGTACGTGTAGGCGGCGTCGAGGTTCAGCGCCGGCGTCAGCGCGTAGCGGCCGTTCAACTCGAAGTTGTTCAGATGCAGGTTCGTGCCGGTCGGCAGCGTGAACGACGTGCCGCCCTGCGACGCCGCGATCAGGCCGTCATAGTGCGTGTTCGTCCACACGAAGCCCACCGTCGCCGGACCGTACGCGTAGTTCACGCCTGCGCCGAACGTGCGTTGCAGATCCGCCGTCAGGTTGCCCTTGTTGCTCTGCCCCGCCGTCACCGCGCCGCCCGTGTTGAAGTTGCGCGAGTTGTTGGTTTGCAGGTAAGCCGCCGCGAAGTTCAGCGGGCCGGCCGTGTACGACGCGCCCGCGCTCCATGCGCGGTTATTCGAGAACTGGCCGGCGTCGTTGCTGAAGCCGTACAGACCGCCGAAATTGAAGCCCGCGTAATTCGCGCTGCGATACTTGACCGAATTCTTGATCGAGAACGAGTTGTCGAGATTGTCGTTATCGAACGGATGCGCGCTCAGGTTGTTGCCATAGCCCGCGCCTGCTTCGGAAAGCGGCCCGAGAAAATCGACCATCGAATCATATTGACGGCCGAGCGTGACAGTACCGAACTGATCGCTTTGCAGACCGACATACGCCTGGCGATTGAACATGCCGTCCTGATTGAAGCCGCCGTTATTCAGGTTGAAGCCGCTCTCCAACTTGAAGAGCGCGTGCAACCCGCCGCCCAGATCTTCGCTGCCGCGCAAGCCGAAATACGTATCGGAGACGGAACCGCTGCCTTGTTGCCAATTGCTGTGGCCCCCGGCGTTATTTGCATACACGAGGCCGGCGTCCAGCATGCCGTATAGCGTGACGCTGCTTTGTGCCTGTGCCGAAGCCGCAAAGGCGCCGAGCACGCCCACAATGAGGAGATTTCTTTTCATGGTTGCTGTGTGTCCTGATTTAGAGCAAAGGCTTCCCGAGGCGATGCGCCTTGTCCCCGGGAGGCTCGACACACTTTAAGCAAAGCGCTCTCATACGTCGCGTTATTCGACGCGTTTCGCCAAGTAAGAATCTATTGCTAAAACTGGAATGAGCCTGCTCGAGCGCGGGTTAATGCTTTACGGTCAATCGCTTAGTGCCATTGAAACTTAACCGTCGATGATTTGGATGTTGCACATGGACCACGTTATTCATGCGCCAGTTGGAGAGGTGCTTTGCAGATGAGCGCGTTGATCGACGCAATCGCGCTCGCTAATCTTTCGAAGGTCTAAAGTCTTTGACACGAGTTGCAGTCTGAGGACACGGGGCGGTTTCGCGAGAGGAGACCGCCCCGCTTTTCCATTACCCGTCAAGCAGCAGGATCGAGCTTAACCTTGATCCAGCCCGGCTGGCGCAGATCGAATGCCTTATAAGCCTCGATGACGTTCATCATCGGCTCGCGCGTCGTCAACACGCGAAGCGGATCGAACGAGCCGTTGCTCACGCGCTCGATCAAGGCCGGCGTGATCGAGCGATGGTTGCAGTTGCCCATCTTGATGGTGAGATTCTTGTTCATCGCGATGCCGAGCGGGAAGAAGCGATCGTTCGGCGGATACACGCCGATCACGCCGAGCGTGCCCGCCTTCGCGAGCGCGGCAACGGCCCAGTCGACGGCCTGCGTCGGCGCATTGCCGGGCGTCCAGTTGTTGCCGTCCTGATTGCGCTCGGGCGTGACCGTCTGGCTTTCCTGTTCCGCCTGCTTGATCTTGTCTTCCGACGCGGCCGGCCCGCCTTCGGGATGCACCGCGTCCACGCCGACCGCGTCGATTGCACGATCCACGCCGATGCCGTTGGTCAGTTCCAGAATCGCCTGCACCGGGTCTTCCTGATCGAAGTTCACCGTTTCCGCGCCCTGCGCGCGCGCCATGTCGAGACGATCCTGCAAGCGGTCCACAGCGATCACGCGGCCCGCGCCGAGCATCCATGCGCTCGCAATCGCGAATTGGCCCACCGGCCCCGCGCCGAACACGGCGACGGTATCGCCCGGACGCACCTCCGCCAGTTGCGCGCCGAAGAAGCCGGTCGGAAAGATATCGGAGATGAGAATGGCGCGCTCGTCGTCGACGTTTTCCGGCAGCTTGATGAGGCTCGCGTTCGCGAGCGGCGTGCGCGCGAACTCGGCTTGCAGGCCGTTGATCGGGCCCGTGGCTTTCGGTCCGCCGTAGAACGCCGTGCCCGCGGACGGACCGTTCGGGTTCGCGAGGTCGCATTGCGCGGTGTAGCCCTGCCGGCAGTACCCGCAGCATCCGCATGAAACGGTCGACGGAATCAGTACCCGATCGCCGCGCTTCAGGTTGCGCACGCCCTTGCCGATTTCTTCGATGATGCCCACGCCTTCGTGACCGAGGATCGTGCCCGGCACCATGCCGGAGAACGTGCCGCGCACCATGTGCAAGTCGGTGCCGCAGATGGCGCTCGCGGTGAGCCGGACCACTGCGTCGTGATTGTGCTGAATCGTCGGGTCCGCTACGTTGTCGAGCGATATGTTGCCTATGCCGTGAAACACGACTGCTTTCATCGTCTGACTCCCGGAAAGGTTGATCGAACGATGATTCAGCAACACGCGCGCCCGTAAGCTCGGGCATAACCGTTGCGACGAACGGTATGTTGAAACCGCTAATCCCGAAAGGAGAGTCACATGAACAAGGACACGACCGAAGGCATCAAGGAACAGGTGAAGGGCTGGGTGGATACGGCCATCGGCACCGTGACCGGCGACGAGGACCGCAAGCTCAAGGGCGACGTCGAAATCACCAACGGCGCGAACCGTAAGGACTACGGCGATCAGAAGGACAACATCGAGAAGGGCGTCGAAGATCCGGGCGAGCCGACCAACACGTAAGCCCGCTCTTTCCCGTCACGCCGCGCGCTTCACATAGCGCGCGATGAAGGTGCGCGTCTCGTCGTCCGGGAAGCGCACCGCCACCCGATCCGCGCTCACCATCTCGACGACGCCATCGCCATAGCGGCGCACACGCACGCGGTCGCCCTGACTGAACGTTGGTGCGCTTCGCTTCGGCTTCGCTTCTTTCTCGTGCTCTTCCGACAGCGCCTGTTCGCGCACTTCGCGCGGGCTCTCCTGCACTTCCGGCGGATGCAGGCAGTTGTCGCAGGAACCGCACGCGCCGCCGCCGAGTTCGTCGTCGGGCGCCCGATAGTTCACTTCCTGCTTTCCCGCGGACGGCTGCGGAGCAGCGTCGTCCACGTCGTCGGCGAAATAGTCGAGCAGCATGCGCCACCGGCACCGCGCGCTCTGCGCATAGGTGATCATGCGTTCGAGCACCGCGCGATCGCGTCCTGCCCGCGCGGCGTAGCCCTGGGCGGCGTCGTCCAGTTGCGCGATGGCCGCGCCGTCGTCGATCAGCTTCATGCCGCCGCGCCGCGTGCGACGCGTCACGCCCATGTCGTTGAGGAGCGTGGCCGCGACGCGCAGCTTGTTCACGCCGACGTGCGGCAACGCTTCGCGCAGTCGTTCCAGCGGCTTTTCGAGCGTCTGGCTCGCGTTCTCGCGCGCGAGGTCGCGCACCGTCTCCGCCACGCGGCGGATCGTCTCCGCGCTCGGATAGCGCCCGCCGAGAAAGAACTGCTGAACCTGCTTGTCCTTCAGTTCGAAGAGCAGGATGCACTTGGCCGGCTCGCCGTCGCGGCCGGCGCGCCCGGCTTCCTGATAGTACGCGTCGAGGCTGCCCGGCACCTGCGCATGCAGCACGAAGCGAATGTCCGGCTTGTCGATGCCCATGCCGAACGCATTGGTCGCGACCATCACGCGTGCTTCGTCGGCCATGAACGCGTCCTGCGCTTCGGACCGCGCGCTCGCCGCCATCTTGCCGTGATAGCGCTGCGCCGCGACGCCCGCCTCGCCGAGCGCGGCGTGCAGCGCATCGCATTCCGCCACCGTCGCGCAATAGATGATGCCGCTGCCATCCAGCGTGCTCGCGAGCTCGATGGCGCGCCGGCGCTTGTCCTCGGGATTCGTCAGTTGCTCGACCGAGAAATGCAGGTTGTCGCGGTACACGCCCGTATGGATCACGTTGGCTTGGCGCATCTGCAATTCGCGCACGATGTCCTCGATGACGGCGGGCGTCGCCGTCGCGGTCAGCGCGAGCACGGGCGGGCGGCCGAGCGTCTTCACGGCGTGGATCAGCTCGACGTAGGCCGGGCGGAAGTCGTGGCCCCACTGCGAGATGCAATGCGCCTCGTCGATGACGACGAGCGGCACCGACGGCATGTCCTTCGAAGTGAGCGTCGCGGTGAATTCCGCGTTCACGAGCCGCTCCGGCGTGACGAAAAGGATGCGGACCTCGCCTTGCGTGACCGCTTGCATGGCTTCGCGCTCTTCTGTCGTGGACAACGTGCTGTTGAGGACCAGCGCTGCTACACCGGCTTCGGTCAGCTTTGCGGCCTGATCGCGCATGAGCGAGATGAGCGGCGAGACGACGACCGTCATGCCGTCCAGCTGCAAGGCCGGCAATTGATAGCACAGAGACTTGCCGGCGCCGGTAGGCATGACGGCGAGCGTGTCGTGGCCGTCGAGAACGCTGCGGATGACTTCGTCCTGGCCCGGCCGCAGATGAGGAAAGCCGAAAACCTTGCGAAGGGCGGTTTCGAGTTCACGGTCGAGCGGTTTGCGCGCGCGGGTGGCGATGCTGCGGGTGGTGTCGTTCATGTCGATGGGTTCGAGTGGCGCGCTGCGCGGTTTGCATCCGGTGGATTCACTAAGAAAGGATGGCACGCGGCGAAGGGAGCAAGCGCCAGACCCACGGCAAACGTTTGAAGAAACCACCATGCCGCGTGTAAAAGTTTTCGCATCGGTCCGTGCGCTAGCCGACGCACGGCTGCATTTGACGTCGGATGTATCGGCCAAATTAAGTCCAGACGAATAAGGGTGAACGCTAATACCGGCGGGCCTGAGCGCACGTCCGTTTCATTTGGAAACACATTTATCGGTGCGAAAAAGCCGCGAAGGTACGCACCTTGCTCATGTAGTTGTTTTCCGAATTCACGCTGGACGCTTCCTTATGACACGAACCCTCGCCGCCGCCCCCGCCTTCCGACAGCGTCGCCCGGCCCAGCTCGCAGAGCGCGAACTCAAACACCTCGAACTGATCCTGGCGAGTTTCGTGGAAGGCAGCGCCGCGCCGGGACGTCTGCCGACGAAGTATTGGGACATGCGCGTGGCGCAACTCGACAGCGACTACGAGCTCGTCCCCTCGCAAAGCCAACGCGTCGCCACGCTGCAACGCAAGCTGGCCTTGCTCGATTCGGCGCTCGGCTCCGCCGCTGCCGATGCTCAAGAGAAGCAGAATCGCCGCGTGGCCGCCTGAGCCGTTTGAGCCGTTCGAGCCTTCCGACGGCCGCAGTTTCCCGCCTAATCGACGCACGCTGTGCCAGCGGGCGTCAGCCAAAACTGAGTGAACCGAGCGGCGCTTACTTAGCCCGCCGGATCAGCGCGCGTGCCACATTGGCCGCGAGATCCGCGCGGAGCTCGGCCCACTTGCCGAGCAGCGACGCATCGTTGGTCAGGAAGTAAGGCGCTTCCGCAAAATTCGTGTTCTTGCCATCCGAGCTCGCGACTTCGAAGACGCGCATGTCCAGGTCATCGCACGTGCCCATGCTCACGAGTTCGCCGAACGAATGCACGCCCGCGATGGCGACATTCTGCACGCCCACGCCATGCACTACCGCGATGACCGTCTTTCCCATGCGCCAGGCGGCTTCGCGGCTGTCGGCCATGACGAACGCGATACCCTCGACAGGCGCTGTCAGCGTCACGCGAAAGAGCCGTGATTTGCATACGTCACTGAGTTGAGTGGTCATGTTGGCCGCCGGCGGAAGAAGGAACTCGATAAGCGCGAAGAGCGACATGTTAGCAAGTCATGCTCCCGCCTAGCCACCGCTTCAAAGGCAATGGCTTTGCGAGTTCCGCCGACACACGAACCTCGATCACAGCTCGGGGCGCGCGAGATCGGCCTGCACGACCTCGTCGCCGCGGCGCTGCGCCGCTTCGATTGCATCCGACTTCGACGCGTAGGGCCCAAGCGTGTCCGCGCCTTCGAACGGAAACAGCAATCGCCCGTCCGTTTTTCGCACGACCTTCAAGGTGCCGTAATAGCCGCTTGCCGCACTACCGCGATACGACGCATAAATCTGGAAGTCACTCTCACTCGCGCCTGGCGTCGGCGCGACGATGCGGGTGGGGAAATAAACCAGCTTGGGGCGTCTGCCACTCGAATACGTCACGAAAATCACCGGTTGAACGCGCGTGAACCTATGCCTTAGTTTCGGACGAGTCAGCCCGGGCGCGGCTCGTCGCATCACGATGCGAACCACGCTGCGCGCCTGCCGTCGGAAAAGAACGTAGGAAAGGAAATTCAGCTGCATTCAGATTGAGCAATTGGCAAGCCGGATCGGCTGTCCAGGACGCGCGCCTCGGCCTATGCGCGCGGATCGTCGCAGAACACGGTCGTCGCGTGCTTTCTTTCCACGGTGAGGTTCACCGAGCGCGCGCCGAGCGGACGCGTGCGATGACGCACGCCCGCCGGAACCGTCAGCAGTTGTCCGGCGTGGACGTGCATCGAGCCGTCTTCGAGGTCGATCACGAGCGTACCTTCGGTGACGATGAACGTCTCGTCCGAATCGGGATGCAGATGCCATTCGTACGGCGAGGTCATCACGCTTATGTGGACTTCGTGGTCGTTGACGGTGGCGACGATGCGATTGAGATAGCCGTCGTTCGGCGTGCGAGCGAGCGTCGTCAGATCGATGGGCGAGATCATTGCGGCTCCTTCCGTGCGATGCGGTTCGTTCACCGAGCCTAGTCGAGCGTGAGCGCGCGGCGCAAACGAATCGTTTTCGCTTCGTTGCGAAGCGGGCTCACACAATTGGTCGCACTCGCCGAAGCCCTCTGCGCTCGTCGCGCTTAAGATGCCCGAGTCAGCCGCAAACTCCGATGAGCAACAGAGGAAACGGAACGAATCGTCACACGCGCCACCCTATGCCGCCGCAATGCAGTTACGATAGCTCGCGAGCACTGCGCGTCCATCGCTGCGTGCGCGAACGTGACGCCGGTCCATGAGGACGCCATCATGTCGATGCGGCTTCTTCACGGCCGACTTTCATACCCAACACTGCGACTCGCCACACCATGCGTCGAATCACTGTCCGAACATCGCCCGTTCATGGCCGGGGCGTCTTCGCCCTCGCGGATCTGCCCGCGGGCGCGCTGCTCTTCGAATACAAAGGCAAGCGTCTTTCGTGGAAGGAAGCGCAACGCATGTACGAGCGTTCCAACGCCGAGGACGGTCATACGTTTCTTTTCGGACTCGACGACGGCCGCGTGATCGACGGTGCGCGCGGCGGCAATTCCGCGCGCTGGCTCAATCACAGTTGCGCGCCGAATTGCGAGGCCGAACAGGACGGGGAGCGCGTCTTCATTCGTTCGCTTCGCCCGATCGGCAAGGGGCAGGAACTGTTCATCGACTACCGGCTCACCGTCGAAGGACGGCGCACGGCGGCGCTCAAGCGCCTCTACGCGTGCCGATGCCTCGCGGCCAATTGCCGGGGCACGATGCTCTCCGACGAACGGTGACCTGCGCCGCACGGCGCGCTTTGAGTCCGCGGGCACGCTTCAATCGCGGCGCATGGCATCGGCCCGATACAGGCGCGCCAGTTCCCGAGCACGCTGCCTGAGCGCCTCGCGATCGGCGCTCGACGCATCGCGCATGGCCGCTTCGAGTTCGTCGATCGACACGGCGCCCGGCGCGTTCGCGTCGTCCCACGTTTGCGCATAGGCGGCCTGCTTGCCGGTTCGCGCCGCTTCGTCCGGATGAAGCATGTTGATGCGAGGCAGTCCATACGCCATCGCGACGATCCGTCCGTGCAGGCTGCTGCCCGCATAGCCCGCGCTCGTCGCGATCAATGCGCAGATGTCCCAAATGTCCAGCGACCGGAAGACGAGCGCACGATGCTGCATGCGTGCCGCAAGCCGCGCGTATGCGTCGATGTCGTCGTGCCACGGCGCCGCGCCCGCGCGAAACAACACGATGCCGAGGCCGGTCGATGCAGCGAGCGCATCGAGTGCGCGCGCCAGCCGGTCGAGCGTCGCGTCGTCGGCGAAGTCGGCGCTGAACTGCACCGCGAGGTGGCCGCGCGGACACGCCCGTCGCACGTCGGCCGACGGGCCGAGGCGGGCGCGCGAGGCGATGCGTGAATCGAAAAGCTCGGCAATCATCGTCACCGGGTCCGGAACGAGCCTCGCTTCGATGCCGGCCGCACGCAGCATCGCTTGCGTGTGCTCATCGCGCACGCTCAGGTCGTCGGCGCTGCGCAATGTGCTCACGACTTCGTAGCGCAGCGCAGGCTCGCGCGTGTCGAGCGACACGCCCCCCACCGCATTGAAGCGAATCGACGACGCCTGCGGCCATGTTTCTCGGCCGACGACATACGGCGCGAGCGCGTCGGAATCCAACAGCGTGCGCGCATACGCCGAGCGCTCCTCGGCCCGCGCGCCGTATCGCGCGATGGTCGCCTGCGCGTCCTCGGGTTCGTTGAGCATCACGGCGGCTTCCCACGCGTCGCAGGTCAAGAGTTCGCCGCCGGCATGCACGAGCGTGACCGGCTTATCGCGCAGATGTCCGGCGAGCGTGCCGAGCGCCGCGACCGCATGGCCGCCGTATCGGCGCAGGTCTCGCGCGGCCAGTCCCGCAAAAAGCGGTTCGGCGTCAGGCAGGCGTTCGAGAAGCAGACGCTGCTCGACATGCGCGAACAACATGTCGCCGAAGTTGTGGCGGTCGAATGCGCCGAAGATCACGACGGTGGCATTGAGCAATGGGCTTCCTCTGTCTATTCGATGCGTGAGCGACAACGAGCCGGCTTCGTTCGCTTGACGCGCCGCAGTCCTGCGCCTATACAGGACGTTCCCGCTTCGAGCACGCGAGGCGGCCGACCGCGACCGGAGCCTTCGATGACGAGCACGACACGCGCCGCGCTATTCCCTGCCTCGCTTGCCCTACCCTTCGTCGTGTTCTTCACCGCCTGTTCGACCAGCCCGCCGCCCGCCCCGCCGGCGCAAGCCATTACGACGACGCTGCCATCCGGCGGCGTCTACAAAGGCACGCTCGGCGACGCGGACGCCACGTTGCTCGTACTCTTCGACGGCACCGCCTACCTCTTCTATGCGAACGGCAGCGCGGGTGTCGGAGGCGTCGTCATCGCGACGAACGGCTCGCAGACGAGCGACGGACGCTTCGCCAGCTCCTCCGCATTAAATTACCGCATCGGCGCAGCGCCGCCGTCGCCGGTGTCGTTCACGGCGGACTTCGCGCATGCGCCGGCCGTCCAAGGGGCGATCACGCGCGGCAACGGCGGCGAGAGCCAGAGCTTCTCCGCGACGGCGGCGCCGTTGCTCGACACCGCGCCCACGCTCGCGAATGCGGGCGGCCTCTACAGCGGACGCGGCATGGCGCTCGGCGGCTCGACGACGACGCGCATCACCATCGCCGCCGATGGCTACGCCGCCGGAACCACCAGCGCCGGCTGCATCTTCAAGGGGACGCTGCGCCCGCGCCCCGGCGTGAACGCCTACGCGGTGTCGGCCACCTTCGGTCCCGCGCCCTGCCCGCTGCCCGACGCGACGGTGGACGGCAGCGCCATCGTCGACGGCGCGCGTCTCCTGGTCGCGCTGCCGAGCCCGGACCGCTCCAACGTCTTCATCTTCGACGGCCGGAAGTAGCGGCGGCATCGACTTTATTCACGCGCCGCTTACATACGGCGTTTCCTGTCCTAACATTGCTTTACCGGGCCAGCGGCGCCGTACCTGCCGGCGCACCGACGCGGAGGGCTCGGCAAAGAAAGTCCTGTGGTCGAACACCATCTTCCGATGCCGTAAATAAAGGAGACAACCGGATGAACGCAACGCTCAAGCTCTTGCCACTGGCCCTCGGCCCAATGCTCGCCTGCATGCCGCCCGCCGACGCAGCGCAGGACAACGTCGGCACCCTGTCCAACTTCCGTCAGACCGGCAATACGCAGCCGCCCGAAACCGTCCCGCAAACCGGTCAGACTGCGGACGCGCTTCGCGAAAACCTCAAGCAGATCAAGCTGCCGCCGGGCTTCAAGATCGACCTGTATGCGGTCGTGCCGGAAGCGCGGCACATGGCGATCGAGCCATCCACGGGCGTGGTGTTCGTCGGCACGCGCAAGAATCGCGTGTGGCAGGTGACGGACAGGACGAAGCAACGCGTCGCGAGCGACGTCGTGCAGTTCGCTTCGTCGGTGACGTTCAAGGTGCCCAACGGCGTGTGCTTCTCGCCGGACGGCGTGCTCTACGTGGCCGAGCAGAACCGCGTGCTCGGTTTTCCGGCCGCGCAGTTCTTCGGCGAAGGCGGACCGGACGTGGCCGCGGCAGTCGTGGTGCCGCAAGGCAAGCTGATTCCGACGCAGTTCGAGAGCTTCAATCACGGCGCGCGCGCGTGCCGCATCGGACCGGACAAGAAGCTGTACATCGCGCTCGGGCAGCCGTGGAACGTGCCGCCTAAGGACAAGCTCGCCGAACTCGACCGCAACGGACTCGCGGGCATCATCCGCATGGACCAGGACGGCAAGAACCGCGAAGTGTATGCGCATGGCGTGCGCAATTCGGTGGGCCTCGACTTCAATCCGAAGGACAAGACCTTGTGGTTCACCGACAACCAGGTGGACGGCATGGGCGACGACATCCCGCCGGGCGAGCTGAATCACGCGACGAAGGCCGGCGAGAACTTCGGCTTTCCGTGGTACGGCGGCGGCAAGGTGCGCACGGTCGAGTACAAGGATCAGAACCCGCCGGCGGGCGTCGTGTTCCCGCAAGTGGAGTTCGCCGCGCATGCCGCCGACCTGGGCATGTCCTTCTACACCGGCAAGATGTTCCCGCAGAAGTATCAGGGCGGCATCTTCGATGCGGAGCACGGCTCCTGGAACCGCACCAAGCCCATTGGCGCGCGCATCATGTACACGCCGATCAAGGACGACGGCACCGCTGGCGAAACGGAAGTCTTCGCCGAAGGCTGGCTCACGCAAAGCGGCGAATACATGGGCCGTCCGGTCGACGTGCAAATGCTGCAGGACGGCTCACTGCTCGTCTCGGACGACTACGCCGGCGCCATTTACCGCATCTCGTACTCGGGGGCCAAATGAGGCGCGTGAAGCAGACGGCGGCGCTCGCGGCGTTGGTGGCGATGCTTGCGGCGATATCGGACGCGTCGCTCGCGGCGGGCGATATCAAGGCGGGACGCGCGAAGGCGGCGCAGTGTCAGGCGTGCCACGGGCTCGACGGCATGTCGAAGCTGCCGGAAGCGCCGAATCTCGCGGGGCAGACGGAGGAATATCTCGTGAAGGCGCTCAACGATTTTCGCTCGGGCGCGCGGCAGAACGAGATGATGTCCGTGGTGGCGAAAGGCTTGTCGGATACGGATGTCGCGAATCTGGCGAGCTATTACCACAGCCTCGGCAAGCAATGAGGGCGTTGGAATTTTTTCGAAATGAACGCTTGACTTGGCGGACTAAGGGTTTATACTAGCCCTTGTCTCCTCCATGTCTCAACCGATGTGGATTCAAGCCCGCTCTCTCGAGCGGGTTTTTTTTTGGGCTTTCGCGGCGAGACTATCCACAGAAATCGGGGAAAAGGCTGTGGATATCGGGCTGACGAATGGCCTAAGCCGTTGACCCTGAAGCGCTTACTCTCGCCGCTTCACAACGCACCCGCTCACTTCCCGACGCCGACGCACGACAAAACCATCGCGTCCGCGCGGCTCACGTCGGCGGCGAATATCGCTTGCGGCGCAGTCGCGATGCTCAACTCTTCGGCCGCCGACCCCGGCAGCGCGTAAAGGATCGTGCCCGTCGCGACGAGCGCCACGATCATCGATAAGAACCAAGAAAAGACGTACATCGCCGGCACCTCGCCAAAGAACGCTTCGTCTGGACAGGCGCGCCGAACGTCAGCGCCTGACGCGCAGAGTAAAGCGTCGCGGCGGGTCGCACAGCCCCACGGAGGGAGGGACGTGAAGGAGGGAAGCGCTCGGTCAGCGCGTGTCCGGCGCGGGCACCGGCGAGACGCCTTGCGCACGGGCGGCGGCGTCCTGGGCGCGCATCGCGCGGATGAAGCCATCGCGTTCGCGCAGCCGGGCCCAGTAACGCGCGACCGGTTCGGCGAAGCGCGCGCTCAAGTCCAGATGCTCCGCCAGCATCAGCGCATAGCCGACCGAAATGTCCGCCGCCGTGAAGCGGCCCGCGCAGAGAAAGTCCTGGCGTTCCAGAAGCGGCGCGAGGGCGCGCAACCGCGCGTGGAACCATCGCGCGTAGTCTTCCGCGACCTGCGGCTGCCGGCGCTCGGGCGGCTCGAAATGCGTGTAGCGCAGCACGAGCGTCTGCGGAAACGTGAGCGTCGCCTCGCCGAAGTGCAGAAAGTTCAGATAACGGCCAAAGTCGGCCTCGTGCACGGCGACATCCAGTACGCCAGGCGAATAGCGCGCCGCGAGATACTGGCAGACTGCGGCGGATTCGGTCATGAACAGCGCATCGTCGGAAAATGCGGGCACCGTGCCGAGCGGATTCACGTCCATGAAGGCGCGCGCCATCATCCGCGGCGGAAACGGCAGCATCTTCACTTCATACGGCAGGCCGATTTCCTCGAGCGCCCACAGCGGCCTGAACGAGCGCGCGCTGACGCAATGATGGAGCGTGATCATCGCCGTGCGTCTGCGCTCAGGCCAGCCACGACGGCTTGCGCTTTTCGAGGAAACTGCGCACGCCCTCGCGCCCTTCGTCCGATGCGCGTATCCGCGCGATGCGATCCGCCGTGTCCGACATCAGCGTCTCGTCGATAGCGCTGCCCGCGAGATCCGCGACGAGCCGCTTGCATTCGCGCACCGCATTCGGGCTGTTCGCGGCGATGCTCGCGGCGATTCCGTCGACGGCGGCGTCGAGCGCATCGGCTGCGACGACCTGATGCACGAAACCGATGCGCAGCGCCTCGGCCGCGTCGAAGCGCTCGGCCGTCACGAAATAGCGGTGGGCGGCGCGCGCGCCCATTGCGCGGATCACGTACGGCGCGATGGTCGCGGGCATCAGGCCGAGCTTGGCTTCTGACAGGCAGAAGTGCGCCGTGTCCACGGTCACCGCGATATCGCACGCGGCGACGAGGCCCACGCCGCCCGCGTAGGCGTCGCCCTGCACTCGCGCGATGACCGGCTTCGCGCTCGTATAGATGGCGTTCAGCATGGTCGCGAGACCGAGCGCGTCGGCGCGGTTCTCCGCGTCGGTGAAGCCCGCCATGCGTTTCATGTAGTTGAGGTCCGCGCCCGCGCAGAAAGCCGGGCCGTTCGCGGCGAGGATGATCGCGCGCACGTTGGCGTCGTCGTTGAGGGCGCGGAACGCGGCGGTCAGGTCGACGATAGCCGCGTCGTCGAACGCATTGCGCACGTCCGGCCGATCGAGCGTCACGCGGGCGATCGGGCCATCGACGGCGAGTTTCAGGCGTTGCAGGTTCATTGCATCGCTCATGTCTTGTCTCCTCGTTTGCCGCTGCATGTGAGTAGCGCTCATTTCTCGCGGGTGCGAACTCGCGCCATGCGGCACAGTTTCTTCGATAACGGTAATCGCGGTCAATCGCTTCCTGTGAGGCAGGCTCACACGAAGCCGACGCCCGCTGGACCTTCATCATGTCACGAACGCGCGTAATATATTCGGCTATATTACGCTGGCTCGTCCGGCCGAATATGCCGCGACACACCAACACGACGAAGAACAGGAGCAGTTACGTGAAGACCCGTTTCATCCGCACGATGCTTGGCGCGTTGCTTTCGCTCGCAGTCGGCCTGGCCGCGTCCGCTGCGGTCGCCGGCGAGGTGCAGGTCGCGGTCGCCGCCAATTTCACGGCGCCCATGCAGGCCATTGCCGCCGACTTCGAGAAGGACACGGGCAACAAGGTCGTCGCCTCGTACGGCGCGACCGGCCAGTTCTACGCGCAAATCAAGAACGGCGCGCCGTTCGAAGTGTTCCTCGCCGCCGACGACACTACGCCCGCCAAACTCGAAAGCGAAGGTCTGACCGTGCGGGGCAGCCGCTTCACCTACGCGACCGGGGCGCTCGCGCTGTGGTCGGCGAAGGACGGCTACGTTGACGACAAAGGCGAAGTGTTGAGGAAGAACCAGTTCACACACCTCGCGATAGCGAATCCGAAGGCCGCGCCCTACGGGCTCGCCGCGACGCAGGCGCTCGACAAGCTCGGGCTGACGCAGGCCGTCGCGTCGAAGATCGTGGAAGGACAAAACATCTCGCAGGCGCAGCAGTTCGTCGCCACGGGCAACGCCGAGCTCGGCTTCGTCGCGCTGTCGCAGATCTACAAGAACGGCAAGATCACGGGCGGTTCGGCGTGGATCGTGCCCGCCTCGCTGCACGAACCGATCAAGCAGGACGCGGTGATCTTGAGCAAGGGCCGGGACAATACGGTCGCGAAGCAGTTCGCAGACTATCTGAAGGGTCCGAAGGCTGCGGCGGTCATCAAATCGTTCGGTTATCAACTCTGAGCGGACCATGCCGATCGATTCCGCCGACCTTCAGGCCATCGCGCTGACGCTGGAACTCGCGTCGCTCGCGACGGTGCTGCTGCTCGTCATCGGCACGCCGGTCGCGTGGTGGCTCGCGCGCACCGCATCGCGCATGAAGGGCCCGGTCGGCGCCGTCGTCGCGCTGCCGCTCGTGCTGCCGCCGACGGTCATCGGCTTCTATCTGCTCGTGCTGATGGGGCCGAACGGCGTTGTCGGCAAGCTCACGCAGGCGGCGGGCATCGGTCTGTTGCCGTTCACGTTCGCCGGGCTCGTCGTGGGTTCGGTGATCTATTCCCTGCCGTTCGTCGTGCAGCCGCTGCAAAACGCGTTCGAAGCCATCGGCCGCCGTCCGCTCGAAGCCGCCGCGACGCTGCGCGCGGGGCCCTGGGACACGTTTTTCACAGTGGCGTTGCCGCTCGCGCGGCCGGGCATCGTCACGGCGACGATTCTCGGCTTCGCGCATACGGTCGGCGAATTCGGCGTGGTGCTGATGATCGGCGGCAACATTCCGGGGCGCACGCGCGTGGTCTCCGTGCAGATTTTCGATCACGTCGAAGCCCTGGAATACGCGCAGGCGCACTGGCTCGCGGGCGGCATGGTGCTGTTCTCGTTCGTCGTGCTTCTTCTGCTCTATTCGACTCGCCGGAGGGCGGCGGCGTATGTCTGAACGCACGTCACCTTCGCTCATGTTCGACGGCGCGCGCAACAACGCGACGCACGCGGCCATCGAAGCACGCTTCGTGGTTCAACACGGCAGCTTTTCGCTCGATGTCGACCAGAACCTGCCGGGGCGAGGCGTCACCGCGATCTTCGGCCAGTCCGGTTCGGGCAAGACCACGCTGTTGCGCTGCATCGCCGGGCTGGCGCGCCCGACACGGGGGCGGCTCGTCGTGAACGGCGACGTGTGGCTCGACACCGAACGCCGCATTTTCCTGCCGACGCATCGGCGCGCGCTCGGCTACGTCTTCCAGGAAGCGAGCCTTTTTCCTCACCTGAGCGTCGAAGAGAATCTGCGATTCGGGCTCAAGCGCGTGTCGCCCGCCACGCGCCGCGTCGATCTCGCGCACGCTGCGGAATTGCTCGGGATCGCGCATCTGCTCGAACGGATGCCGGCGGGTTTGTCGGGCGGCGAGCGGCAACGCGTGGGCATTGCGCGGGCGCTGCTGACGAGCCCACGTCTGTTGCTGCTCGACGAGCCGCTCGCCTCGCTGGATCACAAGCGCAAGCTCGAAATCCTGCCGTATCTCGAACACCTGCACGACGAGCTCGATATTCCGATGTTTTACGTGAGCCACGCGCCCGAGGAAGTCGCGCGGCTCGCCGATCATCTCGTGCTGCTCGACGCGGGGCGCGCGCTGGCGAGCGGTCCGATCAGCGAGACCCTCGCGCGGCTCGACTTGCCGATCGCCCTCGCCGACGATGCCTCGGTGGTGCTGGAAGGCACGGTCGCTGGCTTCGACGCGCGGTATCGGCTGCTGACGCTCGCGCTGCCGGGAGGACGCGCGACGCTGCGCGTGCTGCACGAGCCGGTCGCGCAAGGCAAGCCGATGCGCGTCGCGGTGAAGGCGCGGGACGTGAGCCTGATCACCGGCGAGCACGACCATACGCTGAGCAGCGTGCTGAACGTGCTGCCCGCGACGGTGAAGGGCATTGCCGAAGACGCGAATCCGTCACAGGCGGTCGTGCGGCTGGACGTGAACGGCTCGCCGCTGCTTGCGCGCGTGACGCGTTACTCGCTGGATCGCTTGCACATCGCGCCCGGCATGCACGTGTGGGCGCAGGTCAAGGCCGTGTCGCTGCTCGCCTGAGCGCGAGATACTGCAACAGCATGATCGTCTTACCGTCCATGATCTCGCCGCGGTCGATCATCGCCATCGCCTCGTGAAGCGGCGGTTCGATCACCTCGATCTCCTCGCCCTCGTCGATCACGCCGCCGCCGTCGCCGACGCGCATCGCGCCGTCGTACTCGCCGATATAGAAGTAAAGCTTCTCCGTCACCGATCCGGGGCTCATGAACGCCTCGAAGATCTTCTCGATGTGTCCCACGCGGTAGCCCGTCTCCTCCTCCACTTCGGCGCGGATGCGGGCATCGGGCGTTGCGTCGTCGAGCAAACCGCCGGGGGCTTCGATCAGCATCCCGTCATGGCCGTTGACGAACGCGGGCATGCGGAACTGGCGCGTCAGAAGAACGGTGCCAGTACGCGGGTTATGCAGGAGGATGGTCGCGCCATTGCCGCGGTCGTACGTCTCGCGGCTTTGCCGCTGCCAGGTGCCGTCGCGGCGCCGGAAATCGAAGATGACTTTTCTGAGCACGTACCAGTCGTCGGACAGCGTGACTGTCTCGACAACGCGAACGCGTTCTTTCGTGCCGCCTGCATCGGTCATGATCGCCTTGGCTTCGAGTGTTCTTGACACGCATTATTACCGGGTAACACGCCGAAAGAATGCGTCGCCGTGCCGTAATTGAAATTCTTCCGCGACTGGAATAGCGTAGAAGAATGCACGCATCGCGGCCATGTGGAAGCCGGAAGTTTCCTGCCGCGACGCAACCAAGCAAGATTTTTTTTGGAGAAAGTCGTGAATCGCCTGAAGGCTCTTATCGCGATGTCGGTGCTCGCTACCGCCGGTGTGGCGACCACCGCGAGCGCGCATGGCGGCCATGTCGGAATCTGGTTCGGCGCGCCGCTGTATTACCCGGTGGCGCCCGTGCCGTACTACTACTATCCGCCGGCGCCGGTAGTCGCGGTGCCCGCTGCGCCGACCACGTATGTCGAACAAGGACAGGCCGCGGCCGCTCCCGCGCAGCCGAGCGGTTCCTGGTACTACTGCGACGGATCGCGCACGTACTACCCGTATGTGAAGGAGTGCCCCGGCGGCTGGCGCGAAGTGCCGGCCCAACCGCCTGCGCCTTCGAACCAATGATGAAGTGCTAAGGAAGTCACGTCCATGAACTACCGAAGGCTCGTATTTCTTCTCGCGCTCACCGGCCTGTCCGCATGCACCGTCATGCCGAGCGGGCCGAGCGTCATGGCGCTTCCCGGCTCCACCAAGACGTTCGACCAGTTCCGGGCCGACGACGCCTCCTGCCGTCAGTTCGCGCTCCAGCAGATCGGCGGCGTCAGCGCCGATCAGGCCGCGACCAACAGCGCGGTCGGAAGCGCGGTCGTGGGCACTGCGATCGGCGCGGCCGCGGGCGCGGCGTTCGGCGGCGGCTCGGGCGCGGCCATTGGCGCGGGCGCGGGCCTGCTGACAGGCAGCGCGTTCGGCGTCGGCGCGGCGCAGTCGTCCGGCTACGGCGTGCAGCGCAGCTACGACTACGCGTATCTCCAGTGCATGTACGCGGCGGGCGACAAAGTGCCCGTCAGTGGCGCCGTGCGAACCGTCCCGCCCACCGGCGCTTACTCGGCCCCGCCGCCCCCGCCACCGCCGCCCGGCATCCAGCCGCCTCCGCCGCCTTCGACCTGAGTCGAATCAACGGCGCCGGCGCCAGCTATCGTCGGCGGGGCGCGCGTGTGGATCGAGCGGAGCAACCAGTCCCGGCGCGACCAGAAGCCCCGTCGCCCAGCCGATGTAGAACCGCAGGTCGCTCCAGAACTCCGCGTTCGTGTAGATGCGAAAGCTCTGCACGTGCGCGAGCCACAACGCGACTTGCAGCACGCCGGTCAACGCGAGCCACGTCGCCGCGACGACAGCCGTCGCGCGGGCGCAGCGGCGAAACGTGGACGGGTCCCACTGGTCGCGCACGACCACGGAACCCGCGATCAGAATCAGCACGGAAGGAATCAGCGTCGTCGCGATGACGCGCCCTCCCCACTCGAAGGCCAGCCCGCATAAGTAGCCGATCACGACCGCGAGCAACGCCGCCGGCCATGCCGTCCAGCGCGGCCCGCGCGCCGCGAGCCACGCGATGGTGATGAAGAAAGGCATCGCCGCCCATTGCAGCGCCTGCGCGACCGCTTTCGCGAGATTCTCGCCGGCCTGCTCGTTCGAATGGCTGGCTGCGACATACACGGTGATCGCCTCGTGCACGCACACGGCCACCACCGCGAAGCTCAGCGCTTCGCGCGGCGAAGGCGGGCGACTTGTCGGGCCGTCGATGCGTCGCATCCTCGCCGAGCGCGCGCACGCGCTCCAGCACCGGATCGACGAAGAACGCGAGGATCGCGCCGATTAGAAGCGCCGCGGCGGCGTCGGTCAGCGAAAAGTGTCCGACAAGCGAGACGAGTCCTTGCCACAGGAACTCGGGCGCGGCCGCGCAGACGGCGACCCACAGCGCAAAAAAGAAGCCGTTCGATGCACGTCTGAGCGGCATGGCCACCTCGATGCGGTTGAAACGGACAGCGACCAGACGCTCAACCCGTCTCGGGCAGCGAAGCCCGCGCAAGACGCGCGGCGAGCGCATCACACACGCGCGCGCGCAGGTCGGCGGGAATCTCGAAGCATTCGTACGCGAGCGCCTGCGCGACAGTGACGACTTTCATCTCCTGATAGCGGCGTCCGCTGCCGATGAGCGCTTCGAACGCGTTGGCGCGCTCGTTGATCTCGACCGGGTCGGCATCGACCAGCAACACGGCGTGGGCGAGCACGGCGTAGAGCGGCGTGTCGCGCTCATCGGCTGGTTGCGGCGCGCGCCGCCAGTACTGCGCGGTGCCCGCGATCTTGCGCGCATCGTTGCCGGGCCCCCACGCCAGATTGAAGCGTCCATCGCAAAAGGAGCCGTTCACCGCCTGATGATGCGTGAGGACGCCGAGCGTTTGCAGCGCGTCGGCCAGAATGCCGCACAGATGCACATAGACCGTCTCGGCGAGCGCGCCCATCGGCGCACGCACGGGATACGCGAGGCTCAAGTTTACGATGCCCGGTCCTTGCGGCACCAGGCCGCCGCCCGACAGACGCTGCCACACCGGACAGCCGCGCCGCGCGAAGTTCGCCCGGGCATCGGCGAGCGCCGGGTACCGTTGATAGCTGCGCGGCACCGAGAGCGAGACGGGCGCGGTCCAAATGTGCGCGACGGCATCGCCGGACGCGGCGCGCGCAAGAAGTGCTTCCTCGGCGTCGAGCGGATCGCCGGCAAGCATGGCGGGATCGAGCAAAACGAAGGACATGGGATCAGGTGAGGGCCGCGCCGGTATCGACGCCACCGGGAGATGGTAGCGAAGATCGGCGGCGGCGGCCAAATGCGTGCACCCGGCGCAATCTTCACGAGCCGCGAGCATTCCAACCGCGGGTAAACCGCCCCGCGCGCTTCATCGTTCAGGCCATATGATGCTCGAATCAGCACACGAGACATGCGCCGGCTCGCCGAAGCCGGCGACAAGAACATCAAGAAGGAGACGACCGATGACGAAGATCGCCTACGAAGACTTCGAGCGGCAGGTGGTGCAGCATCACCTGATCAAAGGCAACGTGTACGAAAACGGCGCGGCGCTCGTCGAACGCGCGAACCGGTGGATCGCGGAGAATCGCATCGACGTGTTGAACGTGGAAAGTCTCTCCACCTTCGGCGCCGGTGACGATACCAGCGTGAGCCACTGGTACTCAGGCATTCGCGTCTGGTATCGCACCGAATAGCGCGCTCAGCCGCGGCCGACGAACGGCATCTTGGTCGCCATCACGGTGTGGAACAGCACGTTCGCTTCGAGCGGCAAGTTCGCCATGTACAGCACGGACTGGCCGACGATCTTCACGTCCATCATCGGCTCGACGGCGATCTCGCCGTTCGCCTGCGGCACGCCGCGCGACATGCGTTCGGAGAGTTCGGTCAGCGCGTTGCCGATATCGATCTGGCCGACCGCGATGTCGTACTTGCGGCCATCGAGCGATGCGGATTTCGTCAGGCCCGCTACCGCATGTTTCGTGGCGGTGTAGGCAGCCGAATTCGGACGCGGCGCGCTCGCGGAAATGGAACCGTTATTGATGATGCGCCCGCCTCTGGGCGACTGCGCGCGCATGGTGCGAAACGCCTGCTGCAGGCAATAGAACATGCCGTTCAGATTGACGTTGACGACGCCCTGCCACTGATCCGGCGTCCAGTCCTCGAACGGGCCCGGCGGATTGCTCACGCCCGCGTTGTTGAACAGCAAATCGACGCGTCCGAAGCGCTCCACCGCCGCCTGAAAGAGCCGTTCGACCGATTGCGGATCGGCCACGTCGGTCGGCACGGCCAGGCCGCGTTCGCCCGCGCCGGATTCGGCGATGACCGCCTCCAGCGGCGCGGCGCGGCGGCCGGCCAGCACCACCGACCAGCCATCGCTTAGCAGCGCCAGCGCCGCCGCGCGTCCGATGCCGCTTCCCGCTCCAGTGACGACCGCGATCTTCGAATTCGTGTTGGCTGCTTCAGGCATGTCTCCGTTCTCCTGTCGACCGGAGTGGGCGCGCGAGCGTCGTTCTCCGGTTCCATGTGTGGAAGTGTTGGGTGGCGCGCGACAGTGCGCGCGTCGTCGATCAGGCGAACATTATCGGCGAAATGCCTTGCAACGCCGTTTCAATGACTGCTCGTCGTGTCGGTCGCGACCGTGCCGGCCGTGTTGCGCATGGGGCTGCCGTTGCAGAAGATGGCGGTCATCAGCATCGGCACCACTTCATGGACGACGGCCGTGCTGCCTGCGTCGCGCACGCGCGCCTCGACCGACTCCTTCGACCCGACCACGACGACGCCGTACGCCGAATCGTTGATCGGCTCGCCCTTGCCCTGCTTGAAAAGCGCGTCGCCGTGTTCGTAACCCAGCACGGCGTAGACGCGAAAGCCGTACGCGGTGAGGTCGCTGCCGTGCGTCGGCCGGAAAGCGTTGACCGAGTTGGCTTCGACGCGCATCGGGCTGGCGTCGATGTACTGCTCGTCGCGCAGCGGCGCGATGAAGCGATGCGCGCTCGACTTGCAGTCGAGTTGTTGTTCGAGCGGGTAAGCCTGCGTCACGCTGGGCAGCAATCCCCCAGCCACAGCGGCGAGCGCGGTAAGCGTTGCGAGAGGAACGGTTTTCATGGCAGCGGCAAGGCAGCGGTTGAGGAGTCTGGTCGTTGAAATCCCGGCTGTGGGCGCCGGTTTTGTCAGGAAAGCGTGGCGGATGCCGCAATTTCTGAGCCAGCTTTTGCGGGAACGCGGGACGGTGAACGCTGCGGCGGCATGTAGAACGCCATTCACCTGGTCTGCGTCGAGTGGGCGAACTCGTTATATTGAGCGATTCCCATCGAACAGGACCCGCCATGCCCGCGCTCTCCGACTTTCCGATCACCCGCAAATGGCCCGCGCAGCATCCCGACCGTATCCAGCTTTACTCGCTGCCGACGCCGAATGGCGTCAAAGTGTCGATCATGCTCGAAGAAACCGCCCTGCCCTACGAGCCGCATCTGGTGCGCTTCGATACGAACGATCAGATGTCGGCGGAATTCCTGTCGTTGAATCCGAACAACAAGATTCCCGCGATCATCGACCCCAACGGTCCCGGCGGTGAGCCGCTCGCGCTGTTCGAGTCGGGCGCGATTCTGATTTATCTCGCCGACAAGTCCGGCCAGTTGCTGCCCGAAGACCCGGCGCGCCGTTACGAAGCGATTCAATGGCTCATGTTCCAGATGGGCGGCATCGGTCCGATGTTCGGCCAGCTCGGTTTCTTCCACAAATTCGCGGGCAAGGACTACGAGGACAAGCGGCCGCGCGATCGCTACGTGGCGGAGAGCAAGCGCCTCCTCGGCGTGCTCGACGCGCGGCTCGCTGGCCGTGAGTGGATCATGGGCGACGATTACAGCGTCGCGGATATCGCGGTGTTTCCGTGGGTGCGTAATCTGGTCGGCTTCTATGAGGCGCGCGATCTCGTTCAGTTCGACGCCTACGCGCACGTGCAGCGCGCGCTCGATGCGTTCGTCGCGCGGCCGGCGGTGCAACGCGGGCTCGACATACCGAAGCGCGGGTGACGCGAAGTATCGTCGATGCATTGAGACCGTCGCGCGACGCATGATTGCGCGACGTCGGAGGAAATGCGTGAAGCATCAAGCGCTTAGCCGCTCGATGCTCAGGATATCCACATGGTTGATCACTGAAACTGTGGACAACGATACAGCGTTGTCGTGAGAGAGCCGGTCGAAAGACTCGAGAGCGAACGCGCTTTTTGCAACCGGTCCACAATAGGCGTTTCACGCGCGCATTTCGCACGACGGGCGAAACACGTTTCGCATCAACGCGTTGGCTCGGCGATGCTCAGGATATCCACACGCTTGTGCACGGAAACTGTGGACAACGCGGTGCTTTGCGACCGCTATCGATGAGCCCGGCGCGCCATGTCTCGATGCGATGCTTCGTTGGACTGCGACGCCATGAACACTCCTTCCTTCTTTGATCTCCGTAGGCGCAGCGCGCGAACGCTCGCCGCCGCCGCGCTCGTCGGTTCCGTATGCGCGGGCGCGCACGCGCAGGCGGTCGGTCAATGTCCCGGTTACGTCGAAACAGATGGCGGCAGTGCATTCGACGTCGCCGCCATCGTGAAGGACAGTGGCTCGCCACAGTCGGCGCTCGAGCGCGTGCGCCGTGCGGTATCGAAAATAGATGCAGGCGGCGGATGCTCGATCTTTGCCAACGTCCACGCTTGCGAAGAGACGGTGACGCTCGCACGCAAGGCGATCGTCGCGCTTCAGGCGTGCGCGGCGGCATCGGCGCCGAAGGGCACGACGCGCGGCTGAGCGGCGCAGGCAAAAAAAAACGCGTGCCGTCCATTGGACGGCACGCGTTGTGCCCTGCTCGATCTGCTCTATCTGAGCTTAGCGATCCAGGAACGGACGCAGCTTGTCCGCGCGGCTCGGATGCATGAGCTTGCGCATCGCCTTGCTTTCGATCTGGCGAATACGCTCGCGCGTCACATCGAACTGCTTGCCGAGCTCTTCGAGCGTGTAGTCCGACGCCGTGTCGATACCGAAGCGCATGCGCAGCACCTTCGCTTCGCGCGGCGACAGTGCGTTGAGCGCATCGTCGATCGCGGCACGCATGTTCGCGTGCACGGCAGCATCCGCCGGCGACGCGGCGCCCTGATCTTCGATCATGTCGCCGAGCGTTGCATCGGCGTCCTCACCGACCGGCGTTTCCAGTGACACCGGCTGCTTCGCGATCTTGAGAATGCCGCGGATCTTCTCCTCGGGCATTTCCATGCGCTCGGCGAGCACCGACGGATGCGCTTCCTGACCGGTCTGCTGCAGAATCTCGCGCGAGATGCGGTTCAACTTATTGATCGTTTCGATCATGTGAACCGGCACGCGGATCGTGCGCGCTTGATCGGCGAGCGAGCGCGTCACGGCCTGACGAACCCACCACGTCGCATACGTCGAGAACTTCCAGCCACGGCGATATTCGAACTTGTCCACCGCCTTCATCAGACCGATGTTGCCCTCCTGAATCAGATCCAGGAACTGCATGCCACGGTTGACGTACTTCTTCGCGATCGAAATCACGAGACGCAGGTTCGCCTCGATCATCTCGCGCTTTGCCTGACGCATCTTCAACTCGGCAGCCGTCATCTGACGGTTGATCTGCTTGAGTTGCTTGAGCGGCATCGCGACAGCGGCTTCGATGTCGATGAGCTTTTGCTGCTCTGCCTGAATGGCCGGCAAACTGCGCTCGAGCGATGCACCGTAATGCTTGGCGCTCGCCGCCGTGCGCGCCGTCCATTCGAGGTCGGTCTCATGCCCCGGGAACGACTCGACGAACTTCTCGCGCGGCATGCCGCAGCGATCCACGGCGATCTGCAGAATGCGACGTTCGATCTCGCGCACTTGCGCGACTTGCTGCTGAACGTTCGCGCACAGACGGTCGATGGTCTTCGCCGTGAAGCGGATCGATCCCAACTCGCGTTGAATCTCGGCGCGCGCGCGTTCGACCGCCTTCGTCGCTGCGGCACCCGAACCTTTCGGATGACTGGCTTGTTCGGCCAGTTCGCGCACGCGAGCGAAGATCTCGAGGCAGTCGGCCTTCAACTGCTTCAGACGCGCTTCGTTCGATGCACCCGCGTCGCCACCTTCGATGTCGCCGTCGTCGTCTTCGTCGCTATCCGATTCTTCGGCATCCGTATCGATGTCCGTCGAATCCGTCACTTCGGAGGCCGAAATTTCTTCTTCCGCTGCGTCGTCTTCCTTGAGGCCGTCGACGAGTTCGTCGATCTTGAGCTCGCCCGATTCGACTTGCGCGGCGTCCGCCAAAATGCTCGCCACCGTCGACGGGCATGCGGCGATCGCCTGAATCATCTCGTGCAAGCCGTCTTCGATGCGCTTCGCGATAGCGATTTCGCCGGCGCGCGTGAGCAGTTCGGTCGCACCCATTTCGCGCATGTACATGCGAACCGGGTCGGTCGTGCGGCCAAATTCCGAGTCGACGGTCGAAAGCGCGTTTTCGGCTTCCTCTTCCGACTGTTCATCGGTCACCACCGTCGGCGCGTTGTCGCTCAACAGAAGCGTTTCGGCATCCGGTGCTTGCTCGTAGACGGCCACGCCCATGTCGTTGAACGTGCTGACGATGGTTTCCATCGCCGCCGTCTGCGCGAAGTTGTCGGGCAAATGGTCGTTGATTTCGGCATGCGTCAGATAGCCACGCTCCTTGCCCAACTGAATCAACGCGCGCATTTGACGCTGGCGCTCTTCGTCCTGCTCCGCCGTCATCACGACATCGGGCTGCACGTTGCCGGTCTGGCCCTTTGCTTTGCCTGCGCGTCGGCCCGGCGACTTGCGCGCCGGCGCGACGATATCCAGCTCCGAATCTTCCCGATCAAAACTTGCCATACTTTCTCCTCGACAGGTTTGCTCGGCGATGACAGGTCCCCGGAAGCGAGCGTACGGCCCGCATGGATATCGAATGATTTTCGATCACGGACGGCTTGCTGAGAATCGCATCGAGCAAAGCGCGCAAACCGGCTAGTCGCGCAGCTTGCATATTTCAATCGCCTCTACAGGCGGAACCTTAGAGTATATCAGGGTTTGTTGCGACGCAGCAGATTTTTTAAAAGGTCTGCTCGTTGCGGCGAAATGTCAGACCGCATAGGGCGGATGGGCGCGGGGCCTTCCGCCCTTAACGTCTCAGACTTCTCGCTCCCATTCGATCTGGGGGCGAGGCCGACTGTTTTCAACTTGAGCAGTTGTTTGAGGGCATTGACCTGTTCCTTGCTTCGCGAGGCGCGCTTCGCGGCTGCCGACTCGAACTGGTCAGCGGGCAGGCAACGTGGCGATGCGGCCGCGTTGTTGGCAGCGCTAGCCGCAGCGGGCACGATGTGCCCGGCGTCCAAAGCAGCGATGAATTCCTCGGCCCACGATCCAACGCGTACGCGAGGACGCGCTTCATCGCGGTGATGCGCGGTCAGTTCGGTTGCGTTCGCGGAAACGACATAGCGCGTAAGTCCGTCGCGACTCTCAAACGATTTGCCGGCGATGGCGTCTGTGGCCTGCTTCACGTGGGCGTCTTTGGAGGCGCGCGTCTCTTGTTCGGCGAATTCAGCGTGAAGCGTGCGGACTCGATAGGCGTAGTCGACCGGCTTTCGCAGCAGAGCGCGCAAATAGCTGATGGGATGCTGAGCGCGTTTTAGATGTTCCCAGGTCGTCTCTACGACGTCTGAGAGGAGCTTGCCGTGTCGGCGAGCCTCGGCCATGAGTTTGAAGATCAAAAAATCACGAAATCCCAGAAGCCGCAGGCGCATGAGATCGGCAGGGAGGCGGCCCGGTTGTCTCTTTTGATTACTAGGGGATAGATCCTTATATATAGCACCGTCTGCCAGCGTGACAGACGGCGCGATCAAGAACTGGGCCGTTCTGTTGCGCGCAGGCGATCCCTGTGGCTTATGCGCCGAGTCAGTGGCGTGCTCGGAAGTTTCGGTCAATCCCAGCACGTCGGCCGCTTTGGTTGTCAGGTGCAGATAGGCTCGACCGAAAAGACCGGCGCTGCCGTATCGTGTTTGCGGGGGACGCGTAATGAACCCCGCCGCTTCGAGGTCTTCGAGGCTGCGATAGAACGTGCGCATGGACTGAAGTGCTCGGCCGGTCAAGAGTTCGCGTCGGGCGAAGATTGCTGCGAACGGCCGATTTGCATCGACGGTCCGGGCAAGGGCGGCGAGTACGGCGCGGGCGCGAGCAGGTAGCGCTGATAGGTGATTGGCGCGATGCGCCGCGCGAAAGATCACCCACGGAAGATTCGACCGATCACAAGCGTATTCGTCGAGTGCCTGTTGATCGGGTGTGGCAGTGAGTGAATTATGGTTTTGCGGACGAGAATCAACCTCGCCTGCAACGGAAAGTTGCGCGATATGCATGTCAAGTGCGTCCATTTCGAGAAATGGAGGGCAAATGCTTGACTGCCGATCGCGATCCGCTAAACTTCGAGATGTGCACTCGTGACCCGATTGGCGTCGGGAAGCGAACCGGGCGAACAGCAGTTAAGCCCGAATTCAAAAGCCTTCGGTTGGCGCCGAAGGCTTTTGTCTTTCTACAGCGTGTCGATCACATGGTTACCTCGGCCAGTTAATCACTGGTATTGGCCTATAAGGGTGGCTCTCCTGGTCTCAACCTATCAACGCACTAAGTCGTTGATTTTTAATGAGTACCTAGTAGGTCATTCCTCGGGCGCTGCTTCGCTTAGCGATTTGCTGATGAAATCCGCTATGCGCTGGCCCCACTCACTTGCCGCACTGGCGTCTTTCTCGAAGAACCGGACGCCTACCACTCCATTACGCGTTGTGACTTCGCACACCTTTCGACGCCCGGCGCGAACGACCGTCGAGCTGGGAGGAGTTGCCTTCGGTTTCTCAGCAACCAACGCGACTGCCTTGTCTTGCGTGAAGGTGTCGTCGTCGACAAGACGTCGAACCGCCTCGACAACTTTTTCGGACTTTCCGGCTTCTGCAAGCGCGGCGAGCTTCTGGGCAGCATTGCTTCCGAGGCGCTCGGGCTTCATCGCCAGGGCCTCCTTGGCCTCGTCCGGTAGCGCGTCGAACGAGAAAATCCGACTCACGTGACTTTTGCTCAAGCCCGCGCTGTCGGCGATCTCGGTACGCGAAAGTCCACTTAACTCCTGGAGCCGCTTGAAGTTCCAGTACTTCTCGAAGTCGGTCAGTGACGGCGACAGAAGGTTGGAGAAAAAAGCGGCAAACTCGATCTCGCCTTCCTCGATCGATGCGACGTTCGCGCGAATGCTACTGCGCCCCAGTTCGCGGTAAGCCGCGACCCGGTTGTGTCCCGCGACGATCTCGTAACGTCCGTCCGCGATGGACCGGACAAGAATCGGCGTAGCCAGGGCGTGCTGCGCGAGATTGCTCTTCAGTTCCTGAAATTGTTCGGCTGTGAGCTTTCTGCGACGCCCCGGCACCTCAACCAGCGCGTCGAGCGCGACCTCCAGCGCTGCGCGCTCTTCCAGTTGCGATTCAAGTTCCTTGATCCGGGCCTGCGCTGTGTTGATCCGATGCTGCGCGTCCATCAATCTGCCAGGTGACGTGCGCGGCTCGGTGTTCGTCGGTCGCTGAGCCAAATCAGATGGCTTGCTCCCAACGTTCGCAGTCTTTGCGAGGAGCCTGTCCCCAATGCCCATTTATTCCTCCTTCTGGTTCCACGCGCGGACGAACTGCGCGTCGAGATGCTCTGCGAGCCGGTCGAGCGGCTCCTTGAACCGGTTGTATGCGGCCGTGCTTCCGTCCGGTTTCGACAAGTCATACACGGTAGAGAGTTGCGCAGACGCACCCTTCGGCACCGTGGACTCTGGAATCTCGAATGGAAGTACTCGATCGCCATAGGCTTTCTGCAGCCAGCCTCGCACTACCCGGGAGACATCGTCCGACTTGGCTTTGGTCAAGATCACGTTCACGAAGTCGAATCGCTTTTGTTCGAGTACGCCCGGCAGCTTCTTCGCGATGTCCGCGAAGAGGTGCCAGAACTGCGTCGAACTCGCGAAGTCGAGCGCCTCGGGCGGGCAGGGGAGGAGAATGGCGTCGGACGCGAGGAGCGCGTTTATCGTCAGATAGCTGAGGGCAGGGGGCGTGTCGATGACGATCGCGTCGTAATCGTCCGTCAATGGCAGCAAGCCCTTTCGGACGATCTCCCAAAACTCGAAGGTGCTGTCGTTCAGTACTTTCGCCGGGATCTCGAATTCAGCATCGAAAAGCGACGAGGACGCCGGGATCAGATCGAGGTTGTGCCAGTACGTCTCCTGAACGGCATAGCGGAGCGTCTCCTGGTCACCGTAGATGAGCGGCAAGAGCGTCTGATCGTCGGAAATTTCGGCGTCCGGAGCCCAGCCGCACAGTTGCGTCGTCGTGCCCTGGGGATCGCAGTCGATTACCAAGACGCGTCGGCCGAGGAGCGTCAGCGCCTGCGCAGCCGAAACGGCGGTCGTCGTTTTCGCGACGCCGCCCTTGAAGTTCGCCACCGTGACGATTCGTCCGCGTTTGCCCTCGGGACGCCTGACGCGTTCCTTCGTCGCGCGGATCCAGGTCAGCGTTTCCTCCAGCGTGAACTGTTTACTTCGGCCCGCGCCTTTCGACGTACCCGCCGGCAACTCGCCCTTTGTCGTCAGATATTGGAACCGTTGCTTGTCGATGCCGCACAGCGAGGCGACTTGCGCGCTCGTGAAGGTCGGCGCGCTCTTGCGCGGGTACGGCTCCAGCATCGCGTCGCGGATCTGGTTGAGGATGTCAGTGGCTTGAGCGGCCACCCCCAGCAGCGTTTCGATGGAAACGGATTGATCGACTTCGGGAAGCCGGGCGCTTAACATGGAGTTCGCAGTCACTGGCGGGCCTGGGTAAGCAAATAATTCTTCGGTTTGTGGAAAACATGCTGCAAACCGAAGAATAAACGGCCAACCGGTAAACCTCAAGTAAACTCTGAAGTCGTATTCACGCCTTTTCAGGCATTTTTACAACGTCCGAGGCGCCCGCGAGGCTCCGCTAAGCGGATTCTGATGAGGATCCGAGCGAAAAGTCTCTCGTAAAAGCCGCTCGACGCCAAGTAAACGTCGCCAGCCATCGCCCTTTAGGTACAGCGATGTGGTCGAAAAGCTTGCATGCCCGAGGCCCTTGCCAATCTCGACGATGTCCGCGCCGTGCGCGCGCGCATGCGCGGAATGTGTGTGCCGCAGCCAGTGCGTGCTCGCGAGCGCGAGGCGACGCCCCGATCCAGGGACGTTTCTATCTGCAGCAGCAGCGGCGCTCGTGAAAATCGCCTTGAATAGCTTGCCGATGCCGTCGGGCGTGATGGATCCGCCGTTTCGCAACTGAGCAAGCAGCGGCGTGCCTTCCGGGCAGTCGAGCGCGCTGGGAAGTCCCCGAAGCGCGAGGTTTTCTTCTAGTGCCTCGATCACGATTGGCGGCAGAAGCACCGAACGATTTGCACGTCGCCGCGACACATGCCCGATACTCAGCCGCCAAACCGGCGCTTCGACGCCGGGGAGGCGCCCGACTGACAGCATGTCGGTCGTCGCGCTCGCCAACTCGGAACGACGCAGTCCTGTGGCGTACGCAAGCAGCAGCGCGAGGCGGTCGCGATGTTCGACGAAGGTGTACTGAGGCCGGGTTACGGCGTCGAAAACGAGCCTCCACTGTTCAAAATCGAGCGACCGCGTCTCCGCGTCGAAAATTGATGGCGTCGCCGCTCGTTCCATTCCGCTGAACGGATTCGTCGCCAGATAACTTACCTCGACGAGCCACTCGCACATTGCGGTCAATATTGAACGGGCTGTCTCCCGGCTTCGATCGGACAACGGACCGGCGAACGGCCGCCAATCGGCGAGGCACCGCTCGACACGGCTTTTCCCGACCCAACGCCCGCGACTTGGATTCGAAAGAAAAGTATGAACATACTCGCAGCAATCCGGCAAAGTCAGTGACGACAGCGGCTTGCTCTTCTCGATCAGCGCCCAAAGCAGCAGCCGTTCCGCCTCGCGCCGATAGGCCCGCCGCGTGTGCTCGCTTGCCGCGCGCGCGTCGAGCCACGCGTTGATCGCTTCGATATCGGTGCGAAGACGACAGGTTGAGCCACTCGCGCGATTCATCCCGTTCGAGCCGTCGAGCGGGGCAGGGACGCGAATCGCTTCGAGCGGCGCGATAGCAACCGCGTCACCGTTCGCGACAGGGCGCTCAGGCGCCTCCGCCGTCCACTGCCGCCGCGGCACCAGCGCCGACGGCGAAAGCGTGCGCCCGAGCGCGTCCGAGTGCAGTTGCAGCCAGTCGACGATGCGTTGCGCGCCCTTGGGCCCGAGTCGCGGCACTGCGGTGTACCACCGATGTCGGCGGCGCTCGATCAGTGCGATCAAATCCGAGATCGTCCCGATTTGTGCAGCGGCGAGCCGTGCCGCGACTGCCGGTTCGAACCATCCGTCCACCGGATGCTCCGGCCGCGGATCGTGGACGAGCGTCGCTTCCATTCTCGCAAGCGCGTCCGCCTGACGCCGCCGCAGTCGCATGTTGCGCGCGGTTCGCCGGTCCACGGTGGGCGACGCATCCGCGGGATACGCTTCCCGATACAACGCGAGCAGTTCCGCTTCGCCGAATACACCGTCCGGGTCGACGCGCTCGCGGAACGTCTCGAGCGAAGGCGCGCCCCCGGCGAGTTCAGCGGGCGTCGACGGAATACTCCCGGGGCGCAATCGAAGAAGATGGGCGGCTTCGATGTCGTGCGCACGGCGCGCGAGCACAGAAAGCGTGTCGCGCAGGGCAGCGATGAGCCGGCGCGTGCTGCGCATGTCGCTGCCCGAGTCGCCATACGATGCGTGAAGCTGCGCTTCGGACACGCCGTCCAGATAGCCGCGATACAGGGCGAAATGCTGGCGCGTGAGGCGAGGCGTTGCCGAGCCTTCATGCAACGCGCCTTCAGAACGAGAAATTTTGTGTTTGAAATCAGCCATTTGCGGCGAGGTTATCAACTCCGCGTGAAATTGACAACCTAAATCGTTACATCTGATAAGTCGAATTATCAGTGTTCAACGCCGCCGACCCGCCCGGAGCTTGTATCTTTAATCCGCCCGGCGCATATTCGTTCACTGACAAGCGCCTTACCGGAGCCCGTGCCGATGCGCGACCCTCGCCCCGTGTACAAAGATGCTCGACAGGACGATTTGCGCCCGAGTTTGCCGGAGGTCTACGCGTCGGTGCGAGTGCCGGTCGGTGGCAGTTGGTTCCGGCGACTCCTCGCGTTCGCCGGCCCGGGCTACATGATCTCGGTCGGTTACATGGACCCGGGCAATTGGGCGACGGACATTGCCGGCGGCTCGCGTTTCGGCTACACGTTGCTCGCGGTGATCCTCTTGTCGAACCTCATGGCGATCCTGCTGCAGGCACTGGCTGTCCGGCTCGGCGTCGCGACGGGGCGCGACCTCGCGCAGGCATGCCGCGATCATTACTCCCGGCCCGTCAATCTGGCGCTGTGGCTTGCGTGCGAGATGGCGATCATCGCGTGTGATCTCGCCGAGGTTATCGGCACCGCCATCGCGCTGAAGCTGCTGTTCGACATTCCGCTCGTGCTCGGCGCGCTGATCACGGCGCTCGACGCCTTCCTTCTCCTGCTCCTCGTCAACCGAGGCTTCCGTTTCCTCGAAGCATTCGTCATTGCGCTGCTGGCCGTCATCGCGGTCTGCTTTGCGTTGCAGATCGCCGCGGCGGCGCCCCCGGTCGCGCAGGTGCTGCGCGGCTTCGTGCCGTCCCCGCAAATCGTGGCGAACCGCGAGATGCTGTACCTCGCGATCGGCATTCTCGGCGCGACGGTCATGCCGCACAACCTGTATCTGCATTCTTCGGTCGTGCAGACGCGCGCCTATGGCGCCTCGGTGGATGCGCGCCGCGACGCCATCCGCTGGGCGACGATCGACAGCACCCTCGCGCTGACGCTCGCGTTATTTATCAACGCCGCGATCCTCGTCGTGGCGGCGGCCGTCTTTCATAGCAGCGGTCACGACCAAGTGGCCGAAATCGCCGACGCGTTCCATCTCCTGTCGCCGCTGCTCGGTCTCGGCATCGCGTCGACCTTGTTCGCGGTCGCGCTGCTCGCCTCCGGTTTGAATTCGACGGTGACGGCCACGCTCGCCGGCCAGATCGTGATGGAAGGCTTTCTTCAATTGCGCCTGCCGAACTGGGCGCGCCGCCTTCTGACACGATCGATCGCCATCACGCCCGTGATCGCCGTCACTGCAATTTACGGCGAAAGAGCCACCGGCCAACTCCTCGTCTTGAGCCAGGTAATCCTGTCGATGCAACTGCCGTTCGCCGTCGTGCCGCTCGTGCGCTTCGTGTCCGACCGCCAGAAAATGGGCGTCTTCGTCATCGGTCGATGGCTGGCGGCGCTCGCGTGGCTGGTCGCCGGCGTGATTGTCGTGTTGAATGTGAAGCTGCTTGCCGATACGCTGCTTTCCTGACCGACGACTCCGGAGACGCCTGACATGGCTGGGACTTTCATCGACATCGCCGCCCGCGAAGGCGGCCCGATTCGCGCGTACGTGACACGCCCGGCGCAAGGCTCGGGACCGGGACTGCTGCTCTTGCACGATGCCGCGGGCCTCGACGACTTCGCGCAATCGACCGCCGAGCGTTTCGCCGAGGAGGGGTACGTCGTGCTGGCGCCCGAGTTGGCCGGGCGCGAGCTTCGGGGCGGCGGCGTCTCGATGGAAAACCTGGCGGCAATCATCGAAGCCCTGCGCGCGCTGCCGGAACATGCGGGCAAAGTGGGCGCGGTCGGCTTCGGCGCGGGCGGACGGCTAGCCGTGCAGGCCGCGGCGAACGCGGACATCGACTGCGCGGTGGCCTACTATCCCGACGACCTCGCCGCCTGCCTCGACGACCTGCGCACCATCCGCTGCCCGATGGTTTTCCATTTCGCGGAAACGCAAGCGAGCGACGCCTTCGCCGGCAAGCCACAGATACAGCGCTATATATATAGCGGGTGCGCGCCGGGTTTTGCCGCGCCCGCCGCATCCGCTGACTCGCCATACGACAAACCTGCCGCGCTGATGGCGTACTCGCGTACGCTCGGCTTGCTGCGCGAGGTGCTCGGTCCAGTCTACGACCTCGACCGCTTGTGGGAGCAGCACTGCTATTTCGAATTCGCGACGCGCGACGTCGACGCCGTCATGCCGACCATGGTCGCCGAGCCGTACGTCAACCACGTGCCGACGATGACGGGCGGCGTCGGATACGACGAGCTCAAACGCTTCTACCGATATCACTTCGTCCACTCGAACCCTGCCGACACTAAGCTGATCCCGGTCTCGCGCACGATCGGCGCGGACCGGATCGTCGACGAATTCGTGTTTTGCGCGACGCATGATCGCGAGATCGACTGGCTGCTGCCGGGCCTCGCGCCCACGGGCCGCTATTTCGAAGTGCCGATGCTCGCAGTCGTCCGCTTTCGCGGCGACAAGCTCTATAACGAACACATCTATTGGGATCAGGCGTCGGTGCTGGTGCAGATCGGCGTGCTCGATCCGACCGGCTTGCCTGTCGCCGGTCGCGAAACGGCGCGCAAGATGATCGACGAGACCTTGCCGAGCAACACGCTGATGCGAAACTGGGCATCGAGCGAAGGAAAGCCGGTCTGACACACGAAATATATAAATAAGGAGACGAAGCTCATGGCCGACGCAAACATCGCGACACCCGCGACCCAATGCCCTTTCCATTCGACTGCGCCGAACGGCTGCCCGGTGAGCGCGCGCGCCGCGGATTTCGATCCGTTCAGCGACGGCTATCAGCAAGACCCGCCCGAGTACGTGCGCTGGGCGCGCGAAGAGGAGCCGGTGTTCTACAGCCCGAAGCTCGGTTACTGGGTCGTCACGCGCTACGACGACATCAAGGCGATCTTTCGCGACAACCTGACGTTCAGTCCGTCGATCGCGCTGGAGAAGATCACGCCGACCGGGCCGGAAGCGAACGCGGTGCTCGCGTCGTACGGCTTCGCGCTCAACCGCACGCTCGTCAACGAGGACGAACCGGCGCACATGCCGCGCCGTCGCGCGTTGATGGACCCGTTCACGCCCGAGGCGCTCGCGCATCACGAGCCGATGGTGCGCGCACTCACGCGCGAATATGTCGATCGCTTCATCGACGATGGCCGCGCCGATCTCGTCGATCAGATGCTGTGGGAAGTGCCGCTAACCGTCGCGCTGCACTTTCTCGGCGTGCCCGAGGAGGACATGGACACGCTGCGCGAATACTCCATCGCGCATACGGTGAATACGTGGGGCCGCCCGAAGCCGGAGGAGCAGGTCGCGGTCGCGCATGCCGTCGGCAAGTTCTGGCAGTACGCGGGCAAGGTGCTCGACAAGATGCGCGAGGACCCGTCCGGCCCCGGCTGGATGCAGTACGGCATTCGCAAGCAGCAGACACTGCCCGACGTGGTTACGGACTCCTATCTGCATTCGATGATGATGGCCGGCATCGTCGCGGCGCACGAGACCACGGCCAACGCGGCCGCCAACGCGATCAAGCTGTTGCTGCAACACGGCCAGGCGTGGCGCGCCATCTGCGAAGACCCGAGCCTGATTCCGAACGCGGTCGAAGAATGCCTGCGGCACAACGGATCGGTTGCGGCGTGGCGGCGGCTCGCGACGCGCGACGTGAAGATCGGCGGCATCGACATTCCGGCGGGCGCGAAGCTGTTGATCGTGACGTCATCGGCCAACCATGACCCGCATCAGTTCGCGGACGCCGATCTCTTCGACATCCGCCGCGAAAATGCCAGCGATCAGCTGACGTTCGGCTACGGCGCGCATCAGTGCATGGGCAAGAATCTCGCGCGCATGGAGATGCAGATCTTCCTCGACGAACTGACGCGCCGCCTGCCGCACATGCGCCTCGCCGAGCAGCGCTTCACGTACGTCCCGAACACGTCGTTTCGCGGGCCCGAGCATCTCTACGTCGAATGGGACCCCGCGCTGAACCCCGAGCGCACGAATCCGTCGGTGCGCGAGCCGCGCGCGGCGGTGCGCATCGGCGAGCCGTCGTCGCATGCGGTGAGCCGCGCGGTGATCGTCGAGTCGGTGTCGATGTGCGCCGATCGCATCGCGCGCGTGCGTCTCGTCGCAGCCGATGGTCGCGCGCTGCCGCGCTGGACGCCGGGCTCGCACATCGACGTCATCTGCGGCGACAGCGGCCTCTCACGGCAATATTCGCTCTGCGGCGATCCTGCCGATTCGGCCGCCTACGAGATCGCCGTGTTGCGCGAGACCGCGAGCCGCGGCGGCTCGGCATGGGTCCACGACAACGTGAAGCCAGGCGTGCACTGGCGCATTCGCGGGCCGCGCAATCACTTCCGGCTCGATCCCGCTGCGCGCAGGCTCGTGCTGATTGCCGGCGGCATCGGCATCACGCCGATCAGCGCGATGGCGCGTCACGCGCGCGAGCACGGCATCGACTATGAGATTCACTATAGCGGTCGCAGCCGCGCGTCGATGGCTTTTCTCGACGACCTGCGCGCGCTGCATGGCGAACGGCTGCGCGTGTACGTATCGGAGGAGGGCGCGCGCAACGACTTCACGGCGCTGCGCGTCGAGGCGGGCACGCAAGTCTATGCCTGCGGTCCGGCGCGCATGATGGACGCGCTCTCGACCGCAAGCGCCCGGTGGCCGGAAGGCGCGTTGAAGATCGAGCATTTCGAATCCACGCTGGGCGCGCTGGACCCGTCCAGTGAGCACGCATTCGAAGTCGAACTGCGGGATTCGGGCCTGACGTTGACCGTTCCGCCGGATCAGACGCTCCTCGCTACGCTTAGGCGCGCGAATATCGATATTCAAAGCGATTGCGAAGAAGGACTATGCGGTTCGTGCGAGATTCGCGTGCTCGACGGTGAAGTCGATCATCGCGACGTCGTATTGACTAACGAAGAACGATTAACCAATACGAGAATGATGGCGTGTTGTTCGCGAGCAAAAGGTATCAAACTGGTATTGGCGATTTAATTCAATCGCGGCAAATCGCCGCAATACATCGACATGTCATGAATGCATTCCATGTTAGATAGTCGACGTGGACAAAATCGGCTGATACTAAGCGGATAATGAAAAGGTGGCATTGAAGTGGTCCGATGCCTGACGAAACGGCCGGCGCTGCACGCGCCTGCCGACCGGCCGTTTTGCACCGGCGGGCAGCGAAGCTTTCATGCACCATTCATCAGACTAGCGCACAATTTCCGCTGCTAAACAGCAGATTTATTGCACGGCCGTTCGACGTTAGAGCAAACTACGCGCATCTTTAGTGCGGCATATCTTACCGTACATAGGGTTATTACCTAGGAATATGAAAACTTTTGTCGATGTTTTGCGTTTAGAATGACTTCTGATTGGTGCGGCGCACAAGCGCACGCCCTAACTTACTTCCCCGACCAGATGCGATTAACGCGTGCAACAGTGCATGCGGCGGACTTGCGTTTGCGTATTTTCCGCGCATCGATGCAATCGGGAGAAGGCCGTTGTCGACCTGAGAGTCTAATTAAAAGCCCATGTAAATGGGCTGCGTCGTTTGCATCGAAAGCGCGTGATTGAGTGCGCGAACGAAGCGCATGAAAACCGTGATTCACGAGTTCCGCTGTTCAACGAGGATTGAAGATGAATGACGTAGTGATCGTATCGGCCGCGCGCACCGCGGTCGGCAAATTCGGCGGCTCGCTTGCGAAGATCGCAGCGCCGGAACTGGGCGCCACCGTGATTCGCGCGGTGCTCGAACGCGCGGGTCTGAAGCCCGAGCAAATCAGCGAAGTCATTCTGGGTCAGGTGCTGACCGCGGGCTCGGGCCAGAACCCGGCGCGCCAGTCGGTTATCAAGGCCGGCTTGCCCGAAATGGTCCCCGGCATGACGATCAACAAGGTCTGCGGATCGGGACTCAAGGCAGTGATGCTCGCGGCCAACGCGATCATCGCGGGCGATTCGGAGATCATCGTCGCGGGCGGGCAGGAGAACATGAGCGCCGCGCCGCACGTGCTGCCGGGCTCGCGCGACGGCTTCCGCATGGGCGATGCGAAGCTGATCGACTCGATGATCGTCGATGGCCTGTGGGACGTCTATAACAACTACCACATGGGCACGACGGCCGAGAACGTCGCGAAGGAATACGGCATCACGCGCGAAGCGCAGGACGCGTTCGCGGCCTTGTCGCAGAACAAGGCAGAGGCCGCGCAGAAAGCCGGCCGCTTCAACGACGAAATCGTGCCGGTGTCGATCCCGCAGCGCAAAGGCGAGCCCATCCAGTTCGCCACGGACGAATTCGTGCGCCACGGCGTCACCGCCGAAGCGCTCGCGGGACTGAAGCCCGCGTTCTCGAAGGAAGGCACGGTGACGGC